>PLYV01000175.1 GCA_003151855.1 Limisphaerales bacterium | reverse complement strand
TTTCGCGAGAGCGGCCAGGACGAAAGCGAAATCGCCTACCAGCGCTTCTGGGTTTCGCTGCTGCAATGGCTGCTCGGCGGCAGCGAATTTTTGCCCGGCTCGGACGTTGCGCTGACAAGTGCGCGGCGTTATTACAACAGCGAGCAGCCGATGCAATTTCTCATCTCCACCCGGAATCTGGATCGCGCGATTTATCAGCCGCATCTCGTCATCAGCGGCAATGGCAAGACCACCGGGGTTGAGCCGCGGGCGCGCGGCGAATCGTTCGTCGCGGAAGCCGGGCCGTTCCCGCCGGGAACTTACACCGTGACATTACAAAACAACGTTGGCAAGCCGGCTGAACTTTCGCAGAGCATCGAGGTCGTCAGCGCCTCGGTGGAAAAGCGCGAGCTGAGTGCGGATCCGGAAACGATGCGCCGGCTCGCGGAAATTTCCGGCGGCGCGGTTGTTGCCGCGAAGGACGTGGCGCGGTTGCCGGAAATTGTCCGGCGCTGGGACGCGGCTCGCGAACTGTCGCACCGGCGGCATCCCGCGTGGGACCGCTGGTGGGTGCTGGGCGGAATTTTTGCGCTGCTGGGTGCCGAATGGTGGCTGCGGCGGCGGGAGGGGTTGCTGTGAACTTCCAAGTTCTCCATCACGTGCGGTCCCGTTTCGCGGGCTGGCTGGCGTTGCGGGTCGGGCTCGCGGCGCTCGCGGTTGCGGGTGGGCTGGCGCTCGCGTTGGTGCTGTCCGACGCGGCGCTGGAACTGCCGGAGCAATTGCGCGCCGCCGTGCCGTGGCTGCTCGGCATGGCATTTATCACCGCATTGGGCGCGGGTTTTCTCGAATGGCGGCGGCTCTCTGAAGCGCGGCTGGCGCGGCTGTTTGAACAGTCAGACGCGGCGCTGGGCAACCGGCTGATTAATGCCGTCCAGCTTGCGGAAAAATCCGGCGCGAGCGGGACGGAAGAATTCTTTCGCCGCCAAGTTATCGAGCTTGGACGGCAATCAGCCAAGAATCTGGACGCATGGCCGGTGGTTCGCCGTGGACTCAAGCGGGCGGGCGTTTTCCTCGGCGGTGTTTTGCTGGCGTGGCTGGCGCTGCTGCTGCTGAACAGCGATTTGATTCAAACCGTGCTGCCGCGTTTGTTCGATGCCCACGGCGACCACCCGCCTTACAGCCGGCTGCGGATTGACGTGAAGACGGACAAGGCGGAAGTGCTTTACGGCGGACAAGTCGAGGTGCGGGCCGTGACGCGCGGGATGCCGGTGGACAAACTTTGGCTCGTCGCCAAATCCGGCACGAACGAGACGCGCGCCATCATGTTCCTCGCGCCGGACAAATCGTTTTTCCAGACGCTCGTCAATTTGCGCGAGCCGACCGACTGCTTTGTGACCGACGGCACGGCGCGCAGCCGGCGTTTTTCCGTGGGCATCCGTTATACGCCGCAAATCACCATGGTGGAAGTCGCCGAAATTTTTCCCGACCACACCGGCAAGCCGGCGCACACGGGGAAATTATCCGATGAGCCGCAGTCGCTGCCGGAAGGCACGCGCGTGGCGTTCCGCGTGGCGAGCAACCGCCCGCTGAAATCCGGCGTGCTCGAATTGACGCCGGTTTTGGGCGGCAAGGCGGTCAAAATCCCGCTTCTGCCGGAGGTGCAAAACACCGTGGTCACTGGCGCGTTCACGCTGGGACAGGCGGTGGTGTTTGATTTGTCCGTGCGCGACGTGGGCGATTTGGATTGCGCGGAAGCAAAGCGCGGGCGCTTCAACCTTCTGCCGGACCGGCCGCCGAAGATTTTTGTTTTGGAACCGGGCCGTGACGCCGTGGCCACGCCGGACATCCGCGTGCCGGTGCGCGTGCGGGCGGAGGACGATTATGCGGTTTCGCGTGTTGTTTGGCTCCGCAGCCACAATCAGTCCATTGAGCGGCCGTTCAATATGCAACTCGCGCTCAAAAACGGCCCGCAGTCGGTCGAGGCGTCCGGCGTGTTCGAGTTGGACAAGCTCGGGGTGCATCCAGGCGATGTGATTGAGTATTATTTCGAGGCGGCGGACAATTATCCCGCCGGCCCGAACGTGACTTTCAGCCGGACATTCAAGCTGCAGATTATTTCGCAGGAACAATACGAAACTGTGTTGCGCCAGGCCGCCGCGCGGAAGGCGCTGTTCGAGGAGTATTTCAAGCTGGATGCCTGGATGCGCCGGCTCGCGGAACATTCGCGCCACGCGGCGGTGCAGGCGGAACGCGCCGATTCATCGGCCCGCGCCGAAGCGGAGGAACTGGCGAAACAACTCGCGAAATACAACGAGGCGCTCGGCAAGCTGATGCAGGAGCCGGTGATGTTCGATGTGGAAAACTCCTTCCGCGCCGCGCTTGGCGAGCAGCAATCAAAACTCGGTGAAATTTCTGAAAAATTGAAACAGGCACTCGGCGGCGGCGCGCCTGATTCAAAAGAGTTAAAGGAATTGAGCGAAGCGCTGACGCAGATGGCCAAGACGCAGGATGAGCAGGTGGAGCAGCCCGCGCAGCAAATCGCATCGGTCGTGAGCGTCGTGTCGCGAGCGGATACGTTCGTCAAGCAGGCGCAGCAGCAGGCGGCACTGGCGCAGTTGCTGCGACGGTTTGCGGACAAGACCAACGCGTTGTCGCGACTCGAACAGATGGAGGTTCAGGAACTGACCCATCAGCAGCAGCGAATTGGTGAGGCACTGCACGAATTGCTCGGCCAATTGCCGGAGCTGCTGGCGAAAGTGCCGGCGGACGCGCAGTTTGATCCCTTACGCGATGACGTGAACAATTTTATCCATGCCGTTGCGGGCGCAAAAATCGAAGACTATTTGACCAACGCGGTGAAGACGCTGGAGGAGCCAGACACGATGACCGGTCACGCGTTGGCGCAGACGGCGGCGGATGAAATGGCCAAGCTCATCGGCAGATGCAACGGCCTTGGGGACCAGGCGCAGCAGTGTTCCACCGCGCATTTTGCGCCGAAGCTGTGCAAGCCCGGCCTCGGCGGGACGCTCCAGCAAATCATGGCCGCGCTGAATTCCGGCAACGGCCAGGGCGGCCGCGACGGCTACGGGTTGTTCAATGAGGACGTGGCGCTTTACGGCCCGAACGTGGAACTGGCGGGCGAACAGGCCGGTGACCGCGGCGACACTGGCGGACAAGGCGGGCGCTCCGCAGACATCCTCAACGGCAACGAGCCGGACACGGAGCCGCTGCCCAATGAAGCGCAGGGTCATGTGCGGCTTCAGCCGGATGCAAAATTCCCGCTGCGTTACCGCGATCTCGTTGGCGAATATTTCCGCGTCATGGCGGAATCTGGAAAGGAAAACGAAAAATGAAACCGCTTCAGGCATTCGGTGTTTTGGCCATGCTGGCTCTCGCCGTTCTACCGGTCAGTTCAGCCAACGAGCCCGCCGGTGAATCCGTCGAGTGCGCCAACCTGATCTATGCCGGCACCAAAAGTTCGGTGTGCTTCAGCGAAGTGTTTCTTTCCACAGTCGCCAGCGAGACGAGCATCAACACGTCGCGCAAGTTCAAGCCGGTGAAGCTGGCGGAAAAAGAGGTATTTCATTTTCCCTTCGCCGTCATCACTGGCGAAGGCGCGTTCACGCTCACGGACGACGAGCGGAAAAACCTCAAGCAATATCTGGAGAAAGGCGGCTTTCTGCTCGCCAGTGCCGGCTGCAGCAGCCAGGAATGGGGCGACTCGTTTGCGCACGAGGTGGAGGCGCTTTTCCCAAATCAGAAGCTCGCCGAGGCGCCGATGGATCATCCGATTTTTCGCACGGTTTTCCCCGTGACCCAGCTCGACATGAGCCACGGCGGCGTGGCCAAGCTTTATGGACTGACGCTCAACGGCAAGATTGTGCTCGTCTATTCGCCCGACGGACTCAATGACACCGGCACGATGCACGGCTGCTGCTGCTGCGGCGGCAATGAAATCAAAAACAGCCAGAAGGTGAACGCAAACATCCTCGCCTACGCGCTGCTGCAATGATGAACTGGAAACGTCATCCAAAAATGCTCCGGCTCGCCGCCGCGCTGCTCGCGGTGTGCGCCCTCGGCGCGGCGGCACCGGCCACCGTCGTGGCACCGGTGTTTCATTCGTCGTTTCAGACTGCGGCGGACGCGGCGGCAGCGGACCAGTCGCTGGTGCTGTTGGTCTTCAGCGCGGAATGGTGCGGACCGTGCAAACTCCTGAAAAGCCAAACGCTTTCATCGGCGGAATTTTCCCGGCAGGAAAGTCCGCTGCACGTCGCGGATGTAGACATAGACGCGAACCAGAAAATGGCCAGCGACTTCGCTGTCGAAGCCGTGCCGACGCTGATCCTATTGACGCCCGACGGAAAAATCATTTCGCGCCAGACTGGTTTCATGAAGGCCATCGAACTGACGTTGTGGCTGGAGACGGGACGCGCCCGCGCCGCGGCCGGCCAATGGGAAGGAACCGCGCCCGGCGCACAATTTGGCGAACTCATCAAGCAAGCGGCGGCAGACAATCTCGGCACGAATGAAATCCAAAAACTTGTGGAGTTGCTCGGCAACACCGATCCTGCCAACCGCGATCAGGCCGGGAAAATTCTGCTCGCCCAGCGCGAAAAGGCCCTGCCGTCGCTCATTGAGGCGGTCGGCAACCCTTATCTCGGCGAGCGGATTGCTGCGACCGAACTGTTGCAACGACTGGCTCCGGACATAACGCCGGTGGATCCGTGGCAGTCACCGGCGGAAATGAGTAACGCGGTGGTCGCCCTGAAAAAATGGTGGGCGGAAACCGGCAGGCTTCCGGCGGCATCCGCAACGTCCGCGACGAATTCGTTTTCCGAAAATTCCGTCAAGGCGGCGCTGGAACAGTTGCGCAGCGACGATCCGGTGCGGCGCACGGCGGCAATGACCACGCTGGTCCGCATGGGACCCGATGCATTGCCGGCCCTGCGCGAGTCGGTCAAGCGCGCAGAAAAAAACGGCGACCAGCGCTCGCTCGGTTTGCTGGAGGATGTGCGCTGGACGATTCTCGTGCCCGACTCGATTGAACAGCAAAGCGTCGGCCTCCGCCGCGTGCTGGCGCGCGGAAAAAGTTCGGAGCGGCAGGCGGTGGCAGAGCGGTTGGGACACATCGGGCGCGAAGCCCTCGGCGGCTTGACCGAACTCGCGAGCGATCCGGATCCGCTGGTGGTGGAAAGTGCCATCCGTGCCCTGTCCAGTCTGGGCGGGGGCGACACCATCCCGGCGCTGACCACGCTGCTCAAGTCCCCCGACAGCAATCTGCGGATGACCGCCGCGCAGGCGCTGGGCCACACGAAAAGCGCCGCCGCCGTCCAGCCGTTGCTGGCGGCGACGGGCGATCCCGACGAAGTGGTGGCCTGCACCGCGCTCTCGGCGCTGGAAGAGACGCAGGCCCGCGAGTCGTATGGCCGCGCGCAGAAGGAACTGCCGGCCGAAATCACGACGGGATTGAAACGTTGTCTGGCCGATCCGCGCTGGCGCGTCCGCGCGTCCGCGGCGGAAATCGCCGGGAAGTTAAGCGTCGGGAAATTGGCCGATGACTTGAAGAAGTTGCTGGCCGATAACGACGGTTTTGTTGTGAAAAGCGCGCTGACGGCATTGGGCCAACTGCACGCCGCGCCGGAGCCGGAGCAACTCATCAAGTTGGGTGAGCGACTGCCCAGCCTGCAAGGCGACATGGTCGAGATGATGCTGGAATCGGGATCAGATGAAGCCGTCAAGGCCATCACCAAGCTGTATGACTCCGGCACGACCGAGGCGCGGGTGGCCATCCTCAACGCGTTTTTGCGCCGCGGCGTTTCGGAAAATGAGCAGACGGATGAAGGGTGGAAGCCGATGCTGGCACAGGCCGTCGCCGCGCCAGATCCGCGGCTGCGGCGCAGCGCGGCTGAAGTTCTGGGCCGGCGTTCGCCCAAGCTGGCGGCACCGCTGGTTGGACCGTTGCTCGCCGACGAGGACCGCGAGACCCGCTTGGCGGCGGCAAATGTGGTGTTGCGTATTTTGAACGCGGATCGCGGCGGTTCGGCGAGCTCGACCGTGTATTTTTCGTCGTCCGCCGCCAAAACCAACCAGCCGATTGCCAGCGCCACACAAACCGCCGCCTGGCACTCGGCGATATTGCAGCGTTTGGGGCCGGCCCCGGATTGGAATCTGGCGGCCGCCGATTATGCCACTGGCGACGCCAAGGCCGATTTGCCGCTGCTGCTGACGGCCTTGGAAAACACCAATAATCTGTCGGACGCAGGCCGGCTTAACCGGCAGGCGGAATTGACGGCGGTTGAATTGATCGTGCCAAAACTGCCTTGGCCCGAGGGCCGTCCGGTGCTGGAAAAATTGTCGGCCTCGCCAGTCCGGTTTGCCATGGCGGCAAGCCAGAGCGGACGGTGCCAGCCCGAGGTCTCGGACTATTTGTTGGATCCGGCCCGATTCAAAGCGGCTCTGGAATCCGCAAACGGCTTGGTCTTGTCAGAATGCCTAGAACTGCTCGCCGGTTACGATTATGAGTATCGCGAGAATCACCGGTGGTCGTTGTGGACGGAAACCGACCGCATGAAGGCGGTCACCCTGACATTGGTCGAATCCACCAACGCGGCGTGGCGGGCAGCGGCGGTGTTTTCCTTGGGACTGCGCGCCGATGCCACCGGGAGCCAGGCCGTATTTGAAAAGGCCATCGCCGATCCAAATCCCTGGGTGCAGGCGGCGGGCATCAAGGCAATTGCGCGAAACACAAAGGATCGCCCGGCGTTGGAACAACATCTGGCACCATTGTTGAGTGAAACCAATCTAGTGGTGGCCACGGCGGCGGCCACGGCGCTGCTGGAGCCGGAAATCCGCCAGGCTGCCGGGCTGATGGATGACATGAACTATTTCGAGTATGAAAATGTCCACGGCGGACGCAGCCAGTCTTACAACCAGAACGACGAACGGCCGCTGACGACTCTGGACAGCAAACCGGTTTATTTGCAACCGGCCAGAGAACGTCTCGCCGCAGCCCCGGCAGAGTCATCCGCCGCCTTCGTCCTGCTGCTGGCGCAGCATGGCGAATTTGACGGTGTGGACCGGCTGGCGGCACAATGGTCGTCAGCGAATTCCCATAATGACCGGAGCGATGCGGATGCGCTGTTGACAGGAATTGCGTTGAGCCGCGACATCAAGTATCTACCGGTCTTGAAGCAGATGGCAGCGGGCCAGCGCGAAGAGTCTGAATTGCGCAAGTTTTTGCAGGCTTTGAAGGGGATGTCGGGACCGGACGCCCGGCAATTGCGATTGGACATCAACAAAAAAATCCGGAGCACGGGCAGTTCCTCGTCCGTCATAGATTAAAGAAAGAAAACCAATATGCTAAAAACAATGACTCTTGGGCTACTGCTGGCCTTGCTGTGCGGCTGCATCAAAACCAAGGACGAACTCACGATCAATGCCGACGGCTCCGGCCGGGTGCGGATCGAAACGCAGAGCAGCCTTCCGCCCGAATTGTCGGAAGGTATGGGCGGCCAGATGAACGCCCTGGGCGGTGGGGCCGTCATTTATCCACCGGCCAGTGAAACCGAGGCGCGGAAATTTTTCCCTGGACAAGATTTCACCGTCAACGTGAAGCAGCAAAAGGCGGACAACGGTGACGTGACGACGGTCATCGAGGCGGAATTCAAAAACATCAACGCGCTGCTGGCCAGCCCCTATGGCCGCGCCCATCAACTGTCGGTGAAAATCGCGGGGGGCTCGCTTTTGGTGAAAGCCGTCAGCGGCATGGAAGCCGCCGCGAGGTATGCCGAAATGAAGGACGACAACGGCATGGGCATCGGGATGGTTCCTGGTCTCGCCGACCTGCAAAAGAAAAAAAGCGAAATGCGCGCTGAGTTCCGCGTGACACTGCCAAATGGAATCGCCACGGCCAACGGCTCGAAGGATGGCAAGACAGCCATCTGGATCGTGGAACGCGCAAAGTGCAAGGACGCCGATGATTTTGCCCGGCAGCTTTCGATGGTCTCCGAAGCAAGCTGCCCGGCGGACGGATTGAAAATGTCGCCGGTCTCGCCGGTGCGGATGGGACTGCTGCCGTTCACCGAACTGGCTGCCGGTGCCAGCACGGACAACGGAACCACGGTGGATACCAACAAGATTGCTGCCGCCGCGAAGTTTGTGCCTTACAGATTGTCTGTGACGCGGACACTGGATTTGAGCGGAGGAGGAGGCGCGCAGGAAAGTGCGGCCCAATTAACCGGCACGGTGATGATTCCGCAGGAACTCGCGCCGCCGAAATGGGGCGAGCCGAAACTGGACGAGGCGGTGGACGCCAAGGGTAACGACCTCAAGCCGGCGGCCGATGATGAACAACGCGGTTTTTCGATGCACAGCCGCTATTCGGGAAATGAGAACGAGGATGAAGAAGAAAGCGAAACCAACCATGTCCAGCAGCATGTGGTGACAATTGCCTTCCGGCCGCCGGATTGGAAGATCAACGAAATCGCCCGCATCAAAGGCTCCATCAGTCTGCAATATTTTGGCGGTTCGCAGCAGGTGGTGAAGGTGACGAACGCGGTGCCGGCAAAATGGATTATCGATGCAACAAAAATGCGGGGTGGTGGCGGCTTCGATGCATCAGAAAAGTCGTTGAACAGCGCCGCGCTCGCCGACCTCGGCCTGTCTTTATCCGTGCAGATGGGCATGGTTCAAAGTGGCATGACGGTGCTCTCGTTGCAGGTGAAAGGCACGCAGACGACGCTGACGGATGCGCAGGTGTTTGATGCCGACGGCAAACCGTGGCCGACGTTTCTTCAGCAGCAGGACTCTGGCGGCGGCGAAGAGAGCTCGTGCCAGATCATGGTCGCGGGAAAACCACAACCACCCTTGTCGCTGGCGCTGGCGGCCAGCGGCGGCGGCGCATCGGTGACGGTGCCGATTCTGGTGGAACACGTCGCGCTCACAAAATAAAACCCGGAAAGGAACTTTGATATGAAATCATTAATTCAATGGCTGCTGGTGCCCGCCGTGTTTGCGGCGGTGATGACTTGGAACGGAACGGCAGCCGCGCAGTTGTATCAAGGCGGAACGGAGCAACACTCGGTGCTGACCATCAAGGCCGATGGCAGCTGCTTGTTCACCGGCGAGACGGTTGAATCGCGGGTGGCGGCGGAGCAGCAGTTGCGGGTGATGGAGCGTTACCGGAAAATGTCTGAAGGCGGGGGCGAAGAAGCACCGCCGGCGGATGCAGACTTGTCGGCAACCAACGGTGCCGCCGAAGCCAAGCCGTTCACCGACGAGGAACTCACAAAAAAAATGACCGACTCGGTGAATGAACGCGCCGAAGAAAGCGTGGAAAATTCCGGCCAGAAGTTCAACGTGGAAGTAAAAAAAGACACCGTCACCATCACTACCAGTCAGACGTTTGCATCCATCGAAGACATGCTCAAGGAAAGTTATGCCATTTGGAACCAGAGTGGCGTGTATTTTGAAAATGCGCGGTTTGAAACCGACACCAACAGCCTCCTCCGCCTGACGCTCACGCCGCGGACGGGAATGGAGCGCTACCAGAAAACCGCCCGTTCCGAATGGAAATTGAGCGGCATGCAGGCCGGATTGAAACTGGTTTTCCCCGGCAAGGTGGTTTCCAGCGGATTCCCCGCGACAGAAACCAACGCCACCTGGCTGGCGGTGGACGGAAAAAAAGACGAGTCGCTGGACGCGATGATGAAACTTTATGCCGCGCCCACGGTCATCACCGCCGAGGCGGGCGGACTCAAACTGGCCCAGCCGCTCGAATCAAAAAAACTCTTCCGCTCCCGACGGCATCCCGACTCGACGGGCGATGAACTGCCCATCACCGACGCCGGGCCGGGTTTTGTGGCCGAGGCCCAGAGCATCACCACGACGATGCTTCATGTTTTTCCCGGCGGGGAAAAATATTTCAGCCAGAATGGCAATTCCATTGAGTCCCAAGCCGGTGCCGTCGTGAACGCCAAGCTGTTTGCGCCGAAGGGCCGCACGCTGCAATCCGTGAGCGACATTCGCGTGCTTACGGCGGTGGACGACAAGGGCCGTTCCGTGGTGGTGGCGGAAGCGGAGGCGGGTGAAGATGTTTCGACGGAGACTTTTTCAGGCGGTTCGCAGGATACCAGTGCATTGCAGGTCCAACTCCATTTACAATTGCCCCAGCCGGATGCGCAGTCTATTGACACGATTTCCGCCGAGGCTGTGGCGACCACCGCTGGCATCTGGAAGGAAATGACACTCACCAACCTTCAGGAAAACGCGACCAATGATCTCGATTTAGCTGCCGTGCTGCCGGGGACAAAACTGGCCATCGTGAAGTATTCCGCCAAGAACGGCCAGTTGCATGTTGAGGTGCGGCTTAAGGGGCCGTCCACCGTTAGGCGATTGGAAGTGCGCGCCAAAATTCCCGGCAACGACCAGTTTAACAGCTATTCTTCGGATCGAAATTCCAGCACCAAAGGCGGGGAAACCACCCGCACGGTGAATGTGCAGGGATACGGCTTTGCCGACGGTGATACGCCCGTGCAAAACTCGCCAGTGCTTATCATCCGTTATCCGGAGGACCTGCGACGCGAGCGCGTAAAATTTAATCTGAAGGGCCTGGATCTTCTATGATACTCGGCATTGGATGTCGTCGGAGTGTATGAAGCTGCCAAAGGATTTACTCCGGCGAAAGAGTGCGCTCGAAGTCGCCTTATAGTAAAAAATTTGCGCCATTGAATCGGTCGGGGCGTCTCACGCCGAGCCGCCGCGACCGCACAGGCGGCGAATCGGACGAACGCATCAACGATGCTCCGGGTGTCATGCCGATGGCAAAACTGGATGTTCTCTTTGTTGGCTTGATTGTCTCCGTCCTCATTTTTGAAGCCTTACACCTTAATGTTAACACGCCCTAGGCTTGCAGTTCGCGGTGGTTGATTTTGCCGGTGCCGAGCTTGGGTATCTCCGACACGACTTTCAGTTCGCCCGGGACGTTCAGGTTCGTCAACCCCTTGGCTTGGATGGCGGCTCGAATTTCGCCCAAGGTGAGCCTGGGTTCGTTGGTCACCGCGATGAGCGCTTCACCTTTCTTTTCATCCCGGCGGGTGGTGACAGCGATCTGGCAATGCAGGCCGTAGTGCGGAAAAGCTCCCGCCAAGGCGTCCTCCACCGCCGTCAGGCTCACCATCTCGCCACTTATCTTGGCAAAGCGGTTCACCCGGTCGAGAATATGCAAATAGCCGTCGCCATCCACGCTCACTATATCACCGGTATCATACCAGCCGCCGAGCGCCTGGAACTTCGCGTTGGCCTCGGCGTTCAANNTCGGCCACACCTTCGACCGGCTCCAGCTTGTATTCGAGGCCGGGCAGCAGCCGGCCCACCGATCCGGAACACGCCTCCAGCGGTGTGTTGGCGCTCAGGCAGGGCGCGCATTCGGTGGCGCCATAGCCTTCGAGGATGCGCCCGCCGAATTTCTGCGACCAGACCAGCGCGGTGTTGGCCTGCAACTTCTCCGCGCCGGCGAACAGATACCGGAGGCTGCGAAAATCATAAGGATGCGCCTTGCGCGCATAGCCGTTCAGAAAAGTGTTCGTGCTGAAGAACACGGTGCAGTCGCTTTCATAGAGCAGCGCCGACACCATGCGGTAATTCAACGGCGACGGATAAAGGAAGGTAAAAATGCCACGCACCAGCGGCAGCAACGTCCCCACCGTGAGCCCAAAGCTGTGAAAGAGCGGCAGGCAGTTGAAGAAGCGGTCGCGCCCGGTCAAATCCGTGACGGCCAGCATCTGGCGGATGTTGGCGAGGAGATTCAGGTGCGTCAACTCGACGCCCTTGGGCACGCCTTCCGACCCGCTCGTGAAAACAATCACGGCTGTTGAGCCGGCGGCAGGCAAACTGCGGATTGATTTTGGGGGCATGAAAGTCTGCCGGAGCAGCGTGAATATTTTTCGCAGGCGGGTGATGGCGGATCGCAAATCTTCGAGATAAATCAGGCAGATGCCCGCTTTCAGAAAATCATCCGCGTTCAGCTTGGCCCGCTCCAGAAAGGCGCGCGAAGTGACGATGTGTTTCAGCCCGGCCAGTTCCGCACACGCCAGCATGGTGGATGTGCCCGAAGAGAAATTCAGCATGGCTGGCACTTTGCCCAGCCTCCACAACGCGAGGATCACCACGGGCGTGGCGTTGACGTTGGGCAGCAACAACCCGACCCGCTCGTCATTCGCAATCGAAAAACGCAGGGCGTGCGCCAACAGGCTGGCCCCCGTCATCAGCTTCCGATAGGTCAGTGTCTGATGCGTTACGTCTTCGAGAATAATCTGTCCCGGTTTTTTGCGGGCGCGCGCCATCACTGCGGCGAGGACATGCTGCGGGCCGAAAGCCAGCTCGACCTCGAATTGCTGCCGCACCAACTGGTCGCGCAGCCAGCCGGTCAGCCGCAACCGCATATGACCGGTGCTGTCATTCCCCAACTGGGGCGGAGCCGGCGTGGCGTTGAAATGGACGGTTATTTTTGGAAAAAATCGTTTCCGGTCCGGATTGGGTGAACCTGGCAAACCGCCGGCACCACGCAGATAAGCCGTGATGACTTTCGCCTTCGTTTTGAAAATAAGAAATCCGGTGCCGTCGAAAAGCTTCATCAAGCTGCCGGTGCGCGACAGCCGGCCTTCCGCGAAGAGCACGAGCCGCCCGCCGCCTTTCAGAAATTCGGCCATGCGCTTCACCGCGTAAGGTGAACCGGCATCAATGGGAAAGGTATAGCGATTGACCATCAACTTCCGATGCAGCCAACTGGCCTGCGCCACGGTGCTCGAAGTGACGACCTTCCAGTCCTCATCCAAGCAAACCCAGAGAAACAGCCAGTCAATCCAGGAGACATGATTCGGAATCAACAGCACCGGCCCGGGTGTTTTCAGCACGTCCGATCCGTAAGCGCGGAACCGGAACAGAATCTGAAGCAGCCAGCGAATGCAATTTTTCATGTTGGATTCAAATTGCAGTCGTTGCCCTCTGCCTGCACAAATCCGCTTTCAAGGACGGCAAATTTATCCGCGAGCAATTTCTGGGCGAGGCGATAACCCGCCGGATCGGTGTTGTGGTGCAAGTCGTGAAAATGCTGTTCAATTCGCAGACGCGCAGAGCTGCAGAAATAGTCAATAAAACCGGGCAGATTGTGATCGCCGGTAGTTGGGTCTTTGGAATGCTGCAGTTGTTCGCCGCGCAGGCAGACCGCCGTCATGGCGAACAGCTCAGCGCCAATATCCACGAACCGGCCGAGCAAAATCTGCTCGCGCTCCAGCTTCGGGCCGTGCCGCAGCATCGCGTGGAAAATCGCCCGCGCCAGCCGCCGGTTCGTCCGCGCCACATATCGCAGATGACTTCTGCAAACTTGAAACTTGAAACTTGAAACTTGAAACACACCCGGCAGCCATTGTTTCGGATACCAGCTTGAATAAAACAGTCCCGCTTTGGCCGCCGCGCCCAACCGCCGTGCCCACGGCAACTGCGAATTCAGCGCCGCCGCGCTGACCTTGAGATGTGGGTCTAGCATCTCTCGCGCGATGAACAGCCGCATGATCTCGCTTGAGCCTTCGAAGATGGTGTTAATGCGACAGTCACGCAGCATCCGCTCCAGCGCGATACCCGGTTCGCCGCGCGCTTTGAGGGACGCCGCTGTTTCGTAGCCGCGCCCGCCGCGAATTTGCACAGCGTCATTGACGATCCGCCACGTCGCCTCAGTCGCCCACAACTTGCACAGCGCGGCTTCAAGCCGGACGTCCGCGTGTTTGTCGCGATCCACGCGACTGGCGGCGAGCAGTGTCATGGATTCCATCGCAAACACGTTCGCTGCCATCCGGGCCAGTTTGTCCGCGATGGCCGCATGTTTACCGATGGGCGCGCCCCACTGCTTTCGTTCATTGGCCCACGCACGCGATATTTTCAGGCAACTCTTCGCCGCTCCGACGCACGCGGCCGGCAGCGTCAACCGTCCCGTGTCCAGCGTGGTCAACGCCACGCGCAGGCCTTTGCCCTCGGCGAGCAAAATATTTTCCACCGGCACGCGAACGTCGGTGAAATGAATGACGCCGTTGTAGAGCGCCTTCAAGCCCATGAAATGGCAGCGGTGCAGCACTTCAATGCCCGGCCAGTCCATCTCGACGATGAACGCGGTGATTTGTTCTTTCGATTTCCCGTTCACGGCTTTCGGCGGTGTCTTGGCCATGACCACGATCACGCCCGCCTTCGTGCCGTTCGTGCACCAAAGCTTTTCGCCGTTGAGAATGAAATATTTTCCGTCCGGTGTCGGCTCGGCGTGCGTGGCCATCGCTGCCGGGTCGGAACCGACATTCACTTCCGTCAGCGCGAACGCCGAAATCTCGCCGCCGGCAACGCGCGGTAGGTATTTGTGTTTCTGCGATTCGGTGCCGAACAAAATCAACGGCTGCGGCACGCCGATGGACTGGTGCGCCGAGATCAGCGCCGTCAGATTACCACACCAACTGCCGAGCAAAATCGCCGCGCGGCAATAATTTGTCTGCGACAAACCAAGTCCGCCATATTCCGTCGGAACCTTGATTCCAAATGCGCCAAGCCGCGCGAGTCCGTCAATCACCGGCTGCGGAATTTCGCCGGTGCGATCAATCTCGTCGGGATCAACTTTTTCTCGAAGTAAAACTTCCAGTTGCTTGATAAACGCGTCGCCTTGATCGCGGTCCTCGACGCTTTGAACCGGAAACGGATGCACCGTGGACAAATTGAATTCGCCCATAAACATGCCGCCGGCAAAAGTCCGCGCGTGGTCAGGTTCACGGGCAGCCTCGGTCAGTTCCATCGCCGCGCGCTGGCCGGTGGACATCTTCGACGTGTCAATCAACGACGGCGTTTCTCCGGGTGGGATTTGGATGGTGTTCATAAAACCCTTTCAGTTTTTGGATAAAACTTTTCGCCGGTTTCGGCCATTTTTGCCAACAGACTACACGGCTCGAAATGCGCCGTTCCGGAAGCGACGAGATGGTTCATCGCTCCCACGAGCCTGGCTGCGCCAACGGTGTCGGTGTAGCGCAACGGCCCGCCTCGGAACGGCGCGAATCCGGTGCCCATGATCATGGCAAAATCAACGTCCGCCGGGTCGGTGACAATCTGCTCTTCGAGACAGCGCGCAGCCTCGTTGATCATCAGAAAAACCATGCGCTCCTGAAGTTCTTCCCGCGAAATCTCGCGGGCTTTCTGGTTTTGCACATAAACGGAAAGCTGCGGATTTGGTTTCGCCTCCTTCGATTTTTCATACAGATAAAATCCGCCTCCGCTCTTGCGGCCAAGCAGTCCCGCGCTCGTCATTTTACCAAGGCAACCGGGAACTTTCATGCGGTCGCCGAAATGCGCGGCGAGCGTCCCGGCGACGTGCAGCGAAACGTCCAAGCCCACTTCGTCCAGCAGTCGCATTGGCCCCATCGGCATTCCGAAATCGAGCATCACTTCATCGAGGTCTTCAACCTTCGCACCCGCTTCAAACAGATTTCCGGCCTCGATCAAATACGGTATAAGAATCCGGTTCACGAGAAAACCCGGACTGTCCTTCACGACCACGGGCAGCTTGCCGATTTGCTGCGCAAACTTGAGGGCGTGCTGGATGACTTCCGGCGCGGTCTGGCGCGCGGCAATGACTTCGACGAGTTGCATCCGGTGAACCGGATTGAAAAAATGCAGGCCGACGACGCGTTCGGGATGCCGCGTGCTGGCGGCCATTTCTGAAATGGGCAACGCCGACGTGTTGGTGGCGAGAACCGTTTCGGGTGAAACCAGTTCGTCGAGCCGCTGGAAAATCTTTTTCTTCAGCTCCAGATTTTCCACCGCGGCCTCGATGATGATGTCCGCGTGATGCAATGGAACCTCCGCCGGTGCCGGATGCACACGCTCCATCCCGGCGCGCGCCTCATGCGCCGTAAACGTGTGATGCTTGACGCCGTCGCGATACAGTTTGGCGATGGTCGCCATGCCCTTCGCCACCTGCTCGGTGTTGATGTCGCGCAAAATCACCGGCAGTTTCCGCGCGCTGATCCATTGCGCAATGCCTGCGCCCATGACGCCTGCGCCGACGACCGCCGTGTGTGCCACGGGCTTTGGCTCGGTGGCTGAACCGGTGACGAACAAAGTTTTTTTCCGTGCCCGTTCTTGCAGGAAAAAGACGCCGATTAAATTACGGCAAACGTCCGTCTGCATCAGCTCGATGATGCCGTCGCGTTCCAGCGCGAGCGACGCCTCGACCGTCCGCGAAATACCGCGCGTCACCACATCCAGCGCCTTCATCACGGCGGGATAATGACCGCGCGTTTTTTTCAAAATCATTTTACGGACGCGCGGCGCAACGATCGCGGCGACCAAGCGGTTGTTCGTCAACCAGTGATCGGGGCGACACGGTTTGCCTTGCTGAATTTTTCGCGCTGCCGCCGCGACCAGACATTCGGCGGGCGCGACTTCATCCACCATGCCAAGCTTCAACGCCAGTTTTGCCGGCACGGTTTTGCCGCCGAGAATGATGTCCAGCGCCTTCGGCAAACCGATCAGGCGCGGCAGGCGCGTTGAGCCGCCCCAGCCGGGCAGCAGGCCGATTTTGGTTTCAGGCAAACCGATTTTCGTCGCGTGATCGGGCGAGGCAATGCGGTAATCGCACGCGAGGCAAAGCTCATAGCCGCCGCCGACCGCCGCGCCGTGAACCGCCGCCACCGTGGGAATCGGGAGCGCCGCGATGCGGTTCATCACCGCTTGGCCACGCTCAATTAGAACGCGCGCATCGTCGGATGACGCGACTTTGAGCATCGCGTTGAGGTCGGCGCCCGCAATGAAGACCGAGCGTTTGTTGCTGACGAAAATGACGCCTTTGAGTTCCGTCTGGCGCTCGATGAACTCCAGTTCTTGCGCCAGTTCGTCCAGCGTGCGGAGATCAAAAATGTTTGCCGACGAACCCGGCCGGTCAAACATGACCAGACAGATTCCATCCTCGCGCGCGACCAAATAAACCGTTTTCTCGACCACCGGCGATGGTGTTGGCACAGACGGAGGCGCGACAGTTTGGCCCGTCATTTCTGGATTGTTTTGCAACACGTTCATAAGTCACATCCTTTCCAACCAGAGCGCCGCGCCTTGTCCACCGCCGATGCACAACGACACCAGCGCGCGTTTGGCGTTGCGCCGTTGCAGTTCCTTCAACGCCGTCAGCACCAGCCGCGCGCCCGTTGCGCCGACCGGATGGCCGAGCGCGATGGAACCGCCGTTGACGTTGAGTTTCGCCGCTGGAATCTCGCCGAGCGGCCCGTGGCGATGAAGCTGGTCGCGCGCAAATTCATCCGAAGCCGCGCTCTTGATGACGGCCAGAACCTGTGCGGCAAACGCCTCGTTGATCTCGATGATGTCCGCGTCAGCCAGTTTGAGTCCGGTTTGCACTTCTGCTTGTGCGATGGCAAAAACCGGGCCGAGTCCCATCCGCACCGGATCGCAGCCGGCGTAGGCATAACCGGTCAACGCGCCGAGCGGCGTGAAACCAAGCTCCGCTGCGCGCGACTCGCTCATCACGAGCAAGGCGACCGCGCCATCGGTAATCTGCGAAGCGTTGCCGGCGGTGACCGTGCCGTTGCGGCGGTCGAACTGCGGTTTCAGTTTTGCAAGCGCATCAAGCGACTGACTTTCGCGGATGCCGTTGTCCAGCGTGACAACTTTTCCGTCGGCTTGAAAAACCGGGCAGATTTCTTCGGCCAGCTTGCCGCGCGCGGCGGCGGCGCGACGGTGCGATTGCAGCGCGAACACGTCCTGCACCGCACGGCTGATGCCGGATTCGCGCGCCAGCACCTCGGCAGTCTCGCCCATGTTGAGGTTGCACACCGGATCGGTCAGGCCGAGCATCAGTCCTATACGTGGTTTGAAATCCGACGGACGAAATGCGGCGATGGCTTTGGCGCGTTGCAGAAAACTTTTGGCGCGCGCACGCTGGCCGAATTTTTTGGCGGCGGAAAAATTGAACAACAGCGGAATGTTCGACATGCTTTCGGCACCGCCGACGACAAAGATTTTTCCACGACCGGCGAGCATTTTTTCGTGTGCCTGCGTGATGGCTTCGCAGCCGGAAGCGCAGTTGCGATGAACGGTGACGGCGGGAACTGATTGCGGAATGCCCGCGCGCAGGGCGATGACGCGGGCGACGTTGGCGGCGTCCGCCGGTTGCGCCACGCAGCCGAAAATGACCTCGTCAATGAGCGCGGGATCAAGATCCGTGCGCGTCAGCAGCGCGCTGACGGCGATGCGGCCCAACTCGTCCGCGCCAAGCGCGGCGAGATCCGTGCCCGCCTTGCAAAACGGCGTGCGGACGCCATCCACGATGACCAGTCGTTCAAGGTTCATAAGTTTTTTCCAGTTCAGGTTTGACCGCCGCAACATTTGGCGCATCGCCATTCGCGCGCGGCCGGTGGTCCACGACTTTTTGCTCCTTGATCACCACGCCGACGCCTTGCAACCGGCGCATCTCCGCCGCGTCGTGAAAAAAAATCTGGTTCGGATGCAGCTCAACCTCGTTGTAAAACCGTTCCCGCAGTTCATGATCAAGCTGCCGGTCGGCCGTGCTGTCCGTCTTGGAAACGTGCAGCACAAGTTCGTCCAGGTCAAACGGGTCATCGCCGGCCTTGCGCAATTCCAGTTGCCACGCGCCGATGTGCGGGGCGTCGTCGAGAACATGTTCGAGCTGGTTGAAATCCACGAGCGTGCCCTTGAGCTTGTCGAGTTGCATCTCCTTGATTTCGGACGCGCGGGAAATTTTCCCGACGAGGCGCGGCAGCGTCCGGCCGCAGTGCGGGCACGGTTCGTAAACCAGTCCGCCGTCAATGAAATCACCGGTGCGATAGCGCAGCACCACGGTGCCGCGCGCTTCGAGCGGGGTGAAAACAATTTCGCCGGGCTGGCCGGTAGGAACCGCGCGACCGGTTTTCGGATCAACGATTTCAATGATACCGAGGTCGGGATACAAATGGTAACCGCTGGGCTCCAAATCATGTGGAAACGGGCATTCGGCCCACGCCAGCTTAGATTCGGTGAAGCCGTAGGTCGCCAGCACATCCACGTTGGGCGCGCCGAGTCCGGCGGCCATGTCGCGCAGTTTCCGGCGCAGGCCGTCGCTGGTTTTTTCGCCGCCGAGGACGATGCGCTTGAGGTTTTTGCAACTGACTTTTTCCTCGGCAGCCTGCTGGAGCAGGTGATAAATGAAAGTCGGGACGCCGATGATGGTGTCGGGATTCAATTTTTTGATCAGCCGCAGGTTGCCCTCGGTGCCGAGGACTTTGCCGCCGCCGGTGCTGACCGTGAGCACGCCGAAGGAAACGCCGGCATAATAGGTGAACCAAAACGCCAGGTGCGGCGCGAACGGAAAAGCGTTGAGCATCCGAAATTCCGGCTGCGCGCCGCAGACTTCCATCAGGCGGCGGCTGGCGGAGGTCAGGTTGCCGAGATCATGCCGCGTGAGCAGGAACGGCAGCGGTTCCGCCGAGCGTCCGGTGGTGAAAAACATGGAGACCGGGCGAAACTCGGCGGACAGTTCGGCTTCGACTTTTTTCCGGCCGTGCAGGACGGCGCGGAAAATTGTTTTGGGCTGTCGCGCCAAAATCTTTGCGTCCGGCGTCAAAATGAATTCCTTGAACCGTTCGGGATGTTCCGGCGTCGGAAGCAGGTCGGTTTTTTTTGTGAATGGCAGGCGTTGCAGGTCGTCGAGCGTGCGGATGGAATCGGCGTTTAGTTTTTGTTCGCGGAACAGTTCGCGGTAGTGCGGCGAAAAGGGAACCATGACGGTGCGCAGATATTGCCGCAGTTTTTCCGCCTGCAATTGACGGATTTCTGCTTCAGGCAATTGCTGCCAGCGGTTCTGTAACCGGCTTGAACTCATAAGCTGTTCCTTTCTCTTGGACGAGCGACTTGATTTCATCAAGTTGCTGCAAGGCGACTTCACGCCCGGCTTGGATGTATTGGCGGGGGCTGCGAAAATCCACCCAACGGTCGTGCCCAACATCCGGGCGGAGGACGACGTTTGCGCGCAAGCAACTGGCGTCGGCCATCCGAATTTGCGCGCCGTGGATGCTGTTCATGAGAATTTCCAAAATATTTCCGCGCGCGAAATAATTCACATGCTGGTTGAACGGCAAAAGCTGGCGTGCCAGCTTGCGCGTGAGCCGCGCCGATTTTCCGCCCAGTTCCCGCTGGGCTTGCAAGGAAAGGCGGATGCGGTCGGACGAGGGCATGGCGTTCACCGCGATAATTTTGCGGACGCCCATTTCCTGCAAGACATCCACCGGCAGCGGATCCACGATGCCGCCGTCCACAAAGGATTCTTCGCCAATGCGGACGGGCACAAAAATGCCCGGCACCGCGATGCTGGTGTGAACGGCGGTGGCCACGTCGCCGCTCGAAAAGACCACGCGACTGAGCGTGTCGAGGTTCGTGGCCAGCACGCGCAAGGGCCGCCGGAGGTCGGAGAATTGAGCGTCGCCGATGGTCTGCTGGAGCCGTTGCTTGGCCGCGTAGCCGCGCAAGAATCCCTGCCGGGGCGGAAAGACGGGATCAATCAGATTCCAGAGCGACCACTTGCCTTCCATGGCGCGCGCCAGTTTTTCGAGTTGCGCGCCGTCGCAGCCGTAAGCCCAGAGCGCGCCGACATAGGCACCCATGCTCGAACCGGCCACGATGTCCGGCTCGATGTCGTTTTCTTCGAGCACTTGCAAAACGCCGACGTGGGAGAATCCTTTGGCGGCTCCCGAGGACAGCGCCAGCCCGACAAGACATCCGCCGATGCTGCGCGCAATCCGCCGGATGTCCGTTTGGACAGAACCCGCCGGAATGGCGGCCTCGGCGGACATCGGGCATTGGCGGATAAAAAACTGGGGTGAAATCCCAATCTTTTCAATTTGCCCGTCGAAACCGGCGACCGTTTCATTCTCGGCCAGGCAGAGAACGGATTTGAACTCGATGGCCGGCAGGCTTTGCAAGGCCGGTTGCAGGTCGTGAAGCAAAAGATCCAGATGATACAAGTCCTCGGCATTGCGACGCAGGAACACAAACCCCATGCGCGATTGCTTGAAGCATTCGAACAACACCGGCACCGACAGGCGCTCCGCCGGCACATCCAACAGCACATAATCAAACTGGCAATGCAAACGCCGGAGCAGTTCGCCCAAGGTTTCCAGCGCCGGCGATTCGTCGGGAATGCGAAGCCGCAACCGCCGGCAGCCGGCTTCAATTTCCGGCAGTTCCGCCGGCAGAATAAATTTGTCATCCAATACCGCATCTGCTGCTTCCCTGGCGGTGGTCACCAACTGGACGAGCATGACCGATGCGTCCGTTTCAAAATGCAGCCGCCGGGCGATGGTTTCGGCCAGGCCTCGTTCCGGCAAGGTGGTGGAGTAAAAAACCAGCGTGACGATTTTCCCCTTGGGTGCCTTGAGGGTGAGGGTGAACCGCGAGGTGTCCGAACTTTCCGTCGTCCCGGAACGGCTGTGGCCGTTGACCTTCGGCACCAGATCCATCAGGTTCCGCATCCGGATGCAGAACACCGTGCTGTCTTCCGCCGCCATGACCATTCGGTCTAGCCGCGACAAGCTGCCGAAGGTTTCACCGCGCTGGAAGGTTTGAAGAATGTTTGCGCCGTCGGCCCCCGGCGATTTTTCCCGCAACTGGCAGCCGCCGCTCAGCACCAGATAGGCCCATTCTCCCGGGGCGTCGTCTGCGCCCACAGGGGAACCGGCGGCGAACTGCTTGATTTGACCTCGCGCAATCAGCCACCCCAATGGAGCCTCTGCCAGAAAGGCCAGCGGCCTTTTCCATTCCAGAACTGGTCGTTCATTTTTCATTTCCGTCGCGCCCGGCGACGGACACCCGAATCACTCCGCACCTACGGAACCAACCCCTCCGGGTGCCGACACCGTGCTTATTTGCTTCACCGCATTTAAACTTATACTCATCATAACTTTCACTGCTAATCTAGCCGCGAATCGCCAGCGCGTCAAATTTCCGGCGGAAAAGGAAGCGTGAAACCGGCAGCGGCCCGCACCGCGCCAAATGATTCCCGAATGAAATGCCGGATTTAGCCCGCGCCGAAATCAACGCGCCACCCTTTCGGGAAAGTCGCTAAAGACACCGTCCACGCCCAGCCTTTTCATCCGGGCAATTTCCCGCGGCTGATTGATCGTAAAGACAAATACTTTCAATCCGCAGCGATGCGCATCGGCCACCAACTTGGGCGTCAGGCAGCGTTTGCCGATATGCAGCGACCACACGCCCAAAGCTTCCGCGAACTGCGCCAGCTTGCGAGGCGGCTTCTCGACCAACGCGCCGGTGCGGATTTCGGGACAGAATTGACTGACTTCCTGAAGCTGCGTGTGGTCGAAGGAGGAAACTAAAAACTCATCTAAGCTCCAGCCGCGGCGGTTGACATACTCGGCAATGAGCGCGACCACCGGCGCCGCGGTATGCGCGCCTTTGAGTTCGACATTGATGATGGCCTGAGGTTTATGGTGTCGAAAATTTCCGCGAGCGTGGGAAGCTTTTCGCCCAAACCGGCATCGAGCGAGCGCAGATACTTAAAGGTCTTTTCCGTGACGCGACCTTGGCCGTTCGTCGTGCGTTGCAAAGTGTCGTCATGAATCACCACCAACTGGCCGTCCGCAAAATGCACGTCCACTTCCACGCCGTTCGCGCCCAGCGCCAGCGCCCGGCGCACGGAACGAACCGTGTTTTCCGGCTCGTGTCCGCTGGCGCCACGATGGCCGAAGCAGAATAGTTTTTGCGACGTCATTTGAATAAATAATGCAGGGCCAGCTCGCGGAAATTCATCACCTGTTGCACCGCCAAAGCCACGCCGCGTCCCAGCTCCGCCGACAGAATATGCGCGACTTGCGGCGCCATTTCAGAGGCGGCCTGCGCATCCAGCGGCAGCGTCCGCAGCCGCCGCGACAGCACATCCTCGACCGTGCGCGCCATTTCCTGTCGCACCGCCCAGACCATCTGGCCGGAGCAATACGGCAGACGCGGTTGCAACAGTTTGTCGCCGGCGCTTTCGCCGCCGCCACGAGTTAGTTGGAATCAATTTTCATTTTCCGTAAAGCTCCGCAAAGTTTTTGATCAGCGCCGCGCCGGATTTTTTCACGCGCTCCGCCGTCGCCAACACTTCCGCGTGCGACAATTTGTCCTGGCTGATGCCCGCCGCCAGGTTGGTGATGCACGCGACCGCCGCCACGCGCAAGCCGCATTGCCGCGCCACGATGGTCTCCGGCACTGTGCTCATGCCCACCGCGTCCGCGCCGAGCGTGGCGAACGCGCGGATCTCCGCCGGCGTCTCGTAGCTCGGCCCGCTCACCGCCAGATAAATGCCGCGCTGTAATTTTTGTTTGGATATTTTTCCAGCCATCAACAACTGGCCTCGCAAAGTTTTGTCGTAGGCTTCCGTCAAATCCACGAAACGCGGCAAATCGGCCATGGCTGGACCACGCAACGGATTTGTTCCCATCAAATTGATGTGGTCGGTCAGCACCATGAAATCGCCGGCACGGAATTTTCTGTTGATGCCGCCCGCCGCATTGGTCAGCAGCAGATCGGTGATGCCAAATGCGGCGAGCGACCGCACCGCGAACGTCACGCGTTCCATTTCGTGGCCCTCGTAAAAATGCGCGCGACCGCTCAAAACCAGCACCGGTGTTTTGCCAAGGTGGCCAAAAAATAATTCGCCCGCATGACCGCAGACGGTCGGCTGGGGAAAGCCGGGGATCTTGGCGTAGGCGATTTTCTGCTCCACGCGCAGCCCGGCAAGAACGTGGTGAAAGCCGCTGCCGAGCACGACGGCGAGCTTTGGTCGCAGTCTGGAAAATTTCTGGAGCCTCGCGGCGGCGGTTTGCGGGGTGGCTGAAGCCAGTGTTTTCACTGGCTTGGATATTGCCCGAACACGCGGCAGCGACCAGCAGAAATTTACTTCTTCGCCACGATTGCCTGCACATGCCGCTCGATGCGGTTGCTCGCTTCGATGAGTTGCTCGTAGCTCGTCGCGAAGCACGCGCGGCAGAAACCTTTGCCGTTTTCGCCGAAGGCTGAGCCGGGGACGATGGCGACTTTTTCCGCCTGCAACAAACCGATGGCGAAATCCTTTTCGTTCATGCCGGTCTTGCTGATATCGGGGAACGCATAGAACGAGCCGCGTGGCAGATGGCATTTCAGGCCGATCTCATTGAACCGGCGCACAATGAAGTCGCGGCGACGATGATACTGGTCGCGCATCTTCTTCATTGCGTCCTCGCCGCGCACGAGCGCTTCGATGGCCGCTTCCTGCGCGATGATGGACGCGCAGAGCATCGAGTATTGATGCACCTTCATCATCGCTTCGATGAGCGTCGCCGGGCCGCAGGCGTAGCCGATGCGCCAGCCGGTCATCGAGAACGCCTTGGAAAATCCGTGCAGGAAAATCGTGCGTTCCTTCATGCCGGGCAAACTCGCGATGCTGGTATGCACGCCCTCGAACGTCAGCTCGGAATAAATCTCGTCGCTCAACACGATGAGATCTTTTTCGACCGCGAACTTCGCGATGGCCTCGATCTGCGCGCGGTCGCACGTGCCGCCAGTGGGATTGGTCGGCAGGTTGAGCATCAAAATCTTGCAGCCCGGCTGCCACGCGGCGCGGAGCGCATCCACGGTGAGTGCGAAGCCGTCTTTGGCGAACGTCGGCACGGGCACGGCGACGCCGTGCGCGAGCGTGATGCTCGGCGAATAGCTGACGTAGCACGGCTGGTGATACATCACCTGGTCGCCGGGATTGATGAGCGCGCGGCAGGCTAGGTCGAGCGCCTCGCTGACGCCGACGGTGATGATGACTTCGTTTTCCGGCGCGTAGCTGACGTTGAAATTTTTCCCGACGTAATCGCAGATCGCGCGGCGCAGTTCGATCAGGCCGAGGTTCGAGGTGTAGTGCGTCTTGCCTTTTTCGATGGCGTAGATGCCGGCCTCGCGGATGTGCCAGGGCGTGTCGAAATCCGGTTCGCCGACGCCGAGCGAGATGGCGTCCTTCATCTTGGCGACGATGTCAAAAAAGTCGCGGATGCCCGACTTGGGCAGGTTGATGACGTGCTTGGCGATGAAACGTGACTGGTCCATGTGATGGAAATCTCAAATTTGAAATTTCAAATTTGAAATCAGTTATGGCGCGACCTTGAGCCGTTCCGTTTCCTCGACTTTGCCGCCGAGCAGGAAGCCGTGTTCCTTGTAGGAGCGCAGCATGAAATGCGTGGCTGTGGAGAGCACGCCCTCGATGGTGGAGAGTTTTTCCGAGACGAACGCCGCGACCTTTTGCAAGCTGGCACCGTTGACGAACACCAGCAGGTCGTAGCCACCGGACATGAGGTAGCAGGATTCCACCTCGTCGAACTTGCTGATGCGCTCGGCCAGGCGGTTGAAGCCGCCACCGCGCTCGGGCGTGATGCGCACTTCGATGACGGCGCGGACGACGCCGGAATCCTCGTCAGCAAGGTTGAGCACCGGGCGAAGGCCCAGCAACACGCCGTCTTTTTTCAGCGTGTCGAGCTGGCAGTTGACTTCGGCCTCGGACAAATTCAGCACCTGCGCCATCTGCGCGGTGTTCAGGCTGCCGCCTTCGAGCAAAAGTTTGATGATCGGCTTCATGTGAGGGGCAGTTTCGCAAAATGCCGCCGCAAATCCAACCTAAACTGGCTTCAGGGCCGGCGACAACTGCGGCGCCTCGGTCTCCACGCTGTGAATCGCCTCGGCGAGCGCGGCGAGGTGGCGTTCGATGGTGAAGTTGGCGGTGAAATGGCCCCGCGCCCGCTCGCCGCTTTTCACGGCGAGGATTTTCAGCAGCACGGCGGCGATTTCATCGGCGTTCTGGCCGCTGACCAGGCCGGGATAATCCGGCGGCAGCATTTCTGGCAGCGAGCGCCAGCGCGTTGTCACGATGGGCAAGCCGAACGCCATCGCCTCGATCAGATTCACCGGCTGGTTTTCGCCGAGGTATTGCGTCGGGAACAAAAACAAGTCGGCCTCGCGGTAAAGCTGTTCCTTGCGTTCGCCGGAAACAAAGCCGGCGTATTGTGCAACTGCGGCGGTTTCCGGGTTTTTCAGCCGCTCGTTGAACTCGACCTGCTCATCGCAGGTCACAAACGTGCCGGCGAGGATGAGGTGCAGGCGCAACGGCAGCCGGCGCGCGGCGAGTTCGCGGTTGGCGGCAAGCACGCCGTCCAGCGCGGCGAACAGGCCTTTTTCCCGCGTGCAGTGCGCGAGGAAAAGGATGTCCACCGTGAGTGGTTCGCCGGAATAATTGCCGTTGAAGATTTCCTGCCGCAAAGCAAAATGCTCGCGACGGCGCGGGCGGACGGCGGCTTCAAAATCCGGGCACGGATCGGGGATGCCGTTGTTGACGACGCGGATGCGGCGGGAGAGCAGCTTCTCCGCGTCGGCACAATTATAGCGCGACAGCACGAGGCTCAAGTCCACCGGCCGGAACGCGCGGTAGGTCGCGGCGCGGCTGGTGATGGTGGTTTCCGTCTCCAGCCATTTGCCGAGGCCGGCGGCGTGCCAGTGCAGGATGACGTTTTTGAAAAACGGCCGGCAGAGAAACATGATCATCCAGTCGCGGTAAAGCGCCACGCGCTTGCCGGGCGCGGGAACGTAATAAAGATTTTCCACGCCGTAACGGAAACGCAGCCAGATCGCCTGCAAGCAAAACCAGAAAATAAGAAATATTTTTCCGCCCTGAAACGCGCCGATGTCCTCCAGCCCGCGCGAAAAACGGGCGTTGACGTGGTAACATTCGATGCCGTGCGAATCGGGCGGGCCGGATTTTTTTTTGCGCGCATCGCCGCCAAAGCCGTTGAGCATGAGCTGCACCATGTAGCTCTGGCCGTGATGCGGCGGCGGCGTGTGGGCGAAGACGACTAATTTCATTTCTGATTTGCGATTTACGCGCGTGCGAATTTTTGAAATCGTAATTCGTCAATCGCAAATCGTAAATGACCAAACGTGTCAATGTCCTCGGCGTCGGCATCAGCGTGCTGAATCTCCACAGCGCGCTGGACGCCATTGCCGCCGCCGTGCGCGACCGGCGCAAAGGCTACATCTGCGTCACCGGCGTCCATGGCGTGATGGAGGCGCAGGATGATGAGGCTTTCAAAGCCATTTTGAATGGCGCGTTCCTCTGCACGCCGGACGGGATGCCGATGGTCTGGGCGGGCAAACACGCCGGCCACTCCGAAATGAGCCGGGTTTACGGCCCGGATTTGATGCTCGAGGTCTGCGCGTGGAGCGAGACGAGCGGCGCGAAACATTTTTTCTACGGCGGCACGGACGGCGTGGCGGAACTGCTGGCGCAAAAGCTGAAGGCAAAATTTCCGAAGCTGCAGGTCGCCGGCACGTTCACGCCGCCATTCCGCGCGCTGAATGAAACCGAGGTGAAAAGTTTGCAGGCGCAGGTCGCGGCTGTGCAGCCGGACATTTTCTGGGTGGGCTTGAGCACGCCGAANNGCCGCGAGCCGCGCCGGCTGGCGAAGCGCTATTTCCGCAACAACCCGCTGTTCGTCCTGAAATTTTTCAGCCAACTGGCCGGCCTGAAGAAATATCCACTTGAGTGAAACTGGAATAACACAAATGCACACGAAGGCCGAATCAAGCCGATTGGACAGAAATCAGCAAGTGGTTTGAAAGCGCAAATAATTACATGGACTCTTTGGGCATTCTAGCTGGTGGCTTGGTGATGATGCTGGCGGTGATCGCCATGGCGGCGGGCATTGCCCGTTACAGCCAATTTTATCGGCGTGAGTTGGTGGTGGAGTCCGGGAAACGCGAGCTGGCCTTGGATGGTTTGCGTGGCCTGGCGGCATTGATGGTAGCGACGCATCACGCCGCTCTTTCCTGCGCATGGCTTACGACTGGAAGATGGGGCGAGGCCCAATCGCCGGTGTTGCAGTTGTTCGCGCCGGCGGGAGTGATCATCTTTTTCATGCTCACGGGTTATCTTTTCTGGGGCAAGGCCAGGGCCATGAACGGGAAAATGAACGCCGGGAAATTATGGCGGGGAAGATTTTATCGCATTGCTCCGTTATATTTGTTCAGCCTCCTAATGGTGCTGCTCGTGGCAATCCTCCAGACTGGTGGTTACTGGCTGGCGCTGGAAAACTGGAAACCGTTACTCCGGCTGCTCGCGCTGGGAGCGGTGAGCTGGCATAACATCGGGCCAGTGAACCTCGGCGAATACAACGCCGGCGTAGTTTGGACGCTGTGGTATGAATGGTATTTTTACCTGACGCTGCCGTTCATCGCCTGGCTGGCGTTGGGGCGGAGAATTTTTGGCGTGGCCATGTTTATGTTTGCGCTGACTTTTATCAGCCTCTGGTTCAATCTCAACCTGCAACCCGGCCTGTTTTTTATTTTGGGAATGCTTTGTCCAGCATTGCTGGAAGACAAGCCGTTGCGCTCTTGGTTGATCCAGCCAAGCGCAGCGGGTCTGGCCCTGTTGGCGACCCTGTCGCTTTGCTGGTTGAGTCATGGTTATTTGTTCACGAAAGTGCCTTCCATTTCCCTGGCCGGAGCCTTGTTCCCTTTATTTTTCGTGGCTGCTGCCGGCAACAGCTTTTTTGGTTTGTTAACCCATCCGGCGATGCGTTGTCTTGGAGCGATGAGCTTCAGCTTGTATTTACTGCACGGCATCGTGTTCCGGCTCGTGTTTCGCATATTAAAAACCGCCGGATGGACGGATTGGCCGGAATGGGATTACTGGTTTATCATCATCATCACCGCCATGGCCACAACCTTGTTATGCGCGACCGCCTATCGTTGGATTGAATTTCCATTTTTATCTTTCAGCCACAAAAAGTCAGGGTAGTTTCGCAACAACCCGCTGTTTGTCCTGAAATGTTCCGACCAGTTGACGGGCCTGAAGAAATATCCGGCACCGTGATTTAACAGAAATATGTTTGAGCAGAACCGCGCAATCCGCTATCTCAAGTCTGGTCGCTAGCAATCATGAACGAAACCCCGAAAGACGAAGTGTCGCCCGGCTTCTGGCCGGACACGCTGGCCTGCTGGCAGCGGCTGCCGAACAAGTTATTTTTCTTCGGCCTGCTGGCAGCATGGCTGGCGCTGTTTCATTTTTTCGGGAATTCCATTTTGGGCTACGTCCATTCGCCATCCATTTTTGCGTGGTTGAAGAATTCCTACCATCCCGGTGGCGTCTCTTCGGACGACGCCTTCGGCGACCTGATTCCATTTATCGTCATCGGCCTGATGTGGTGGAAGCGGAAGGAATTGCTGGCGCTGCCGCTGCAAATTTGGTGGCCGGGAATTTTGTTTTTAATCGCCGGCAGCGGACTGCACCTGTTCGGCTTCATGCTGCAACAGCCGCGGTTTTCGGTCGTCGGAATGTTCGCCGGCATTTTCGGCCTGATGGGCCTCGCGTGGGGCCGGGCGTGGCTGCGGGCGAGCCTCTCGTCGTTCTGGCTGTTTATGTTTTGCGTGCCGTTGTCGGCACTGCTGCTGCCGCTGACGTTTCCGCTGCAACTGTTCGTGTCGTGGTCGGTGGCGCTCGTGGGCAACCTGCTGACCATTGGCGTCGTGCGGCACGGCACGATGCTGTTCGGTGCAGGCGGCAGCTATCAATATGACATCGCGCCGGCGTGCAGCGGGATGCGCAGTCTGATCGCGATTTTTCTACTGGCGGCGGTTTACGGGCTGGTCGTGTTTCGTTCACCGCGCAAACAATTTTTGCTGATGGCGCTGGCGGTGCCGCTGGCGGTGCTGGGCAACGTGCTGCGGATGCTGTGCATCATTTTCGCGGCGGAACTGGGCGGGCAGGACTGGGGCGACTACGTCCATGAAGGCTGTCCGATTCATCTGCTCGGCCAGGAAATCGCCGTCGCCAACCTGCTGCCGTATATTCCGGCCATCATTGGATTGATTTTCATCGGCCGCCGGCTGGAAAAATCGGAAAAGCCCAGCGCATGAAAAGCCAAAAAATATTTTTATTTATTATCGCGTTCGCGCTCATCGCCGCGACGGCGGGCGGGGTGTCGTGGCTGAAAGCGCACCAGCGGCTCGGCTCGCCCGGCGTGAAGGCCGCGCCGTTGCCGGGCAGCTTGATGATGCAGCTCGCGCTGCCGGAACGCGTGCTGGGGTTCACCTCCACGAACGCGCCGGAGTCGGCGGCCGAGCTGGGTTATTTTCCGAAGGACACAAGCTTTGTGCGGCGCATTTACCAGTTGCCGGACGGCTTGCAGGCGAGCGCGACCATCATCCTCATGGGCGCGGACCGCACGAGCATCCACAAGCCGGATTATTGCCTGCCGGGCCAGGGCTGGCAGATCCGCGACAAGCAGGAAGTGAAACTGCCCATCGCCGGCGCGCGGCCCTATGAATTGCCAGTGATGAAGTGGACCATCGCCAACAATTTTACCGCGCCGGACGGCAGCCGGCAGAGCGTCGGCGGCCTTTACGTTTTCTGGTTCGTCACGGAAAACGAGACGGCGGACAATTTCCCGGCGATGCTCAAGTCCATGTTTTTTCACCAGCTCGCGCATGGCGTCTTGCAGCGCTGGGCCTACGTCTCGTTTTTCACGGCCTGCCAGCCAGGCCAGGAAGACGCGGCGTTTGCGCAGGTGAAACAGCTCGTGGCCGGCGCGGTGCCGGATTTTCAATTGCCGCCCGCGCCGACCAAATGAATTGAATTCATTTTTCCGCCGGCTATGATGTCCCCGCCCTAGATAGAAAGATTTTTCCGTGCTGCAACGAGACCGAGTCATCCGCACCCAGATCCAACAGCTCGCCGACGCGAGCCTGTTTGCGATGAGCTTCTGGCTGGCGTATCAACTCCGCGAACTGCCGTTTTTTTCCACGATGCTCGGTCTGGAAACCATCGCGCCCGAATCCTTCGGCCAGAACGTCTGGCTTTATTTTGCGCTGGTGCCGGCGGCGCCACTGGTGCTCGAATCGCAGGGTTTTTACAACCGGCCCGTGGTCGGCCGGCTGTCGGCGGCGTTCTGGCCGCTGCTCAAGGGCTGCTTCATCGTGACCATTGCCATGGTGCTGCTGGTGTTCGTGTTTCGGAAATCCGAGTTCGCCCCGCGCGGCGTGATGGTGCTGTTTGGCTTCATCAGCTTTGTGCTGGTGGCGGCCAAGGAGCAGTTGCTGGCGCTGGCGCTGCGCAGCCGCGTGGCCAAGTCGCAATACCGCCGCCGCATCATCCTCGCCGGCACGCCGGCGGAAACCGCCCGGCTGCGGCGCGAAATCCTGGCTCATTCCGGCGACGGCATTGAGGTGGCGGCGGAGTTCAACCTGGCCGGCGCGCCGGTGCAGGAGCTGATTGACCTGCTGCACAAACATTCCGTCAGCGGCGTGCTGGTGACCGCCCGCCACGCGCAACTCGAACGGGTCGAAAGCGTCATCCAGCTCTGCGAAGTCGAGGGCGTCGAGGCCTGGCTCGTCGCGGATTTTTTTGCCACGCAGATTTCCAAGGCCAGCTTCGACGAGATGTTCGGCCATCCGCTGCTGGTGTTCCGCTCCACGCCGGAAACCTCATGGCAGGTCATCGCCAAGCAACTGCTGGATTTCTTTGGCGCACTGGCGCTGATTGTTTTCACCTCGCCGCTCATGCTGTTCGTCGCGCTGCTGGTGAAATTCTCCACGCCCGGCCCGGTATTTTTCCGGCAGCAACGCTCTGGCGTCAACGGCGCGCCGTTTGAAATCTTCAAGTTCCGCACCATGACCTCGAACGCTGAGCAGTTGAAACATGAGCTGGCGGCGATGAACGAGATGTCCGGCCCCGTCTTCAAGGTCACCAACGACCCGCGCGTGACGCCCATCGGCAAATGGCTCCGCAAATGGAGCCTCGACGAATTGCCGCAGCTCTTCAACGTTCTTAAAGGCGAGATGAGCCTCGTCGGCCCGCGCCCACTGCCGGTGGACGAGGTTCGCCGCTTCAGCGATCTCGCGCACCGCCGCCGGTTGAGCGTCAAGCCCGGCCTCACCTGTCTCTGGCAGATCCAGGGCCGCAACCAGATCTCCGATTTCAAGGAATGGGTGCGCCTCGACCTCGAATACATTGATAACTGGTCCATCTGGCTCGATTTGAAAATCCTGCTGCTCACCCCGCCCGCCGTGCTGCGCGGCACGGGGGCCAAGTGAAAATGAAAAAAAAATCCCCCACGTCCGTCGTCACCGGTGCCGCCGGCTTTCTCGGCTCGCACCTCACCGACCTGCTGATTGCGCGCGGCCACAAGGTNNTCACCGGCAGCGTGGACAACATCGCGCATCTCGGCGGCAATCCGAACTTCAAGTTCATCCAGCAGGACGTCACGGAATTTCTTTTCTTGAGCGATCCGGTGGATTACGTCTGGCATTTCGCCTCGCCCGCCAGCCCGATTGATTATTTGGAACTGCCGATCCAAACGCTTAAAGTCGGCTCGCTCGGCACGCACAAGGCGCT
>PLYV01000145.1 GCA_003151855.1 Limisphaerales bacterium | reverse complement strand
CGCCCAGCCATTCCTGCAACTGCCCCTGCTTGCCAATCTGAAGCGGCGCGAGCCGGGCGCGGGCTTGTTCAAGCTGTTTGCGGAAGCCGGGATCGGTATCCAGAATCTTGGCGGCCTCGATGCAGTTTGAGAACAGGTCGCGCAGGATTTCCTCGTCCATGGCCGGGCCGGCGCAGACGGCGGAACCGAACGGATGTCCGTTTTCCGGGGAGATGGACGGATTGGTCACGAGCCAGTGATTCGTCGGGTCTTCCTGGAGCGTGTCGAGGAAGAATTGCGCCGCGCCGCGCAGGACGGGATAGATGTCTTTCAGATATTTCTTGTCGCCGCTGAACTCATAGTGGTCCCACAAGTGGTCGCACAACCACGCGCCGCCGCTCGGCCACATGCCCGCATCCGCGAAGTCAATGGGGCCGGTGGCGCGCCAGAGATCGGTGTTGTGGTGGGCGACCCAGCCGCCTGCACCATACATTTCTTTGGCGGTCCGCGCACCGGTCACGGAAAGGTCTTTCACCATCGCGATGAGCGGCTCCACACATTCGCCGAGGTTGCATGATTCGGCGGGCCAGTAATTCATTTCCGTGTTGATGTTGATGGTGTATTTGCTTTGCCACGGCGGATTCATACTTTCATTCCACAGCCCTTGCAGGTTGGCCGGCTGGCCGCCGGGACGCGATGAACTGATGAGCAGATAGCGGCCATACTGGAAATAGAGCGTGGCGAACTGCGGATCGTTGCCGTTGCAGAAATTTTTGATCCGCTCGTCGGTGGGCAGTTTCATGGCGTCGCTGGCCCCCAGATCAAGGGCAACGCGATGAAACAGCCGCTGGTGTTCCAGCGTGTGCGCGGCGAGAAGCTTGGTGAATTTCTTTTTGGTGGCAGCAGCGATTTGGTCTTTGACGATGGCCTCCGGATCACCGCTCACGTCCTGGTAATTTTTATAGCTCGTGGCCGCTGCGATCAGGATTGTAACCGAATCCGCATTCGTCACCGCGATGGAATTGGCCGTGGTGCTGATCGTGCCGCCGTCGGCCAGCACGCGGGCGCGCACTTGGAAATTCAGCGCGCCTTTGATGCCTGACGCGGACGAATTCGTGCCGCGCATCACCAGCGTGTTTCCAGACTCGGTTTCCATGACGACTTTTTGTGGCGTCTTGAATCCGGCGGAAAATGAAATCGCTTTCTTTTTGTCAGCCGTAAGACGAACAACGATCACCTGATCCACCGGGCTGGCGAATATCTCACGCGTGAACCGCGTGCCGCCCTCGGTGTATTCCACCGTGGTCGCGGCGGTATCCAGGTTGAGATCGCGCCGGTAGTTTTCAACGGTCCCCAAATCGGGAAACGCGAGCATCAAATCGCCTGCGGTTTGATAAGGCATCTGGCCGGATGGGCGGGAGATCAGCTTCGAGTTAATCAGTCTTCCGGCCTCGGCATATTTCCCGTCGAAGACAAGTCGGCGAACTTCAGGCAGCGCGGCCTTGGCCTGCGGATTGACGGGATTGTAAGGGCTGCCCGCCCAAAGCGTGTCCTCGTTCAATTGGATCCGCTCGTTGCTGACATGACCAAAAACCATTGCGCCGATGCGGCCATTGCCGACGGGCAGCGCTTCTTCCCACTTGATGGCTGGCTGGCGATACCACAGGCTCAACGGCTCGTTTGGTGCGGATGCGTTTCCGGTCAACTGCGGCTCGGCGGATAGGTGAAGCGAAAAGCCGGTCAGAATTACCGAAAGAGCCAACCGGAGGATGTGGGCAGATGTTTTGCTGGTTAACATAATTATATTACTTGTGAGCGGAGACGAAACCTAACCGTCAGATTATCTTCCAGACGATATGGCACCTAAATGGATTTCGCCGTAAAGAATCTCATTTCTGCGAAACCGTCCTCAATATGATGCTTGTCATATTCCATATCTCCCGCATTCCGGTATTTTACATCATATCCCTTGGCGCGCAGAAGTTCTATCGCGGCCAGCTTGGGCGGAGGGGGCAAACAATTTACGGCCAGGCTGGGTGGTCTGGTCGTTGGGGTTGCGGGGTGTCGGCTTTGGGTTTGCCGGCACCCCGCATAATCCCAAAAGTGGTTTTAATGTTTTGTCAGCCGCATAAATCATATTGATATGAATCGTTCAAATTGTTTCGCTGGAAAAACCGTTCGTTCACGGACGGGCTTCACCCTGATTGAATTGTTGGTCGTCATCGCCATCATCGCCATCCTTGCGGCCATGTTGCTGCCGGCGCTGGCGGCGGCCAAAGCCAGGGCTCAGCGGGCATCCTGCTTAAGCAATCTGCATCAAATTGGCATTGCCTTGCAAATTTATGGTGGTAGCTACGGTGACAAGATGCCTGATTTATCGGTGGCTCCGTTGGGGCCTTATGGTGCATGGCCGTGGGATATTTCCGCACCTTTTCTCCAGGTCATGACGGACAATGGCTGTAGTCGCAACGTTTTCTATGACCCTGGCTATGCAGCTTGGAATTGTGATGACACTTGGAATTTTCAAGTGAATTACCTAGGCGCGACGCCGGCGACTGTTAATTTTCGCATCACTGGCTATGTCTGGATTTTGAAAGGAATCCCGACTTTGCCTGCAGTGTATAATCCACCTACCAAAATGACCGGCGATCCAACTCATCCACCCATTAGCACCCCGTTTATCGCTTGTGTGATATGCAGTTCTCCCAAGCGGGTTCTGTATCAGAACATAATAGAGGGCACGATTCCTTTTGCGCAGAAAAACCCGCAAAATACTAGTCACTTGGTTAAAGGTAAACCGCCGGGAAGTAATCATGGTTTCATAGACGGTCATGTTGAGTGGATTAAATACCAGAACATGACTAACAACATGGGATCGGGGGCGGCTGGAGCCATTCCATATTATGAGTGGTGAGTGAATTTCTGATTGTTTTCAAGCGTCCGGCTTTGTGCTTGGACGCTTTTTTGTTTTCCTGCTTTCCAGTTTTCATCATTCGCTGATAGCCTTGGCTCATGCGCATTTTGTCCGGCATCCAGCCCAGCGGCACCCTGCACCTCGGAAATTATTTCGGGATGATGCAGCCCGCCATCGCCCTCCAAGAAAAAGGCGAGGCGTTTTACTTCATCGCCGATTACCATTCCATGACCTCGCTGTTCAACGCCGAACAGCGCCGCAAAAACACCTTGGACGTGGCGCTGGACTTCCTCGCCTGCGGCCTCGACCCCCAAAAATCCGTCTTCTTCCGCCAGTCCGACGTGCCGGAAGTCTGCGAATTGGCGTGGATTCTTTCCACGCTAACGCCGATGTCCATGCTGGAAAAAGCGCACTCTTTCAAAGATAAGTCGGCGAAAGGAATTCCCATCAATCACGGCCTGTTCGCCTATCCAGTGCTCATGGCGGCGGATATTTTGATCTACGATTCCAACGTCGTCCCCGTCGGTCAGGATCAGAAACAGCACGTCGAAATGACCCGCGACATCGCCATCAAATTCAACGAGGCTTACGGTGAAACCTTTATCATTCCCGAACCGCAGATCAAAGGCGAGACCGCCAAAGTCCCTGGTCTCGACGGCGAGAAGATGAGCAAAAGCTACGGCAATACGCTGGAAATCTTCGGCGAGGAAAAGTCGCTCCGCAAAAAAGTCATGGGCATCAAGATGGATTCCCGCACGCCGGAAGAAACCAAGCCGGATGCCGACCAGAATCTTGCCATCCAGTTGCTCAAGCTGGTCGCGCCCGCCGCTACCGCTGCGGATTTTGAAAATCGTCTGCGCGCCGGCGGGCTCGGCTACGGCGATCTGAAAAAGCAATTATTCGCTTCTTATTGGGAGCATTTCGCCGAAGCGCGGAAGAAGCGCGCTGAACTCGCGGCCAATCTGGATTACGTCAACGGCGTCCTCGCCGACGGCGCGAACAAAGCGCGCACGCTGGCGCAAAAAGTTTTGAAGCGCGCCCGCAAGGCGAGCGGTTTGGAATGAACAAACCCGCCGCAACCCAAACTGCGGCACGCCTTCGTTTGCGTTTGACCGCTACGGCGGAAACCATTGTGCGCGGCGGGCATCCATGGCTTTTTGCCGACAGCGTCCGCGAGCAAAACCGCGCCGGCCAGACCGGCGAACTCGCCGTCATCTACGACCGCAACGACAAATTCCTCGCCGTCGGTTTGTTTGATGCGGAGTCGCCGATCCGTGTCCGCATCCTGCACGCCGGCAAGCCACAAACCATTGATGCTGCATGGTGGAAAGCGCATCTGGAAAAATCGCTGGAACGCCGCGCGAAACTTTTTGATGCGACCACCACCGGCTATCGCCTGATTCACGGCGAGAGCGACGGCTGGCCCGCGCTCGTGCTGGACAAATACGATTCCACGTTCGTTTTGAAAATTTATTCCGCCGTCTGGCTGCCGCGGCTGGATGAGATTCTTGCGCTGTTCCGAGAGAAAATTTCGTGCGAAAGAATCGTTTTGCGTTTGAGCCGGAATATCCAGCCGCTTGCGGAAAAACAATTCCGGCGGCGCGACGGACAAGTTTTTTTTGGTTCATCACCGGAAGGAGCGGTGGTTTTTTCCGAGAACGCCATCCGTTTCGAGGCCGACGTTTTGCGCGGACAGAAAACCGGTTTCTTCCTCGACCAGCGCGAAAACCGCGCCGAAGTGGAAAAACTCGCGTGTGGGAGAAATGTCCTGAATGCCTTCAGTTTTTCCGGCGGCTTCTCGGTCTATGCCGCGCGCGGCGGCGCCCGATCCGTGACCGATCTCGACATCAGCGCGCACGCTTTGGAATCGGCCAAACGGAATTTTGCGCTAAACCAAAATTTTCCAACTGTCGCCGCGTGCGAACACAAAACCGTGCAGGCGGACGCGTTTGAATGGATTGAAAAAGCGTCCGCCAAGTTTGATTTGATCGTCCTCGACCCGCCGTCGCTGGCCAAGCGTGCGACGGAACGCGAAGGCGCCATTCGCGCCTACGAAAAACTAAATTCGTATGGAATTGCAAGGCTTTCGCGTGACGGAATCCTGGTGGCTGGTTCGTGTTCCGCGCACGTTTCGGTAGCGGAATTTTTCGACTCGGTGCGCCGCGCGGCAATGAAATCGGGCCGGAAATTCACCGAGCTGAAAACGATACAGCATCCGCCGGATCATCCGGCCGGCTTCAAGGAGGCGGAATACTTGAAGGTAATTTACCTGAAGTTCGCGGCGTAAAAAATCTCACGCAAAGACGCTAAGGCGCAAAGGGATTTCAACTGAAAAGCAGGCCAGATTGATTTGTTTTCTTCGCGCCTTGGCGTCTTTGCGTGAGATTCACATGATCTTCAGCTTCGGCAGATCCTGCGAGTCCACCAAGCCGACCGGCTCGTTCTTCGCGTTCACGACGATGAGGTCGTCAATGTTCCGCTCGTTGAAAATCTTCAGTGCCTCGGCGGCCAGTGCGTCGTCGCGGATGCAAATTGGCTTGGCTGTCATCACGGTTTTAAGCGGGCGGGCGAGCAGATTTTCGTCGGCTGACATCCGGCGGCGGAAATCGCCGTCGGTGAACACGCCGGCGAGTTTGCCGCGTTTGTCCACCACGGCAAGGCTGCCAGACTTGGCGTGCGTCATGACCATCAACGCTTCCTTCACCGTGAGATTTTCATTGGCGATGGCGTTGCGCTCGCCGCTGCGCATGATTTCGCCGACCTTGAGCAGCATCGCACGGCCAATCGCGCCGCTCGGATGATACTTGGCAAAATCTTTTTGCTTAAAACCGCGCGCCTGCAAAACCGCCATCGCCAACGCGTCGCCCATGACCAGCGTGGCGGTGGTGCTGCTCGTCGGCGCGAGATTGAACGGACACGCTTCCTTTGGGATTTTTACGCTCAACGAAAGGTCGCTGTGCCGCGCGAGCGTTGATTTGAGATTTCCGGTAAGCGAAATGATTTTGACGGAAAAGCGTTTCAGCGCGGGCAGCAGATTCAGCAGTTCGTCCGACTCGCCGGAATAGCTCAAGGCAAGAATCACATCGCCGTCATTGACGATTCCGACGTCTCCGTGCAGCGCGTCCACGCTGTTGAGCACGACGGCAGTGGAGCCGGTGCTGGTGAGCGTGGCGGCGATTTTCGCGCCGACATTGCCGGATTTGCCGATGCCGACGATGACGATTTTGCCGCGCTGCTTGAGCGCGGCTATGATGGTCTCAACGGCGCGGTCAAAAGATTTGTCGAGCTGCGTGCGGACGGATTTGAGCGCGGCGAGTTCGATGTCGAACACTTCACGGGCTTTGGCCAGATGACTCATGGGGGGAAGTTGCCAGTGAACAGCGCGGGTTTCAATGCTCCGGTTTCGCCGGCAGGGAAATTTCCGGCCGGATGGAAAGCGCCTCGGCGGTCGGAAAATCCGGCGGCACGGGAAAATCCACCGGACGTTTTGCCAGCCATTGCAACGCGCGCACCAGAATCGTCTGCACGCCGGCGCAGCGCAGGGCCGGGGGCTGCACGTCACCCTGCCAGACGTGACCGAACGTGGCGTTATACACGCGGCCTTTCCCGTAGGTCACGATCCATTCGGTCGGCCAGTTCATTTTTGTGCATGGGTCGAAACCGTAGGACAGCACCTCCAGATTTTTCGCCGGGCCGCGCGCGTAATAATAAACTTCCAGATGCGGCGTCTTCCATTGCTTCGGCAATCCAGTGTGAATCGGATGCGTGCCGAGATTATGGATGACCACATCCGACTGGGGACCGTGGCCGGTGCCGGTGCCTTCGCCGGCGGGAATGCGCACGAGATTTTCATTCGTGTCCACGGCGATGGCCCAACCGAAATCCTTGTTCCGCCAGCCGAGGCCGATCATTTCGTTGTAAGCCGGCCATTTGGCGAAGGCATTGTTCGCAGAGTGATAATCGAAAAATCCACCGCCGTTGGTGACGTAATTTTCAAACGCCACTTGAACTTCCTTCGGCCAGGTCGTTCCCGTGTTGATGTCGTTGCAGGTTTGGATCACGACGTCGTAGTCGGAAAACTTGGGCCGCCAGCTCGCCCATTCTGGAGCGCCGTTCGTGGGTGGCGCGGTGGAAACGGAAACATCGAATAATCCGGTCGGCTCCAGAATTCCCCGAAGCAGCGCCGTCGTCTGCTTCCAATCGTGATTGCTGAAGCCGTCCACGATGAGGACTTTGATCTTGTTTGTTTCAGCGGCGGGGACGGTCAGTTGCACGCCGGCGAAAAACAAGGCCGTCATTATCAGCGCTCGCATAAAAACTATTCCACGTTCGGATACGAGCCGAGGATTTTGACGAAGTTGCAATGTTTGCCGAGATGCTGGATGGCCTTGGCCACTTTCGCGTCCTGATAATGTCCGGCGCAATCAATGAAAAAGAAATATTCCCATGCCTTGCGTTTGCTGGGGCGGGACTCGATCTTCGTCATGTTGATCTTGAATTTGCGGAACGCGGCGATGGCCTCGTGCAGCGCACCCGATTTGTCGGCCACGCTCAACATCAGGCTCGTGCGGTCGTCGCCGGTGGGCGGGCTGCAAGTGCGGCCAAGAACGATGAAGCGCGTGACGTTGACGGAATTATCATGGATGTCCTGTGCCAGAATCTTCAGCCCGTATTTTTCCGCCGCCAGCACCCCACCGAGCGCGGCGGAGAATTTTTCCTTCGCGGCGAGTTCAGCGGAACGCGCGTTGGACGAGGTTTCCACGATTTCCACGCGCGGCAGGTTTTTCGCGAGCCAGCCGCGGCATTGCGCCAGTGACTGCGGATGGACGTAAAGTTTTTTGATTTTCGTGCGCGGGGAATTGCTCATCAGGCATTGCTGAATCTTGAGCAGCACTTGCGAAACGATTTTCAAATCGCTGTCCACAAACATGTCGAGCGTGTGCGTGACGACGCCTTCGGTGGAATTTTCCACCGGCACCACGCCGTAATCCGCGCTCTTTTTGGAAACCTCGGTGAACACGTCGCCGATGGTTTTTTGCGCGGAATAATTCAGGCTCGCACCGAATTTCTGGATGGCGGCCTGATGCGTGAAGGTCGCCTCCGGTCCGAAATACGCGATGGTCATGGTCTTTTCGAGCGCGAGGGCGCTGGACATGATTTCACGGTAAATGGTGCGGAGCTGCTCGTTGGTGATCGGCCCGGAGTTCGACTTGCAAACGCGGTCGAACACGGCGCGTTCGCGGTGTGGCGCGTAAATTTCCTCGCCGGCTGCCAGCTTGATTTCGCCGATGGCGAGCACGTGGCGCGTGCGTTCGTTGAGCAGCTTGACGATTTGCGCGTCGAGCTGGTCAATCGCCTGACGATGTTCGGAAAGGCTCATTTCTTTGAAGGAAGAATGATGAATTATGAATGAAGAATCAAACTTGTTTCGTGCGCCTTGACCGGATTGCGTTTCCAAGGTTTGAAGCGAATTCAGCGAGAAATGGAATTTCTTTAACTTCGCCGAAGTAAACGCTCATTTCATTTTTCTTGTTGATGCAAACTTCTCCAAAAACTGCGGGCATCGCGTGGCTTGCGACAAAAAAGCAAAATAAAATCCCGTTGATGACAATGCAGTGACAGTGATAGTTGCCGCTTTTGTTGTGCATGGATTGAGAAATCCATGCCCTGTGAAATTCTCCGTTCAGTTGAACTGCTGAAATCAGGCACGGATACTGGAGTGGTTCAAGTGGGTCTCCATTCAGCAGTGCTTTCCGAAGAATCTCTTGGTGTTTCTCACCCAAGCGAGTGTCTTCAAAAAACTCTAATTTGCTAACGCCCATTCGCCACAATAGAGATAGCAGGAAGAGCCGAAATGTTTGGTAGTTGAGGTTTGACAGTCTAAAAATATTTCCTGTCCTCACAATTTGTATGCCAAGGCCATTACCGAAAGCTTCTTTGGCATATTTTTCCCAACGTGAAATTTTCTGCTCGCAGTTTTCGCACAGGAGTTTTTCTCGAACACCTTTTTGCTTCAAAAAATCCGATTTTGAAGAATCGCTGGAAACAACATGAAATCGATGGATGTCGTCGTAAAGCTGCTTGTAGAAAAATTCAGGAACGATGTGCGAGTTTTGGAGCGGGCTTTCACATTGGCAAAGCGCGCAATTCATAATTACGTTTCCATTTTTAACCCGCCAAACAGTTCGTTGCCAAACGAAATTATTGCCGGAACGGAATCAGGTCGCCCCACTTGGACGGCTTGGCGAGCGTGGTAAAAGGCAGTTCCAGAAACAGTCCGCCGGTCAGGATGTCGCGATGGCTGGTGTCAAAATGATTCCAGGTGCCGCGCACAACATAGCGCACCTCGCCGTCGCGGCTGACGCTGATGGGCAGTTCGGCGATGAGTTGCTGGCGCATGCCGGCAAAGCCGTCGGTGCGGCCCAAGGTGTATTCGAGGTAGCCGTCGTGGCCGAAATTCAAGCGTGCGCCGCCGTAGCCGGAGACGTGGCCGGTGCCGGTGTCGAGCTTTTCCCAGCCGACATTCGCGACGGGGCCGAGCTTGACGGTGAGCGGGCGGCCAAGCGGGCAGGGGCAGTTGTTCTTGGCCATTTCATTCAACGTCCATTTCATCCACGGCCAAAAAACTTCGGCGCGAACGCTGATACCTTGGTCGCTGCCGGGATGCAAATCGGCATCGGGCTTGGCGAGCAAATGGTGCGCGATCTCGACTTCGGCGTCGGGAATGAGCCAGCCGTTTTTGCCGGCACGGGTGCGGAGATCGTCGTTGTGCGCGTAAAATTTCGCGCCGAGGTAGGCGGCATCGTTGTTGTCGCGGTAATTGATGTGCTCGTAACCGGCGCGGAAACGCAAATAATAAGCGGGCTGGCCGGCGAACCCGGCGGGATAAAAATTCGTCGGCATCGCGGGCGGGGTTTCCGGCATCTCCACGTGCGTGATGTTGGCCGGCGCGGGAGCCGGCGCGGAATCCGGGTGCGTGGCGGCGATGAGCGTGCTGGTGTCCGCCGTCGGTGCGGCGGGCTTGGCGTTGGTCGTGGTGGCGGCGATGTCGGTGTCGGGAACGTTGCCGTTGTGCGTGGCCACGGGATTCGTGGCGATGGTGACGGCGGTGTTCGTGGGCGTGGCGGGCTTGGCCGGTTCCGCCGCCGGCGTGGTTTCCGGCGAGCCGGCGGGTGGCGGGGTGGGCGATTTCTTGCCGCAACTCATGACGGTGGCGGCGAGGCACGCGAGCGCGGCGAGGGTGAAAGCGGGGCGTTTCAGGTTTTGGTGGTTCATGAGATTAGCCGGTGACAACGGCCAATGATGTTTGCTGGCGTGGAAATTTCAAGCCAAACCGGCGGGCGGCCATTCGGTTTGCCTGATGCACAGCATAACAAGTTTGACTCATCCCCGCCGCGAAAGTAAAATCGCGGCGATGCTGGCTGCTGCAACCAAAGTGGGCGACTCCCATTCCGAACACGCTTCAGACCCCGCCCGTTCCTGGAAAAAGATTGTGGAACCGGTGGAGCCGTTTCTCCATGCCGTGACGCGGCAGCTCGTCGAGCAGTCGCGGAATTTCGATCCGCAGATCGTCCCTTACGCCGAGCACGCGCTCAACAAGGGCGGCAAAAACCTCCGGCCCACGCTTGTCGCGCTGGCGGCGGGCTGCTTCGGAAAACCCAATGAAAACCACGTCACGGCGGCGGTCATCATCGAGATGATCCACCTCGCCACGCTCGTCCACGACGACGTGATGGACGAGGCGGACATCCGGCGCGGCAGCCCGACGCTCGCGGCGAAATGGGGCAACGAGATCGCCGTGCTGTTCGGCGACTGCCTGTTCGCGCAGGCACTCAAACTGGCCTCCGATTTTCCGACGACGGACATCTGCCGCGCGGTGTCACTGGCGACGAACACGGTCTGTTCTGGCGAGATTTTGCAGACGCAGCAGCGCCGGAAATTTGCGGCGGCGCAAAAAGATTATTTCCGTGTCATCGGCATGAAGACCGGCGAATTGTTCACGCTCTCGTGCGATCTGGCGGCGTTTTTGAGCGGCGCGCAGCCGGCGCAACGCGCGGCGTTGAAGGAATTTGGCGCGGCGGTGGGCACGGCGTATCAGATTTACGACGACTGCGTGGATTTGTTCGGTGTGGAAGCCGACGCCGGCAAATCGCTCGGCACAGATTTGGCAAAGGGCAAACTGACCTGGCCGCTGTTGCTGGCGTGGGAGCGTGCGTCCGCGCCCGACCGCGCGGCGCTGGAAAGTCTAATTTTGCAATGGCAGTCCGAAAATTTCGCGGCGGTCAAGGCGCTGCTGGCGAAATATGAAACCTTCGCGCCGTCGGTCGCGGAGATCGAGCGCTATCTGGAAACCGCCCGTGGCGCGCTGCGGACGCTGCCGGCCTCGTCGGGACAGGCGGGCTTACTGGCCTTGACGGATTTTCTTGCGCAACAAACGGCGGCTTTGGCGGTTCAATGAGCATGATTATGTCCGAACCCGTGCCCATCCAGGATGCCAATACGCCCGCCGGGATGCTGGAAGGCGACTTGGTCAAGCGCGCGCGGCGCGGCGATCTCGCCGCCTACGACGAACTGGTGCAGCGCTATCAGCAGCGCATTTATGCAACGGTTTATCACATGACCGCCAACCACGAGGACGCCAACGACATCGCGCAGGAGTCGTTCATCAAGGCGTTTCAGGCGTTGAAATCGTTCCGGGGCGGCTCCAGTTTCTACACCTGGCTTTACCGGATTGCCGTCAACAAGACGATCAATTTTCTCAAGCAGCGGAAAAACAAGAATCATTTCAGCCTGAACGACATTGATTTCAACGCCGAGAACGATCCCGATCTCGTGGCGTTGACTTCGGACAAGACGCCGTTCCGCGCCGTGGGGTTGACGGAGTTGCAAAAAAAATTGAACGAGGCGCTGATGAAGCTGTCAGAACCACATAGAATGGTAGTGGTGTTGCATGACGTGCAGGGGCAGTCGCACGACGAAATCGCGGAAATCATGGATTGCAACATCGGAACCGTGCGGTCGCGGCTGTTTTACGCGCGTCAGCAGCTCCAAGGCTACCTAGCCGAATACGCCAAGCCAGCATGAACGAAAACGACAACAACTTTGCGGAACTGAAACAGTTGCTGAAACTCAAGCGGCATGAGGTTCCACCGCCCGGCTACTTTGATCATTTCGCCAGCGATGTTACGTCGCGCATCCGCGCGGGCGAGGCCGGCGGTCAGCGCACTTTTACGGAACGACTTGAAGCCGAGGCACCGTGGGCCGTCAGCTTCCTGCGCATTTTTGAGACCCGCCCTGGCGTGATCGGCGCGTTTGCCACCTGCGTTTGTCTGCTGCTGGTTTCCGTGGTGGTTCATTCGTCCCGCGCCGACAAGGCCGCCCGGCTGGCCATGAGCATTCCTTCCTCGACTTCGGTGGCGGGCAGCCCCATGGCCTCGATGACCGCGCCGGCACTGGTGGCGGCCTCGGATTCCTCCGGCATCGTCGCCAGCACGAATCCCGTGACCAGCCTCGAACCGGTGAGCACGTTGTTTGCGCAGCCGGGTTCCGGCTCGCTGTTCCAACCGGCAGGTTTCGGCGTGCCGGCCCATTAAGCGAAAAATACTTTTTCTTTCGCGCGGTGAACGCTTGAAACGTCACCGCGCTTTTCATTTAATGCGGCAGTGCCAACGAAAGTCATCGCGGTAGCCAACCAGAAAGGCGGCGTGGGAAAAACCACCACCGCCGTCAATCTCGCCGCCTGTCTCGCCGCCGAGGGCCAGCGGGTTTTGCTTTTTGATCTTGATCCGCAGGCCAACGCCACCAGCGGCATCGGCTTGGAAAAAATCGAAGGAGCCAGCGCCTACTACGTCTTGCTGGGCGAAGGTTCGTTGCTCGAAAAAATCAAGCCGACGAAATACGAACGGCTCGAAGCCATTCCCAGCGAAGTGGACTTGTGCGCCGCCGACCTCGAACTCGCGCGACTGGAAAACCATCTCCAGCGGCTTGCGCTCGCGCTCCAGCCCGTGCGCGACACCGGGCGTTACGACCTCGTGCTGCTCGACTGCCCGCCGTCGCTCGGCATTTTGTCCCTCAATGCCTTCGCCGCGTGTGACGGCATCCTCGTGCCGCTGCAATGCGAGTATTATGCGCTCGAAGGCATCTCAATGATGAACCGCATCCTCGACCAGCTCCGTGCCGCCGGCGTGAATTCGGGCCTGAATATTTTCGGCGTGGTGATGACGATGTTTGACGGCCGCACGAAATTGTCCAACGAGGTTGTCGAGGAAGTCCGCCGGTTGCTGGGCGCAAAAGTTTTTGAAACATTGATTCCGCGCACCACCCGTCTCGCCGAGGCGCCGAGCCACGGCCAGCCGATTATTTATTACGACAAATACAGCACCGGCGCGGCGGCGTATCAACTGCTCGCCCAAGAAATCCTCGCGCGGCTCGCGATTTGATTTGGTAATCCAGATAATTTGCCGGGCAAATTTGGGATTTGTTTCCTTTTGCCTTTTGTCCGTGCCGGAAAAAGTGTTTCTTGGTGACATTGAATTATGTTGAAGCGCACCGCACTTTTTTCCGCCCACCAAAAACTCGGCGGCAAGCTCATTGATTTTGGCGGTTGGGAAATGCCCGTCCAATACACCAGCATCACTGACGAGCACCTCGCCGTCCGCAGCGCCGCCGGTATTTTCGACATCTCGCACATGGGCGAAGTCACCGTCAGCGGCCCGGGCGCGGAGGCTTTCTTGAATTCTGTCCTCACCAACGATGTCCGCAAGCTCGTCTCTGGTCTGGGGCAATACACCTTGATGTGCAACGAGCAGGGCGGCGTGATTGACGATCTTTACGCCTACCGGCTCTCGGTGAACGTCTATTTCCTCGTCATCAACGCCTCGCGCATCGAGGCGGACGTGGCCTGGCTTCAGGCGCAGGTCGCGAAGTTCACTGGCGGTGAAGTGAACCTTACCGATGCCTCGCACCATTACGCGGCCATCGCCGTGCAAGGGCCGAAGGTGAAAGATTTCATCTGCCAGTGCATCCCGGGCGCGTCGTCATCGGTCTTTCCGGTGAACGCCGTTACGGGCTTGAAGAAAAACCAGCTCGCCGGTTTTCATTTTGATCAGCACAGCATTTTCGTCGCCCGCACCGGCTACACCGGCGAGGACGGTTTTGAAATCATCGGCCCGGATTCGGCCATCCAGCATTTGTGGGACAAAATCCTCGCCGCCGGCGCGCCGTTCGGCATCAAGCCCTGCGGCCTGGGCGCGCGCGATACGCTGCGCACGGAGGTTTGCTATCCGCTTTACGGCCACGAACTCGACGAGCAGACCACACCCATCGAGGCAGGCGTCGGATTTTTTGTGGCACTGGACAAAGGTGAATTCAATGGCCGCGCCGTGCTCGCGGAGCAGAAGGCCAGTGGCACGAAGAAAAAACTCGTCGCCTTCAAGATGACGGACAAATCGGCGCCGCCGCGTCCGCATTATCCGATTTTGGCGGGCGACAAAAATGTGGGAATGGTCACCAGCGGCACGCAAAGTCCGTCGCTCAATGTTGGCATCGGCATGGGTTTCGTGCCGGCGGAACTGGCCAAGCCGGAAACCAAAATTGAGATCGAAATCCGCGGCCGGCGCTTTGCTGCCGTTATTGTGCCGAAGCCAATCTTTAAGCCGGGTAAATGATGCCATCGTGCAGGGCGGGTTGCATTATTTGATTTGATAATATTTCGTTGGCTCAAAATTGGCGTGCTAATGGCAATTTAAAGCCGATAAAAGCTAATTTAGGTGAATCGCAAGGGCGGACGGTCTGGTATTTGTGTTAATGTCCTTGAGCTTTTGAAGCATTCGGGACGTGGTAACAATGCAAGCCTCCAACTCATATCTGGTTTTGTTCCTGCTGGCCGTGGCGGCCGTCGGGTTCGCCGCCGCGCCCTTGGCGATGGCCTGGGCGTGGGCGTTTTTCTTCTCGCCGAAGAAGCCGGGCAAGGACAAAAACGCCATTTACGAGTGCGGCCTCGAATCCAAGGGTGATGCGTGGATCCATTTCCGTTCCGAATACTACCTTTACGCGATCATCTTCCTGGTGTTCGATGTGGAAACGATTTTCCTCCTGCCCTTCGCGGTGTCATTCACCGGCCTGCCGGTCGGCGCGTTCGTGGCAATGGTGATTTTTCTGGTGTTGCTGGTCGAAGGTTTGGTCTGGGCGTGGCGTAAAGGGATTTTAGCCTGGAAATAACCATTTTTTGCGATGATTGAAGAAGGTCTAAAAAGTGATATGGCGAAACAAGGCATCCACGTGACGTCCTTGCAGGAGCTGTATAATTGGGGCCGCGCGAATTCCGTGTGGCCGCTGACGTTCGGCCTTGCCTGCTGTGCCATCGAAATGATCGCGGCCTCAATGTCGCGGTTTGACATCGCGCGGTTTGGTTCCGAAGCATTCCGGCCGTCGCCGCGCCAGGCGGATTTGATGATCGTCGCCGGCACCGTCACCAAAAAAATGGCACCGATGGTCGTGCGGCTTTACAACCAGATNNGCGCGATTTCCGGCGGGCCGTTCAAGCAGGGTTACAACGTGCTGAAAGGCGTGGACCGCTATATTCCGGTGGACGTGATGATTCCCGGCTGTCCGCCGCGCCCGGAGGCGCTGCTCCATGCGCTGATGACTTTGCAGGAGAAAATCCGGCACCAAAAGCTCACCGGCCCAGATCGTCCGCGCCATTTAAATGCCGATTTGGCCAGCGAATTTCCGGTGCCGCAATACGGCAAACACGACCTGGAGCCTCCGAATAATCCCGAAGTCTGGCATCCGCCGCTGATCAAACGCTGAACCGTGGAAACTCTCGAACAAATCAAGTCGCGCCTCGAAGCCGCGCTGCCGTCAGCGAAGATTGAAATCCTCGCGAACGAATGTGCCGCTGGCGAACGCTCGCTGCTCGTGGACGCCGCCAGCGGTTTTGCTGTGGCGAAATTTCTCCGCGATGACGCGCAACTGATGCTGGATTATTGTTCCAACGTCACTGGCGTGGATTGGCCGGACAAGGAACTCACCGAAAAAATCAAGGTGAAGCAGGTTGTGGACGGCGTGGAAAAAGAAGTCGAGGAAGTGAAGAAAACATTGCGGCCCGGCTGTCTCGAAGTGGTTTTCCACCTGTATTCGATGACCTTGAAACACGGCCCGGTCGTCCTGCGGATGCGCACGGAAAACCGCGCTGATAAGACACATTTGCCGTCGCTGACGCCGCTCTGGCGCGGCGCGGAATTTCAGGAGCGCGAGATTTACGATTTGTATGGCGTCATTTTTGACGGTCATCCCGACCTGCGCCGGATTTTGATGTGGGACGGTTTTGAAGGTTATCCGATGCGCAAAGATTATGTCGCGCCGGACGATTACGAATACGAACCGACGCCGCACGACGAAGTTTTGGAAGCTGCGAAGAAATGTTATCCGGCCGAGCCGAAAGTGGAGGTGAAGCCGTGATTGCCGCACAAAAGCCATTTGAAGTGACGCCCAAGCTCGACGAGAGCGGCACGCCGATCGGCGAATTGCTCGAAATCTCGATGGGACCGCATCACCCGTCCACGCACGGCGTGTTCCGCATGGACGTGACGCTCGACGGCGAAACCGTCGTGAAGCTCAAGCCGGTGTTCGGCTACCTGCATCGCAACCACGAGAAGATTGGCGAGAACATTTCCTATCTGGCCACGATGCCTTACACGGATCGGCTGGATTATTTCTGTTCGATGACGAACAACTGGGCCTACGCGCTGACCATCGAGAAGCTCGCGGGTCTGGCGGTTCCCGAACGCGCCGAATACATCCGCGTCATCATGGCGGAGTTGACGCGCCTCCAGAACCACACGTCGCTGATCGGGTTTTTTGTGCAGGACATGGGCGCGCTCGGCACGCCGATGATGTATGCCTTCCGCGAACGCGAAAAGATTCTCGACCTGTTCGAGGAAGTTTCCGGCGCGCGCATGATGTGCAATTACATGCGTTTCGGCGGCGTCCGCGTGGACGTGAGCGACGCATGGCTGGCGCAGACGAAGAAAATTGTCGGCGACTACGGCAAGTTTCTTGACGAGTTTGAGGTGTTCCTGAACGAAAACGAAATTCTCCTCGCGCGCACGCAAGGCGTTGCGCCGATTTCGAAGGAGCAGGCCATCAACGCGTCCATCACCGGTCCGCTGCTGCGCGCCGCCGGCGTGAATTACGACCTGCGCAAGGTGGACAAATACGGCATTTACAGCCGGTTTGAGTTCAAGGTGCCGCTGGGCGAGACCGGCGACCTTTACGACCGCTACATGGTGCGCGTGCTGGAAATGCGCGAGAGCATCAAGATTTTGAACCAGGCGCTGGCGGGCATTCCCGCCGGGCCGATCATGGACGCGAAGGCGAAGCTGCGCGGCTTCCGTCCAAAAGCCGGCGAGGTTTACGGCCGCATCGAGTCGCCGAAGGGCGAGCTGGGTTTTTACGTCATCAGCGACGGCGGGCCGAGTCCGTATCGGTATCGCATTCGTCCGCCGAGCTATATCAACCTGACGACTTTGGAAGACATGTGCCTCGGACGCAAAGTGGCCGACGTCATCGTGATCCTCGGCAGCGTGGACATCGTCCTCGGTGAAGTGGACCGGTAAAAATTTTGATAAAATGTTAGGCGAGCAAATCATTAAAGGCATGGCGGTCACCGCCAAGAATTTCTTCGGGAGCTATGTCTCGAAGGATCGCCTGACCACCGTGCAATATCCCGAGGAGCGCCTGACGCCGAAGGAGAATACGCGGCAGTTTCCGTTCCTCGTGTTTGACGGCGACGACGCGGAAAAAGGCCTGCGCTGCGTCGCGTGCCAGATCTGCGAAAAGGAATGTCCGCCGCAGTGCATTTACATCGTCAAGAGCAAGGACAAGAAGCCGGATTACAAAGGCCAGATGCAGGTGTATCCGGTCACGTTCGACATTGATATTTCAGTCTGCATGAGCTGCTCGATTTGCGTCGAGGTGTGCCCGTTCGAATCCATCAAGATGAACAACGAGTTCGAGCTGAGCACCGACGACCGGTTCAAAGGCCTGCTGCTGACGAAAAAAGAATTGGCGAAGCCGAATTCCTATTACCAACAGATTCATCCGCAGGACGCGAAGGATTCCGACGCTGTCATCGCCGCTGAAAAAGTCAAGGCCGAGGCCAAGGCCAAAGCCGCCGCCGAAGCCAAGGCGAAAGCCGATGCGGAAGCGAAAGCCAAAGCCGCTGCCGCCGCCGCGCCAGTCGGCACGCCGCCGGCAAATCCGCCAACCCCGCCGCCGGCTGCGAAATAATTTTGAAACTCTGAACGACAATGGCCGATAAGATTGACCAAATTTTTGTGACCGTCTTGCACTTCCTGGTGAGCTATTTGCCGGAAGCGTGGCGGCCGCTGGCGTCATCATTGATCTGCATTGCATTCATCCTGATGGTGTTTCCGCTGATTTTCTCGCTGACGACGATTTTTGAGCGCAAAGGCATCGGCCGCATCCAAAACCGCTACGGCCCGAACCGCGTCGGCATTCCGTTCACGAAAATCCGTCTCGCCGGTTTCGGCCAGTTTTTGCCCGACGGCGTGAAAATGCTCACGAAAGAAGATGTCGTGCCGCGCGCGGCCGACCAAGTGGTTCATTTTCTCGCGCCGATTGTGCTGCTGATTCCGGTGCTGCTAACCTACGCCGTTTTGCCGTTCGGCCGCAACATGGCCATCGCCGACTACGACGCGGGACTGCTGTTTTTCCTCGCCGTCGGCGGCGCGGTGGAAATCTCCGTCTTCATGGCCGGTTGGTCGAGCCGCAACAAATACTCGCTGCTCGGTGCCATGCGCGCGATTGCGCAAATGGTCAGCTACGAAATTCCGCTCATCCTGTCCGGCGTCACCGTCGTGATGATCGCCGGCACGCTGAACCTGAGCCAGATCGTCGAGCACCAAAATCAATACACCTTCGGCATTGCGCACTGGTTTGTGTTCACGCCGTGGGGATTGGTTGGCTTCATCCTGTTTTTCATCGCGTCGCTCGCGGAATCCAACCGCTCGCCGTTCGACTTGCCGGAAGCGGAATCGGAAATCATCGCCGGCTATTTCACCGAATACTCCGGCTTCAAGTTCGCGCTGTTTTTCCTCGGTGAATACCTCGGCATGTTCTCGATCATCGGCCTCGGCATCACGCTGTTCCTCGGTGGCTGGACCTCGCCGGTGTCGTTCCTGACGTGGATTCCGTCGTGGATTTGGTTTTTGACCAAGATGATGGCGATTGTCTTCGTCTTCATCTGGATTCGCGCCACGCTGCCGCGCTTGCGCATGGATCAATTGATGGGTTTCGCTTGGAAATTCATGCTGCCGCTCGCGCTCATCAATATTCTCGTCGCCGGCCTCTGGCATTTCATGAGTCACGACTGGCAACGCTGGCTGGTTTGCTCGGCAATTATTTTCGGCGCGTATGTTGTTCTCGGTCGCGGCCTGATGGCCAACCAAAAACTCGGCAAACGCATTTATCGCTACGCGGAATAACCATGTCACCCTTTTTCATCATCACGGCTGTTGTGACGCTGTTTGGCGCGGTCTTAGCCATGAGCCTGCGCAATCTCGTGCATTGCGCGCTGGCGATGGCCATCGCGTTCGCCGGCGTCGCCGCCCTGTTTTTGCAGCTCGGCGCGGAATTTGTCGGCTTCGCGCAAATCCTCATTTACATCGGTGCCATCGCCATTTTGATCGTGTTCGCGATCCTGCTCACGCGCAGCGGCGAGTCGCCGGACAAAAGCGTTTTGACCTCCGGCTGGTGGGCGGGCATCGCGGTGACGGCAATGGTGTTCACCATCCTCGGCTGGGCGGTTCTGAGCAGCTCGGCGGTGCCGAAAGAATTGCCCGCCGCGCCGGCGGCCACGGTGAAAAACGTCGGCGATCTGCTGATGACGAAATTTGTGCTGCCGCTGGAAATCGTCGCGCTCGTGCTCACCGCCGCGATGATCGGCGCGGTGCTCATCGCTTTGAAAGAAGATAATAAAGACAACGCCGGAGGCCAGCCATGACGCCGTTGCAAACCTGCCTGCTGATTTCCGCGCTCCTGTTCTCGGTCGGTTTCGCCGGTGCCGTCACGCGCCGCCACGCGATTCTCGTGCTCATCGGTATTGAGTTGATGCTGAACGCCGCGAACCTGAACCTGATCGCCTTCTGGCGTTTCGGCGCGCATCCCGAATCGCTGAACGGATTTATTTTCGCGCTGTTCTCCATGGCGCTGGCCGCCGCCGAAGCCGCCGTCGGCCTCGCGCTGGTGATCGCGATTTACCGGCACAAGAAGACTTCCAATTTGGATGAAATGAAGGAGTTGAAAGGATGATCTGGATCGTCAAAAATCTCTGGCTGATTCCGGCGCTGCCATTGCTGGCAGCCGGCATCATCGCCGTCAACAAACAGCCCGCGCGCAAGCTGGCGGCCGGTCTGGCCATCGGCTCAATGGCGCTTGGCTTCCTGCTTTCGCTTTGCGCGCTGGCCGCCACGCTCGGCCATCATGGCGAAGGCGCGTTCCGCGAAACGTTCAGCTTCAACTGGATTCAATTCGGCGGCCAATGGATGAACATCGGCTGGGTGCTCGATCCGCTTACGGCCATCATGCTGGTAATGGTGACGTTTGTCGGCATGTTGATCTTCATCTTCAGCGTCGGCTATATGTCGCATGACAAAAACTTCATGCGCTTCTTCAATTTCCTCGCGCTGTTTGCATCGGGCATGCTCGGCGTCGTCATCGCCAACAACCTTTTCCTGCTGTTTGTCTCGTGGGAAATCGTCGGCCTGANNCTTCATCACCACGCGCATCGGTGACCTCGGCCTGCTGCTCGGCATGGTCTGGCTTTACGCGCAGACCGGCACGCTGAATTTTTACACGCCGGAACACACCGGTTGCCTGGAAGCGAGCGCGCTGGCTGGAATGGTTTCGAAAACAATTTTTGGTGGCATGATGGTTTCGACCGCAATTGGCCTTTTGATCTTCCTTGGTGCCGTCGGCAAATCTGGCCAGGTGCCGTTGCACGTCTGGCTGCCGGACGCAATGGAAGGCCCGACGCCCGTTTCCGCCTTGATCCATGCGGCTACAATGGTGGCCGCCGGCGTGTTCCTCGTCGCCCGCGTTTATCCGCTGATGGCCGCGGGAGCCGCCCCGGTGGAACACGGCGCGCCGATCACGACGGCTTTGACCGTCGTGACGTGGGTTGGTGCCATCACCGCGATTTTCGCCGCGACCATCGCCGTCGCGCAGAACGACATCAAGCGCATCCTCGCTTACTCCACGGTTTCGCAGCTCGGCTACATGATGATGGGCCTCGGCGTCGGCGGCGTGGCCGTCGGCATGTTCCACCTCATCACGCACGCGTTTTTCAAGGCGCTGCTGTTCCTCGGTTCCGGCTCGGTCATCCACGGCTGCCATGAGGAGCAAGACGTGCGCAAAATGGGCGGACTGAAAAAATACATGCCGATCACATTCGTGGTTTACGCGATTGGTATGCTGGCGCTCGCCGGTTTCCCCCTGTTCTTCTCCGGTTTCTGGAGCAAGGACGAAATTCTCCACCACGCGTCACTTTGGTCGGTGTCTAAAATTCCGTTTTACCTCGGCTGCACCGGCGCGCTGTTCACCGCGTTTTACATGACGCGGCAAATGGGCTTGGTGTTCTTCGGCAGCTATCGCGGTCATGAGGAAAACCCCGCTCACGGCCATTCCGCACACTCCTCCGAATCTGCTCACAGCCACGATCCGCACGAAAGCCCCGCCGTCATGACCGTTCCGTTGATCATACTCGCGGGGTTCGCCATTTTACTGGGCGTCATCGGCACGCCGGCGTGGCCGTGGTTTGACGCTTACCTGAACGGCGAACTCGCCGAGCTGCAAATCAAATTCAGCAACCTCGCCGAAAGCGCCGGTTTGATGGGCGCTTCCGCGCTGATCGTGCTCACCGGCATCACCGTCGGCTGGGTGCTCTACGGCAAGCGCCAGCGTAAAACGGCGGCGGAAAAAGACGTGCTCGAATCCGCGCAACCGGCGATTTTCAAGCTGCTCGAAAACAAATATTTCATTGATGAAATCTACGAGGCGACGGTCATCCGCTTCAACGCCTTCGCCGCGTGGCTGTGCGATTTTGCCGACAAATGGATTTTCGGCGGCGCGGTTTTGCTCGTCAAATATTTTACGATTGGCTCGTCCTGGCTCTATCGCTTGACCGATGAAAACGTCGTCAACGGCGGCTTCGACGCCGGCTGCGGTTCCATCCGTGGCAGCGGCGGCATCCTGTCGCGGCTGCACTCTGGCCGCGTGCAAACTTACCTCCGCATCATCGGCGTCGCGCTCGTCGCGCTGATCATTTTCCTGATTTGGGGGCGCAAAGCATGAATCACTGGTTAACCATTCTTACTCTCGTCCCGTTTATCGGCGGCATCGTCGTCGCCGGCCTTGGCGCGGAACGAAAACACCTTGTTCGCGGCCTCGCGCTGGCATCCAGCCTCGTGGCGCTCGGCGGCGCGATCTGCATGTGGCTGCATTTCGATGCCAAGAACGGCGGATTGCAATTCGTCGAAAAATTCGACTGGGTGCCCACGCTGGGCATCCAATACTTCCTCGGCGTGGACGGACTCGGCGCGCTGATGGTGCTGCTCACGGCCATCGTCACGCCGCTGGCGATTCTCGCTTCGTGGAACGTCGAAGATCGTCCGCACGTTTTCCACGCGCTGGTCTTGTGGTTGCAGGCGGGTTTGTTCGGCACGTTCACGGCGCTGAATTTTTTCCACTGGTTCCTGTTCTGGGAACTCGGCCTGATCCCCGCATTTTTCCTCATCAAACTCTGGGGCGGCCCGAAACGCGGCCCGGCGGCGACGCAATTTTTTATCTACACGATGGTCGGCAGCGTGG
>PLYV01000254.1 GCA_003151855.1 Limisphaerales bacterium | reverse complement strand
AATGCTGGCCGCGGACTTTTTTAGGGTCGGTCTTGAGCAGCGGAATGTCCTCCGTCACCGGCGCGGTGAACGGATGATGGCTTGAATACCAGCGGTTTTGCTCGCGGTCGAAACCCAGCAACGGAAATTCAATGACCCAGAGGAAATCAAACCGGCCAGCGGGAATCATCAGCTTGCCTTGCGCCTTCAAAATATCGGCGCAATACAAACGAATCTTGCCCAGAATTTCACAGGCGTTCAGCCACTGGTCGGCGGCAAACAAAATCAAATCGCCATCCTCGATGGCCAGTTTCTTTGCCAGCGCGGCTTTCTCGGCGTCGTTGAAAAATTTGACGATGGGCGATTTCCATTCACCGCCTTCGACCTTGATGTAAGCCAGGCCTTTCGCGCCGAAACTTTTCGCGTATTCGGTCATCGTCTCAATTTGGCCCTGCGTTGCGCACGCGAGGCCTTTGGCATTGAGCGCCTTCACCACGCCGCCGTTGGCGACCGCGCCGCTGAACACTTTGAACGTGCTGGCGCGGAATTCCTCGGTGAAGTCCGCGAGTTCCATGCCGAGGCGCGTGTCCGGCTTGTCAATGCCGTAGCGGTTCAGCGCTTCCTCGAAGGTCAGGCGCTTGAACGGCACCGGCACGTCAATGTTCAGCGCGGTTTTCCAGACGCGCTGGAGCAAGCCTTCAATCAGGTTGTAAATATCTTCGCGCTCGATGAACGACATCTCGATGTCAATCTGCGTGAACTCCGGCTGGCGGTCGGCGCGCAAATCCTCGTCGCGATAGCAGCGCGCGAGTTGAAAATATTTTTCCACGCCGGCCACCATGAGGATTTGCTTGAACTGCTGCGGCGATTGCGGCAGCGCGTAAAACAAACCGGGACTCGTCCGGCTCGGCACGAGAAATTCCCGCGCGCCTTCGGGCGTGGACTTGAACAGCGTGGGCGTCTCGACTTCGAGAAAGCCTTGATCGTCCATGTAGCTGCGCGTGGCGATGGCGACTTTGCTGCGCACTTTCAAATTGCGCGCCATTTCGGGCCGGCGCAGGTCGAGGTAGCGATATTGCAGGCGCGTGTCCTCGGCAACCTTGGCGGCGGCTTCCGGGTCGTCAATCTGGAACGGCAGCACGTCGGCCATGTTCAGCACTTCGAGCCCGGTCACGCCGACTTCGACTTCGCCGGTGGGAATCTTGGCGTTGTTCGTGCCGGCGGGACGCGCGCGAACCTTGCCGGTGATGCTCACAACGCATTCGCTACGCAGCGCGGCGGCCTGCGTGAACAGCTCCGGCGTCAAATCGCTCGGATCAAACACCGTCTGGGTGCGGCCTTCGCGGTCGCGGATGTCAATGAAGATGAGGCCGCCGAGGTCGCGACGGGAATGAACCCAGCCGGACAGCGNNGTTGCAATGATGCGTGCGTTTCATGAAATTGTTCGCAGAGCGAACGGCTATTGTGGCGGCGCGGGCGGCGGATTTCAAAGAGATTTTTCAGCCATGGCCGTTGCCGCCAGGTGGTTGACTTCGCGGGCAAATCGCGCATCCTTTTTGCATATCCGGTGTTGGATTAAAGAATATGAATGTGCCGCGCTTTTTTTGCCTGGGAAAACCTGCCCTGATTTTTTCCGCCCTGCTGCTGGCTGCGGGCGTGGGCCTGGCCGATACGGTGACCGTGCAGGTGGCGCCTTACGCGAACTACGGTTCGGTCAGCCCGAATTACAACGGGAAAAATTTGACCGACGGCAAAACCTACAGCATGACGGCCACGGCAAAAAGCGGCTTTAAATTCACCGGCTGGACCGGCAGCACCAACACCAGCAAGGCCAAAATCAGTTTCGCCGCCGCGAACGGCCTGGCGTTCACGGCCAATTTCACCGACACGCAAAAGCCCGTCGTGACCATCAGCGCGCCGGCGAACAACAGCACCGTTACGCAGCCCGACGTGGTGGCGATGGGCACGGCCAGGGATAATGACACGGTGACAAATGTTTGCTGGCAGTTGATTTCGTCGAACACGCCCTATTCCAACACCAATTTCTTCTGGGCCTCGACCGCCAACGGCTATAAAAACTGGTGGGCGAATCTTTCGCTGGAGGCCGGCACCAACCTCCTGCTGGTCTTTGCCGTTGACCGGAGCGGAAATCTTACGCCCCTCAGCAAGGTGAAAATCACCTATGCCGCCGCCGTCAAGAACGTGGCCGGCATCACCATCACCGTGACCAACACCGACAATTATTTCATCACGTTCAGCACCGGCACGAACGGCACGTTCAGCCAGAAAGACGCCGTCGGCTCCTATCGCTACCTGAAGACCGGCACGGAATCCGGCAAGCTGTGGCTGACCTATATCGCCCCGCCCAGCGCCGTTGGCTCCGACACCGCCGCGCTGTTTTTCACCGGCGCGAACACCGGTGTTTTCAGCGATGCGGGCGATTTCACCAACAGCTTTACCTGGGCGAAGACGACCAGTCTGGCGCTGACGAATTTGAACGGCGCGCAAATCGTCCTGAACTCGACCAACGGCGATAATCTGACCTTGCTTTCGTTCTTTGACCCGCCGCTGGTTCTGGGCATGGTTGGCACCAGCCAGTTTGCCACCAACAACCCGCTGATTCTCGCCCTGTCCACACCGTATCCGGGCAACATCGGCGACCGCGTGGGCGTCCCGTTTAAAATCTGGAAACAGAGCAGCAGCGGCGGAGCCACCAACTATCCGTTCACCCTGACCGGCTCCGTCAACGGCATCAGCAGCAACGCCTTTATCAGCGTGATGTTCGACGCGCCGCTGTATCTTTACACCAAATCAGCCGTGTTTGTGCCGCAGACCAACGCGCCGCTCATCATCTACACCTGCTATTACACCAACTACACCAGCGCGGACAGCGGCGTGAGCGCCATCGTTTCCGCGCCGTTCGCCTACACGAACTACAGCCCGGCCGGCTCGCTGCTGAAACTGAAGCGTAACGGGACGAATGAATTCATCATCCTGTCCTTCGACAACCCGACCAATTTTTCAGGAACCTATTATGACGAAGCCTACGGCCTCGGCGTGACCGTGCCGGTCGTGGATTCCGGCACGTTTGGCATCGAGTCGGCCCCGGTGATTTTCACCCAGCCGGCAAACGTCAACACTACCAACGGCGGCTTGGCGATTTTCACGGTCGTCGCGTCCGGCAGCCCACCGCTGACTTACCAGTGGCGGTTTAACGGCACCAATCTGACCGACGCCGGCAGCATCACCGGCTCAAGCACCGCCAGTTTGACGAATGATTCCGTGACCACCGCTGATGCAGGAAATTACACCGTGGTTGTAAGCAATCCCTTTGGTGTCATCACCAACGTCACGCCGGCAAAATTATTCGTCGGTGTTCCGCCGCAATTTGTCGGGCCGACGGCGGCGGCCATCACGGTAGCGGCGGGAACAACGACCAATTTTTATGTGATTGCCACCGGCACACTGCCACTGTCTTATCAATGGCAATTGAACAACACCAACCTGCCGGCAGGCTTTCCAAATTATTCAGGATTCAACACCACCAACTTGGTGATCAGTTTGGCAACCACCAACAACGCCGGCAACTACGACGTCGTCATCACCAATAGTTTTGGCCAGATCACCAACTATATGGGGAATTTGACCGTCACGCCTTGACGGGAAAACTACGGTCCATTCACCCAACCGCAACCGGGTTTTTTTCCTTCTCCGGATCAAACTTGTCAATCTGCACCGGGATGACGAACGGATTCGACAGCGTCTTTACCCGCGCAAAACCGATGTCCTGCGCACGGATGAGCGATTCCGCAAAATCCCCGAAGTCGTAATACCGCGCCAACTCGCCGATCTCGTGCTGGTTGTTCAGGTGCGAGACGAGGATGTTCTCCGTGTTCGCCAGAATGTTCGGATGGATGGATGAAACCTCCTGCGTGGCATACACCATGGCGATGCGCGCCTTCGCGCCTTCCTTCGCGATGGTCGGCCAGATTTCCGTGAGCGCCTCGGTGCGCCCGATGAGGTTGTGCGCCTCCTCCACATAGACCACGATGTGCGGCGCGTGCAGCCCGCGGTTGAACGTCGCCATCGAGCTGTGGAAAATGTGCCGCGCAATCCGTTTGCCCAGCCGCTCGCGCTGCACCGGGTCGCCGACGGACAAATCGAGGATGACGATTTTCCCGTTCACGAGATGGTTGTAAATCTCGTCGCAGACATCCGTGCTGCGGTTCGGCGCGTGATAATCCTTGAACGGCTGCAACAGCCGGAAGCCGGGGAAATAACCACCCTGGTCATTTTTCTGGAGCAGCAAATTGATGAGCACGTTTGTATCCGGTTCAATCCACGATGCGCCGGTCGTCGTGATGAGTTCGTCCTGAATCTGCCGCACGAGATAAAACCATTCGAACGCCTGCGGCGCGGTCAGGCCGTTCGCCGGGTCCACGGACGGGTTCACCTTGTTGCGAATGCCGGGATTCACCTCGAACGTGATTTTGAAGTCCGGCGGCAGTTCGTAGCCCGCGCGCGCCAGCACCGCCTGATACGCCGCGAGCTTGAGTTGATACATGGCCGTCTGCCGCTGGAACTCGTAGTCGCTGCTACATTCCTCCTTGTTTGGCGGCGTGAAATCCATGCTCAAGAACGCCTCCAGATCGGCGGAGCGCGGCAGCTTGCTCGCCTGCAACAGCCCGGCCAGCGTGCTGTGCCCCTCGGAAATCTGCCGGAAAAAATTGTTCAGGATCAGCGCGAACCCCGGCGTCGGCACCATCCGGTAACGCACCGTGGCGGCGGGAAAAACCTCGGCGATGGAACCCTGGTCCTGCTGGTTGGCGTTCGCGTATTCGCCGTTCAAGTCGTAGATGATCTGGCCGATCTTCAATTTGAAATCGTCGCTCGTGCGCTTCACCACCGAGACGAGTTTCTTCACCGTGTTGGACTTGCCCGTGCGCGTCATGCCGAACACCGCCGTGCGCCGCGCAAGAAAATCCACCGCGTTCAAATGAAACACCGCGCGCGCCGCGCCCTCGCCGCGATGCAGCCGCTCGGTCGAGGCGTAACGCACCGTGCCGATGGGAAAACGCGGCAACTCGCCCTGCAAACCGAGCCGCCGCGCCTCTTCCGCCGCCGCCGCCACGCGCGCCGGGCTGACGTAGTTCACAATCGCCTCCAGCGCCGCGCCTTCGGGACGGAACACCGCCAGCCCCGCCGCCTGCGTGAAATTTTCCACGTCGCTGCCGAGGCGCAGTTTGCCGTCCTGCAAATAAAACGTGCCGAGCACGCGGCATTGGAGCAGGCCAAACTGGTATTCCTCAATCGTCACTTCGCCGCCGCCGATCGGCGGACGACTTTTCAGCTTGTCCAGTTTCGCCAGCAGTTCCGCGTCCGCCGGGGCCTCGGCGGAACCGGTCACGCGCAGCAATAAAATTTCCGCCGCCGCGCCGCCCTCCGCTGCCGCGAGCAGAAAACAATTGTGCGGCACGCCGTGCGCCCGGGCCTTCCACGCGTCGCTCGTGAGCACCAGCGCCCGCGTGTAGTCCGCTGCGCCGAGCCAGCCGACGAACTGGTTTTTCTGGACGAGCTGCGCCAGCGGATCCGGCGAAGAACTTTGGGCGGGGTTGGACATGGCAGCCAGAGCTTGCCGCCTCGCGCCATGGATTTCAAAAGAAATTTATTTCCGGACGGCCATCCGCCCGCAAAAAAGGCTCGCGCCCGCGCACGGGTTTTCCCACATTGCCGCGCGTGAATCCGGTGCCAACCCCCAACGCCCGCAAGTCGGACGCCGAATACGAGCTGCCGCTCGCCGGCTTCACCGGCACGCCGGAGGAGCAGGATCGGCAATGGTTCGAGCAATGTTATCGCGGCGATTCGCAGCGCCAGCTCACCGTGCGCGCCGTCGTCATGGGCGGCATCCTGGGGATGTTCACCGCCGTTTCCAATCTCTACACCACGCTGAAAATCGGCTGGAGCTTCGGCGTCTCCATCACCGCGTGCGTCATCTCGTTCGTCGTCTGGAATTCCATCTGCAAGATTTTTGCCGGGCGCGTTTCGCGGATGAGCATTTTGGAAAACAACTGCATGCAATCCACCGCCACCGCCGCCGGTTCCTCGACCGGCTCCACGTTGGCGACCGCGCTCGGCGCATTGCTGCTCATCACCGGCGTGCAAGAGCCGTGGCCGGTGGCGGCGGCGTTCGTGCTGTTCACCGCCGCGCTCGGCGTGTTCCTGGCCATCCCGATGAAGCGGCAGATGATCAACCACGAGCAGCTCCGTTTTCCCACCGGCATCGCCACGGCGGAAACGTTGCGCAGCCTTTATTCGAAGAGCGGCGAATCGCTGAAGCAGGCGTGGTCGCTGCTTATCGCGCTCGGCGCGGGTGCGGTGATCGGCCTGCTGCACACCTACGCGGAACTCGTCGAGCAGTTAAAAATCAAAAACCGCCTGCCGCACTGGCTCGAATGGCTTTCCGGCAAACTCTATCTTCCTGATGCGCTGAACTTCACCGGTTTTCTCAATCCACTGGCGCGCGGGCAAATGGTCGGCCTGGCGTTTGAGCCGAGCGTGCTGCTCGTCGGCGCGGGCATGATCACCGGCCTGCGCGTGTCCGCCTCGATGTTCGCCGGCTCGCTGCTGCTTTATTATTTCGTCGCACCGTGGCTCGTGGCGCACGACGCCGCGAACGCCGCCGTGGCCGGCTTCATCCCGTCCTTTCACACAACCCCCGACGGCGATTTCAATCCCGTCCGCTGGGCGCTATGGGGCGGCACGGCCATCATGGTTTTTTCCAGCCTCGTGCAAGTGGCGCTGAACTGGCGGACGGTCATCCGCGCGTTCGTGATTTTCAAAAAGGCGGAACGCGACGCCGTCCACGATGCCGCCGAAGCCGTCGAGGTGCCAAATTCCTGGCTGTTCCTCGGCCTCATCCCGATCACGGTCGGCCTGATTGCGGTGCAATACTTCGCGTTCCACATTTCCGTGTGGCTGGGGCTGGTGTCCGTGGCGTTTTCGTTCGTCGTGTCGCTCGTGGCCTGCCGCGCGACGGGCGAGACAGACACCACCCCGATCGGCGCGATGGGCAAAATCACCCAGTTGCTTTACGCCGTGCTGCCCGGCGCAAAAGGCATTGCCGCAATCAATCTGATGGCCGCCGGCACCACTGCCGCCGCCGCCGGTGCCGCCGCCGATTTGTTGACGGATTTGAAGAGCGGCTACCTGCTGGGCGCAAACCCGCGCCGGCAATTTCTCGCGCAATTCTACGGCGTGTTCTTCGGCGTCCTGGCCGTGGTGCCCGCGTGGTATCTGATGGTTCCCGACAAAAAGGCGCTCGAAGCCTTCAACCCGCCGGCGACCAACATGTGGAAAGCCGTCGCCGATTTGCTCACGCAGGGCGTCAACCACCTGCCGCAGACCGCGCTCGTCGCCATCGTCATCGGCGCACTGGTGGGGATGATTCTGCCGGTGGTGGAATTCCTCTGGCCGAAGGCGAAACCGTATCTGCCGTCCGCGATGGGGCTGGGCCTCGCGTGGGTGGTGCCGTTTCAAAACGCCTTTTCGTTTCTCATCGGCGCGCTGATTGTGACCGTGTGGCAGAAATGGAACCGGAAGAATTCCGACACGTTTGCCATCCCGATCGCGTCCGGCCTCGTCGCCGGCGAATCGCTGGTGGCGGCCTTCATCGCCATCGCCTGCACGCTGGTGGGTTTTCTGGCGGTGCGGTAAAAATCAGCCGCTGACCAGCTTGATTTGCTCGGCGGACAACGTCTGCCATTTTCCCGGCGGCAGTTCGCCCAGCCAGAAATCCCCAATCCGCACGCGCACCAACCGCAACGTCGGATGGCCGATGGCGGCCGTCATGCGCCGCACCTGCCGGTTCTTGCCCTCGACCAATTCGAGACCAATCCAGCAATCAGGGACGGATTTGCGGAAACGAATCGGCGGGTTGCGTGGGAGAAAGGTGGGCTGCGGTTCCAGCAGCCAGGCGCGGCACGGCAAAGTCTTGTGTCCTTGGATGACCAATCCGTTTTGCAGCTTGTCCAAGGCTTCGCGCGTGGGGATTTTTTCCACCTGCGCCCAGTATTCGCGTTCGTGCGCGTGGCGCGGGTGCAGGAGCGTTTCGTTCCAACGCGCCTCGTCGCTCAAGAGCAGCAGCCCCTCGGAATCCGCGTCCAGCCGGCCGATGGCATAGACGTTTTTGGGAAAGCCAAACTCCGCGAGCGGGCGGTTCGGCGAGCCGTCGCCGGTGAACTGCGACAGCACGCCGTAAGGTTTGTGAAACGCGATCAGCACCAGAAGAATGATGAAGTATGAATGATGAATGTTGAAACATTTTTTGCGATGGCCTCAACAATTTCACTTCTTCATTCGGCCTTCATCCTTCATAATTTTTTTGTGATCCGCAACATCATCTTCGACTGGTCGGGCACCTTGGTGGACGACCTGCCCGCCGTGTTGAAGGCATCGAACTTTGTGCTCACGCAGTCCGGCCGGCCGGCGATGTCGCTGGAACAGTTCCGCGCGGAGTTTCAACTGCCGTTCAGCAAGTTTTACGACAAGCACACGCCGGATGTGGCGATGGATCAACTCGAAGACTGGTTCCACGCCGAGTTCCGGCAATCGCAGAGTTCCGTGGTCGAGCAGCCGCACGCGCGGAAGTTTTTGGAATTCTGCCGGGAGCGGAAGATCCGCACGTTCCTGCTGAGCACCGTCCACGGCGATTATTTTGAAACGCAATGCCGCGTGACCGGCTTCGACGCATTTCTCGACAAGCCTTACACCGATGTCTGGGACAAACGCGAAAAAATCCACGAGATTCTCCGCGAAAACAATCTGCAGCCCGACGAAACGCTCTTCATCGGCGACATGGAGCACGATATCGAAACCGCGCGCCACGGCGGCATCCATTCCTGCGCCGTGCTGACTGGCTACAATACGCTGGAACAGTTGCGCGCGGCCCAGCCGGACCTGATCGTGGAGCATCTGGACGAATTGAAGCGCGTGCTGCTGAAAAATAAATTTAATCTGCTGCCAAGCGAGCCGGAGGACAACGTGGAACCGCCGCTGGCCACGGTGGGTGCTTTGATTTTTAACGCCAAGAACGAGGTGCTGATGATCCGCACGCACAAGTGGTCCGGCAAATGGGGCATCCCCGGCGGCAAGATCAAGCGCGGCGAGAAATCCGAAACCGCGCTGCGCCGCGAGCTCAGGGAGGAGACCGCCCTGAACATCACGGACATCGAGTTCGTGCTCGTGCAGGATTGCATCAACTCGAAGGAATTCTACCGGGAGGCGCATTTTGTGCTGCTGAACTATACCTGCCGCGCCGTCGCCAAAAACCCGCGCGTGGTGCTGAACGAGGAGGCGCGGGAATTCCAGTGGCTGCCGCTGGCGCAGGCGAAGAAATTGAATTTGAACCGGCCGACGAAGATTTTAATCGAAGCGGTGGAGAAAAAGCTAAAGACGAAAAGCGGAAAGCGGAAAGCGAGAAAATCACTGTCCGATTAAAATCTATGATTGAAATTATTGACTCAATAAATTTCAACAGCGCTAATCCGCAAGAATCAATAAATTTAGCGAAGCGAACAGGCGTTCGATATTTTTCGCTTTTATCAAGTTACACACATCCTAATTTGGAATTGCTATTGCCTCTGAAGGAATCCATTGAAGGCATAAGCTTAAATGAAACTGTCGGAATTGGCTTATTGAAAGAATTCCAAAATATAAAACACTTGGCTGGATTAGATTTTGTTAAAGAACCGTTGGATTTAAAATGGTTCAAAGAGCTTGAGTCTATTGCTTTCACACCGTCCAAATTCATTGTCGATTTAGATGCTTGTAGAAAGCTAAAAAAACTAACATTGAGTTCGTTCAATCCCAAGTCTCACAATTTGGCAGATTTACCAACTCTAGGATCTTTAGAAACATTTGCTTTAGTTAAAAGTAACATTTGGAGCCTTGAAGGCATATCCAAATTCAAAACCTTGAAAGAATTAAACATATATGGAGCTTCCCAGTTTAAGTCATGTGTGGCACTCGGCGACCTTCATAAAACATTGAAGGTCATTTCATTTGAATCTTGTCGAAAACTGTGTGATTTGGAAATGCTTGGGAAAGTAAAATCATTGGAAAAGCTATTACTAACAAACTGCGGGTCGATTCCAAATCTTGCATTTATTCATGAGCTTAAGGGTCTAAAAAGATTTTCCTTCGTTGGAACAAACATCTTGGATGGAGATCTCACTTATTGTAACGGTCTAGTTTATGTCGGGTTCGATGAGAAAAAACATTACAACCGCAAAATTAAGGACTTCAATGCGCACGGATAAAATTTCCATCGTTGACCTGGAAGTATTTTACCGCGTTGGCGTGCCGGACGCGGAACGCGCGCAGCCGCAGCGGCTGCTGCTCACCGTGGAGTTGGAAGTGGATTTCACCGCCGCCGCCAAGTCCGACGCCATCGCGGACACCATCGATTATTTCGCGGTCACACAACGGCTGCTGAAGCTGGGCGAAGGCCGGGAATGGAGATTGATCGAGAAGCTGGCGGCGGATGTGGCAGATTTGGTCTTAAAGGAATTCCGTCCGCAGAGTGTCATTGTCGAGGTGAAGAAATTCATCATCCCGCAGGCACGCCACGTTTCCGTCAGTCTGACCAAGCGGCGGAGTTGAATTTTTAACGCACGGCGGAACTGACCGCCGAGGGCATTAATCATCATGTCAGCCCGGAAACGCTGGCCGCCTTCCTTTGAACAACTCCGAAACAAACATTGATGAGCCAGTGACTGACGGCCCATGGCACCAATTTTAGCCCGTTTCGACCATGCCAATGATGATGGCCACGGCCAAACCGGCCAGCAGCGCCGCCGATAGTTTGAACCGGTCATGCGAGTGAAATTGCAGTTCCGGCAGAAGGTCGCTGCTGGCGATGCAGAGGAAAGAGCCGGCACAAAACGCCAAGGCGGCACCAAGCACAGGCGCGTTACCGCCGGCCAAGTGGCTCGCGCCGAAATAAAACAACGCCGCGCCCACCGGACTGGCCAGTGCGAACAGGCCGTTCAGCACGTGTCGTGACAATCGCGAACTGCCGCTGGCCGCCATCAAGGTCGAGACGGCCATCGCGTCAAACGGCTTGTGCAGAATAATGACGAGGGCAACGCCGAGTCCCGCCAACCGCGCATGTCCCTGCGCCCCGGCGGCGACGGCAACGGCCAGTGCGAGTCCGTCCAGCAGCGAATGCAACGTCAGGCCGAGCGCGGTGCCGACCCAAGAAAGTTGTTTTGCCGACTTGTCCGCCAGCGTGTGAGCATGAGCGTCATGGTCGTGATCGTGGTCATGCTGGCAACAGTCCTCCGGGTCGCCTTCGGGCAAATCGTGGTGATGGAAGTGGAAAAAGCGCTGGACAAAAAACATCGTCAGGAAACCGCCGAGCAACCAATGCACCGTCCGGTCGAGCGAATGCAATTGTTCCGCCGCATCCGGCAGGAAATGGAGCAGTGCGATGCCAAGCATGAGTCCGGCGACAAAGCTTACGGCCATTTGCAGTCGCGTATGGGTGAGATGAATGAGCAACAACAACCAGCCGCCGGCGAGTGATGCCAGCATCGCCAGCGCGCAGTAGGCGACCAGCAGTCCTCCAGGAGAAACCACAGTTGCAGTCAGGAGGATGGGATCGGGTTGCATAACAACTATTTTCAAAATATCCGGTCAGGTCACAATTGGCGATAAGCTATCGCTCATGGTTTTCCGCCGCCCTGCTGTGTTTGCACCTGTTTTACGAGGTCATTGTATTTGGCGACGACATCGTTCCGGTCTTTCACCTCGTCGTTGAATTTTTTCACAAAGTCGTCGCGCTGGGCGACGAGGTTGGTGATGGTGGTGTTCTGCTGCTCGATGCCGGCGTAGGCTTCCTTTACTTTGGCCGTAAGCGTGTCCACGGCGGCCTGATATTGCGCCAGCTCGTTCGTGAGATTGGCACCGGTGAATTGCAGTTGCGCAATCTCGGCCTTTTGCGAGACGACGAGCTGTTCGTTCGTCGCGGCGGCAGCCTTGATCTCGGTGATGCGCGCGTCCATCTGCGCGATCTGATGATTCAGCGTCGCGATGGAATTGGTGGCGTCCTGGATGGCGACGTTCTTGTCATAAAGCATGCCGTTCATGGTGGTGATCTCGTTGCGCTGGAGGGTCTGCTCATACCATTGAAAGGCGCAGAGGCCGCAGAGCGCGAGCGAGAGAATGATGAGTAGGTTTTGCTGGAAGTTTTTCATGGTTGGTCGGGGGCGGCTTTGACGGCAATGGCGACGTGCGAAATGCCGGCGCGTTTCACTAAATCCAAAACATAAACTACCGAGCCGTGCGTGGCATCCGCCGCGCCGGTGATGAAGACGGGCAGATTGGTGTTCGCATTAAAACGCTTGGTGAGAAGCGTGTCCAGGTCGGTGAAAGAAATCACTTTTTTGTCCACGGAAACCTGGCCGTCGCGGTTCACCAGTAGGTTCACAATGTCGGGCTTGGTGCTGGAAGTCGCAAGCGTGGCCGTGGGCAAATTGGCTTTGACCGTGCGGACAATCTGCATTTGCAGGCTGACCATCATGAACGACGCGAGCAGAAAAAACATGATGTCAATCAGCGGAATGATTTCCAGCCGCGACTTTTTTTCGGGAATGGGCGTGCGGATTTTCATGGAATTGTTTTAGCCACAGATGAAACACAGATGGAACACGGATAAAACCTCCGCAGATTGCGCCGACGGACGCAGATTAGATTTGCCTGAACGGAATCTGCGAAAATCCGCGCAATCTGCGGACAACCAATCTGTGTTTCATCTGTGTTTCATCTGTGGCTATTTTTCATTTGCGGTCATGAACGATACCTTCTGGATGCCCGCTGCGCGGACGACTTCATATACCCGCACCATGTCGCCGTGCAATGTGTCGCGGTCGCCGCTGATATAGACGGGCAGGTTCGTGTCCGCCTTGAAACGACTGATCAAAACCGCGCTCAAGTCCGGCATGGCGATTGTTTTTTTCTCCAGCCACACCTCGCCCGATTTGTCCACGGTGATGTTGACCATGTCCGGCTTGTAATCCTGCGCGGCCTGCGTGGCGGACGGCAGGTTGACCTTGATGTTCGCAGTGCGGCTCATCTGCAAGCTGATCATCATGAACGACGCCAGCAGGAAAAACATGATGTCAATCAACGGAATGATGACAATCCGCGAGCGTCGTCGGGGGATGGGCGATGAAATTTTCATCGGCGACTCAATGGCTGGTGGACTGGCTGGGGGACGCCGGCTTATGCAAATGAACCGTGTCACCGGCTTTGCCACCGCCAACCATCACCTCGACATTCGTTGCTGCCGTTTCCAAATCAAACTGCAACTGCGTGACCTTCGCGGAGAAATAATTGAACGGCACCAGCGCGAAGATGGCAATGCCCAGGCCGCAGGCCGTGGCAATCAGCGCCTCGCCGATGCCGCCAGTGACGGCGGTGACGGATAGTTCCGCGCTGCCGATATTCAGAAATGCGCGCATCAAGCCCGTCACGGTGCCGAGCAAGCCAAGCAACGGCGCGAGCGTGACGAGCGTGTCCATGACGGTGAGAAACCGGCCGGCGCGCTTGAGTTCGATGCCCGCCGCGAGTTGCAACGCACCCAGCAAAGAGGCGTGCCGGTGGCCGATATGGGCGAGGCCGTGGCGGATCATGCGGATGACGGGGTCGTCCGAGCCTTCGGAGATCTTCTGCGCGGCGGCGGCATCGCCGTTTTCGAGCGCGGCGAGAAGCTGCTCCATTTTTTGCGGATTGCGCTTCTGGCTTTCGCGCCACCACCAGAAGGAGCGTTCGCCGATGACGGCGACGGCCACGACGGCGCTGGCGAGAATCGGCCACATGACCGGGCCGCCCTTGATGAAGAATTGGAAGACGATGTTTGCGAGCATGGGATTCATAGTTTGCATTTGATTTTAGTTCAGTTGAATTTTGTAAGTGATGCGGGTTTGGAAAAGCTGGCTGCCGCTGCCGGCGGGCAGGTGCCAGTGATTCTTGATAAATTCCACGGTGGACCGGTCGAGCAGTTGAAAGCCGGAGGCTTCCTTAACGTCCACGGAAACGACATTGCCCGCTGCGTCACCGCCAAGCATGAGAAGAATCGTGCCTTGCTGGCCTTCTTGCAGCGCGATTTTGGGATACGGCGGCTGGGGACGTTCGCCGCCCGCGCCGGTGCTGCTGACGGTGTTGATGACAGTGGCCGTTCGCAACGGCTCCAGCGGCGGTGCGGTGGCTAGGCTGGCCGGCACCACGAGCGAGCCGATGGTTGGCACGCTGAAACTGACGTTCGGCGCGGACGGAATTACGACGGCGACGCGCGGGGCGTCGTTTTTATCCTCGTCAGCCGGTTTTTGTTCCGTGGTTTCCTGCGGCGGCAAAGTCACCGGCGCGAGAATGACGGGAACGATTTCCTCAATCGGCGGGGCGGGCTTGATGGCGATCACGCCGCGCCGTGCTCCCACCAGGCCGATGAGCAGAAAGAGGATGCAAACCGAATTCACCCAGGCGAGTTTCAGATTCGCGTCGCAGCTGGCCGACGGGAGGCACAGGCGCGCGAGTTCGTCTTTCAACTCGTAGGCGGGCGTGGTCCGGTTTGCATCCATGTTATTCATAATTGAATTTTAGAACACATAAGTCAGCGAACCGAAGAACCCGAGGCGCGCGCCGTAGGAGGCGGCGTTAACGCCGACGCCGGAGCCATCGCGCAACACATACGAGTTGTCCGTGAGGTTCACGATGTCGAGGCGGGCCTTCAGCATTTGTTTCTTTTCGAGCTTGAAACTTTGTTCCACGCCGCAGTTGATGGAGTAGTAAGCCGGCACGGTTCCACCGTTGGGAATAGTCTGGCCACTGCCCGACGTTGAATCGGTCCGCAGGCCGCTGCCGTAAAGCGCGTCCATATAAACACGCGTGCTGGTGCGGCTGGATTCTTTCCAGAGATACGACGTGCCAAACGAGCCGGTCAGTTCCTGGTCGTGATCCAGATAGATCCAATGGTTTTTGACGTAGGCCGCATCCGTCGGATCGAACAGGAACTGCGATGAATTCCAGTTCTCACCTTTGGCCACCGAATAGGCGAAGTTGGCGTAGGTGGAAAAACCGCCGTCCGTGTAGGAGGTGGTCAATTCCGTGCCGTAAATCTCCCCGTGGGCATAGTTGAAGGCGGAGAGGATGAGGGTCTGCCCGAACAATCCGTCGTCGAGCTGGTTCTTGGCCTGTTTGTAATAGCCGTCCAGCCCGACTTGAAACTTGGGCGTGATTTGCTGGATGATGCCCACGTCGAAATAATTCGCGCGTTCCGCCTTGGTGGGACTGTCCGGCGCGTTCGGGCCACCGGGCGACTGGTTGGACGTGCCGTCGAAACTGTTGACGGTGCTTTGCGAGACATTTTCAACCGGCGGCGGCGTGAAGTAGCGCGCATAACCCGCATGCAAGGTGGTCGAGTCCGTCGGCTTGTAAATCAGGTTGGCGCGCGGGCTGACTTGGTTTTCATTATCAAACGACGAGTTGAAAACGTCGAAGCGCGAGCCGAAATTGGCCGTGAGCTTCTCGGTGATCTTCCATTCGTCTTGCAGATAAATCCCGCTAAAGACGCCATAGATCGTATTGTTATTGACGATGGGAAAGGCCGGCCCGGTTGGGTTTCCGGCACCGTCCACCGGGAAAACCGTCGAGGTCGAGTCTTGCGCCACGGATTCGCCCAGCACCATCACGCCGCCGCGAATCGTGTGGTGGTCGTTGAGTTCATAACTGGCGTCTGTCTGCAAGCCCCCCGAATTGATGTTCCGGGACACGTCGCTGGCCACGCCGTTGTAGTAAAGGTCGCCGGTCGGGTCGGGCGTGAAATGCACGCTACTGTTGCGCCCGAGCAGGGAAACCTGATAGTTCAATTCGCCCGCCGTCTTCTGGTAGGTGACCACGCCATAATAATTCTGCTCGTTCTGATTCTCATTGAGATTGGACGAGTTGAAAGTTCCCGGCAGCCACGGATTGCCGTTGGGCGAAGTTCCCGCCGGCAAACCCGGCGTGTTGGGAATCTCAAAATCCGAGTAGGACGCGCTCAACATCACATTGATGCGGCTCGTGTCGTCCAGGATGTAGGAGAAATACCCAAAGGTTTTATATTGCTGGGTATTGTCGTGGATGGCGGAATGCGCGGACGTGGGATTCTCGATGCCGAGATCGTTGTTGTTGTAGCTGCCATCCACGAAGTAATTCAACTTCCCGTCCGAACCACCGTATTCGAAGCTCGGATTGACCGTGTTGTAACTGCCGCCATACATTTCCGCCTCGCCGCCGTTTTCAAACGCGCCGCTTTTGGTGGTGATGTCAATCACGCCGGCCGTGCGGAAACCGTATTGCGCGGGCAGCGAGCCGGTGACGAGCTGCATGGTTTCGATGAAATGCGGGCTTAATTCCAGGCCGAACCCGGAGATGCCTTCCGGCAGCAGCACATCGTTAATGCGGTATTGCAGATTCGCGTGCTCGCCGCGAACGTGCAGGTTGCCGCTGGCTTCATTGTCCTGCACCACGCCCGGCGCACGCAGGATGATCTCGCTCATTGGAGCGTTGCCGCCCTGCGACAGCGCGGCGATCTGCGCCTTGCTGATGGTGTAGGCCGACGCCCCCAAATCCGGCAGGATTTGATTGCGCGCCTGATCCAACTGCCCGACCACCGTCACATTCCCGAGGTCGGTGATGTTCGTCGAGCTGCCGGAGGTCACTCCTGCCGCCGGAACATTGTTCGTCTGTGACAAGGCTGTCCCGCCACAGGACAGGGCCACCGACGAAATCACCGCCATATAAAAACCGCGATTTTTCTCTCTGCTGCTGATTTTCTCTGCAAATTGTTTCATAAATTTCCTTTGGTTAAATTTTTAAACACACTTCCGCAAAGCCTTTGGGGATTTGCGCCTTGCACAACGCCACACGGCATCGCACAAAGATTTATTTTTGGAAAAATTCAGACGAAGCGGATGGCCACGCCTGAAACGGATGAATCAGGAAACGGCAGAGAAGACGGGCGGGGCGCGACCATTCGGGAGAAAAGCAATGGCCGTGCTGGAAACGAACAACTCGATGAGGGGAGCAACTTCAACCCCGGTCACCGGTAACGGGACGGGAGCAGCACAAGGAGCGGTATCGATTTTGCCATGGGCGATAAGGACGATGGCGCAATCGTTGTCTTCTTTGGGAATTGCTCCACCGTGCATCCACGCATGAAGCGGAGAGTAGAGTTCCGCCGCCGCCATGAACAACCAGAGAGCCAGCGACAACACCCCCGCCGCGCGGTAAAGCATCAGGCGCGTTTTGCGATTGAAATGGCGCTTTTCGTGTTGCAAAGCATTTGCAAACTAGCATGTGTCATGCCGGATGCAACTGGTTTATGACTCTTCCTCATGGTCCCAAGCAAGAGAAATTATTGTTCAGGAAGGCGATGCTGGGGCGGTCAATTGTGCGGGGTGAAGAATTTGAGGTGGCCTTTGATGGGCTTGAAGGGGAGGCGGCGGGCGTGGGCGAGTGTCCAGCCGAACGGGCCTTGAAACCATTTTGACCGGTGGCGCTTTACGCAATCGGTGATCTCCGCCACGCCGACGATGCCGCCGGTTTCAAAGGTGTCCGGCAAGTTGGCGACGCGGTATTTGCGTTTGATGTAGGCGAGGGCTTCGGCGGTGGTGTCGGATTTGCTTTGGCCGGCGTGGATGAGAACCGGGCCGCGCAACCTGGCTTCCCAAATCCGATTCTCAATATCCTTGTAGCCGTTGACGATGAGCCAGGCCCACGGCTGGCGGATGGAAATGGCTTTTAGCTTTTTCAGTCCCGGCGTCCAGCGGGCGGCAGGTTGTTTGGATTTGCGTTTCATGCCAGGAGTCGCAACGGCGCAAGGATGCGACCAAAGCGTTGTGGTGGCAAGTGGATGGTTCAGACCGGAGGTGAGCCGTGGTTTTTGTGGTTTGGCTGTCCATTTTTAGACACCCCGGTTTTTTTGGTTGAACGCCATGCGGCATAAAGCGTTCAAATACAATGGATGAAGGAATTTGGCAGCCGATTTGCTGGTTTCATCCCAATATTATCTGTTGCGCATGCCAACCAAACCGAATAAGTTGAAGCATCCAACCGGTCTAAAGCCGATTGTTATGACCACGCCAAACAAAAATCTCGTTCCCCCCAGCGCTCCCAAATACCCACAAAAAACCACTGGCAGCGAGGCGGCCGCATCCGTCCGCAAGCAAGCCAATGGCTGGTCCGAAGAAAAGCGGGCTGAATTGTTTGAGCAGGGGATGCGCATGATCTATGGCGGCTCCGGTCCCGCAACGGCCAAGGTTCGCTCTTGATACGAACCTCCTGATTGACCTGGGAGAAGGGTTGCCCTTTGCCCAGCGTTTTTTAGCCACTTACCGCAATGCCGGTCTGGCGGTTCCCCCGACGGTGATTCAGGAACTGGTGCACATTGCCACCACCGACCACAAAGCCCAAAAACACGCCCAAACCGCGCTGGCCAACATCCGGCGTTGGCAACTTATCCCCTATGATTTGAAGGCCGTGGGGCATGGTATCACCGAGGTAAACGCCCAAAAGTTGATGGCCTCCGGGGTTTTGCCCGACGGAGAATGCAACGATGGTTTTATCGTGGTGGAAACCGCGCTGGCTGAGATTCCCAACCTTATCACCTCGGACATTCATCTGCTGGGGATCAACCCGGCGCAACTTGCCCAAAAGTTGAATGAATATGATCTGCCGCCGGTCGCCATTTTCCATCCAAGGGACATTTTGCGGTAAATCACGACCGGGCGAATTTTTTCCTTCGGCGGCAAATAATGCCTAATCAAGAACCCATTTTAAATGCCTGCGCCACCATCATACCACGGGTTCTCCAGCATTATAATTTCAACTTTCTTGCTCAATTCATTCGCAACGCTGAATTCGACGGGCAAATCGCGCGCTTCCGCCAATGCCGCACCGGCTACCTCCAATGGGCGCACTCGCTTGCTGCCAATCTCCTTTTCCATGGCCTCCTGTCGCACGAGAGCGGTCTTGTCTTGCTCGGCTTCTCCGCTCAATGCATGTCGGCAGAATCGCTCCTGCCACTCAATGTCTTCCGCCCGCTCAGGCCAAGTTTCATATTGAACTAGCGGCAGACCAACATCCCTGAAGAACGCCAACACGAAATGTGAGCACGTCAGCCCCAGGTGGTCATTTCCGTAAATTGCATGTCCTTCTGCATGGAACCAGTCTTGGTCGGGAGAACTCAGGCCAAACCGGATTCCACGACTCTTGTCGGCTGTCGCAATTGCCTGGGCACGCTGGGCTATTGCTTCAGCGCGGATTGGGCTCACAGAAACTATGATGCAGACAATTCCATTCCGGGCACGCTCATCACGCAAATTAACCTGATCTCGTAAGTGGAGGAGGTAGCCAGTGGTGTCGGGCTCAACGCGAATGAATCCACAATGCGGCTGACCGCTTGATAGGCGTTCCACAAACACGCCTATCTTAATCCCGCCATCACTGGTCTGTGGGGGCGGCCATTTGAATATCCGTTCCATTCTACAATCCTCGAAGCACGTCGTCCGGGTCTTGCCTAACTGCACGAAGGCGGTTTGCCGTAGTTTCTCGGAATTTGATTCGATGTGGAAGTTGCTTCGCTACCGACCGTGTTGCCGTAAGTATCCCCACGAGGGTGACGAGTGGTGTCTCCCCGGGTTCGTGAGCTAGCTCTTTGAGTAGGGCATCGCATTGTGCAAAATCCCTCTGCTCCAACATTGCATCTATGTGCGAGTATATGGCTTGAAGGTTGTGGGTGAGCATTTCGCCGCGCATCAGTTCTTCTCCGTGGGGCTTGAATGCATCGAGATACCATTGGGGGAGCTTTGATTTCGGAGCCTCTATTTCTTCCCGTGCGGAATCCTCTTCTGGATTCTCTACTGCTTTTTTCTTCTTTGCCTTGGTAGATGGCATCAGCGGGGCGGTGTATTGCTCGTAGAGTTGGAAGAGGTATTCCACGCGGGCGCGGTCGCTGGTGAAATCGGCGTTGCGGTAGCTTTTGTCCACTACCTTATCTAGCGCGGCGTGAGCAGCAGCCAGCGCAGGAGGCATGGCTAGCGGGTCATAAAGATCCGCCAGCGTCGCGCCGGGGAAGTCAGCCCGCACGTCCAACACCCGCTGCGCCGCCTTCTCCACCACAGAACGCTGCCCCGCCGTCGGCGGCGCGGGCCAGGGAAAATTGTTGTAAACGATGCCGGCTGAATACCGATAGTCGCTCTTCATACGGCCAGCGGTGTAACGCATCCATGCCATGTGCATCTGTGAAGTAAGAACGCCGAAGGTGTAGAGGGTAGCATCTGCAATCGTGAACAGGTCGGTGCTGGCGATTGTTTCGGGTTCAATGAATGACATCGGAATGAAAGCGCGGCGCTCTGAAGATGTCTTGGGTATCGCGAGATAACGCCTGTTGGGCTGGCGAATCTCACCGAATACGGTCGGCGTCTTAGCAAGCTCGCGCGTTGTGGCGCGAGTGCTCTTGCTCCGCTCCTCACGCACCAGTTCAACCCGCCGCATTACAGATGGAAGATCCCGCAATTCGTTTGGAGCCGCATTGCACAACCAAAGGCAGAAGCGTTTCTTGCCGTTGATGAACTCAATAGGCCCGAGGAAAGGCCGGATGAACTTCAACGCATTCGGTTCACTCTCAAGCAGTGCATCCTTTTCTTCCGGCGATAGAAGGAGATGACCGCCGTCATTCGGCATTGATCCAAACGCAATTTCTGGCACGTCGCAGATAGGACTCGTGCGATTACCGACCACTGTGTTGCTCCCCTCAATCAGATACGGCGAAAGTCTATTGACCACTGAAACCGCTGGGGTCTGCGGGTCATGGTCGTAGTCGTAAATCCGCTTCTCTGCCACATCTCCGATACCGAAGCCGACGATCACAACATGCACATGGGCTTTCCCGCGCGCCTCGCTCTCCCATGGGAAAGTGCGATGTGCAAAGTAGATTTTAATATTGAACCGCGAGAGAAGATGTCCCCAAAGCACAGCGACCTGCTCGCCCTGCGATATTGAATTCGTCGAGACGAAAGCAACTTTTACGTTTGTTCCTTGGATGTAGGCGGCAGCAAGACGATACCAGCAAGTTACGAAGTCGAGCACACCGGCGCCCTTCGCATCGCCCCAGACCGCCTCCATGTCCATCTTCTGCTCCGCGTTCATGAACTGCTTTCCCACAAATGGCGGATTGCCGAGGACGTAACTGCATTCGGCAGGCGGGAGGACATCCTTCCAATCCTTGCGCAGCGCGTTGGCCACAATGATGTGCGGGCTTTTGCGGAGCGGGATGCGCAGGTAGGTTTGCGTGAAGAGCAGGCCCAGGGCGACGTTCGCCTGATGATCGGTGAGCCACAGCGCCGTTTCCGCAATGCGCGCCGGGAATTCCTCGATTTCGATGCCGAACATCTGATCCACGTCCAATTGGGAGAGTTTGTTCACGTCGGCAAGCGTCATTTCCTGCTGCCCGCCGTAGAGCACGGCGAGTATTTCGAGTTCCAGCGCGCGCAGTTCCCGGTAGGTGATGACGAGGAAATTACCGCAACCGCACGCGGGATCGAGGATGCGCAGACTGGCAAGTTTTTTTTGCAGTTCCGCCAGACGCTGCGTCTTGCCGATCTTGAGCATCTTGGCACGGTCGAATTCGGCCCGCAAATCGTCGAGGAACAAGGAACGGACAACCTTGAGGATGTTGCGCTCGGCGGTGTAGTGCGCGCCAATCTGCCGGCGTTCCTTCGTATCCATGACCGCCTGAAACAGCGAGCCGAAGACGGCGGGCGAGATGGCGTCCCATTGGAATTTGCAGCATGCCAAGAGCTTCTCTCGCATGGTGCTGGTGAACGCTGGCAGCGCGAGACGTTCCTCAAACAAACGGCCATTGATGTAAGGGAACTGGACGAGGTCGGGATCGAGATTTTTCTGGCGGCGGTCTTCGGGAGTGTTTAGCACCTCGAACAATTCGTGGAGCTTGGGGCCGAGGTCTGAGCCGTCAGCGGCGGAGTGGTCCTCCAGGTAGAACTGAAATGATTTAGTGAGGAAAATGCCGTTGTCCTCGGCGAACAGGCAGAAGAGGAGGCGCACGAGGAATTGTTTCAGCTCATGCCCGGCACGGCCCTTGGCGTCGGTGCCGTATTCGCCCGCCTCCAACGCGTCGTGCAGATTGCACATGAGCTGGGTGGCTTCCTCGTTGGCGGGGTCCTCCGGGTTGAGCTTGTGCTGCTTATAACCCGCTATGAAAAAGAAGTGCCGGATGTGCTTGTGTAAATCGGCGAGCGGAAACTCAAAGGAAGGCGGGAGGCGTTGGAACAGTGGCGCGTCCGGGTCCTGCTCGGGTTCGAGATCGTGAATGGCGATGCGCCGGAAATCGGAGACGATGAGGTAGCGCGGGACTTCTTTGCCTCGTCCACTGTCCACGAGCGCGCGAATGTATTCCATGCCCTGCGCGTGGGCCTTGCCAAGGTCTTTGCCCGCGCTCTTGTGCTCGGCAAGCAGCATCTTGGGCCAGAAGAGATCAATGAAGCCCCAGTCGCCGGAGAGTTTTTTCACCGGCTCCTCGTAACTGGCGACGTGGCGGCGTTGCTGGCCGAAGACGTGGAAGAAGGCGTCCCAAAATGATTTTGCCTCGGCTTCCTCGCGCGTCTCGTCCTTCCATTCCTTCGAGAAGGCGATGGCCCGGTGTTTTATTTCGTTCCAGGAAAGCGGCACGCGCGAAGATTAGCGGTGGAGGGCAAAACTTGCGAGCGGGATTTTGCCGGCGCGCGATCGGCGGCCTGTGTCAGCCGTGGCGTTGGCCGGAACTGGACAAATTGCATGGCAAAAAGTGGACGTGGTTGAGCAACAGATGGTTGGCGTGTGTGGCTTGACTCTGGTTGGCTTTTCAGGTTTCCGGTGCATTAGTTCCTTTGGCAATCCGCAAAGGGGTTCTGCGTGGGGCATTGCCGCCACGATTATCACAAACTTTACCGCGTTATGGGACACAGCCGAATCGGCTCGCTGCCAGCCACGAAACCGTGGAAGGACGTCATCAAACTCATTGCTGACGGGGCGGATGTTCCCGCCGTGGCGACGGCCACTCTCCGGGCGGCGGAGCGGGCCTTTGCCTGGATACAGGAAGATGCCGGTTTTCGCGAAGCGACGAATCTCATGGTTGAAATCGGGCTGGCGGCCGGCGGAAAAGATGGCGTCAAAAAACTCGCCGCTTTGGGCATCACCCTTTCCGAAAACACTTCCGTGGCCGAAGTGGCCATGACGGTCGGGGCAGAACTGGAGCGGCGCATCGCCGCGCAACGGGAGCGTTCGGACATTGGTGAAATTGCCGGCAAGGCGCTGGTGAGCGCGGTCATCGGGCAATTGAAAGGCAGGTTGTCCACCCTGATCGAGCCGACACCGGGCGAGGTGGCGGGCGTGCTGAAGAAGACCAGCCAACCCCAGGGCTTCGGTGAATTTGCCCGCACATTTTTCAGCCGGATGACCGGCGAGAGCCTCGACTATTTTCTATCCAAAACCCTGACGACCAAGCTGGGCGAAGGCCAGCGGTTTGTGACGAACAACCAGGTGGCCGAATTCATGTCGGCGATGAAAACCCACTGCGAGGAAACCTCGGTCATCGCGCAAGAATTTGCCGGCGACTGGTTTTCCAAACACCGGTTTGAAGGGGGCGGAGCCATCTCGCGCGATGAAATTGGCGGCTTTGCCTGGTATGCGATGCAAAAAATGCGGGCGGAAATGGCGGCAAGAGCGATAGACCATGAATAACACGGAACACACCATTCTCTGCGGCGGGATCAACCCCGCCGGGTTAAAAATCCGCGGCACCGTGATGCTGCTTAACCTCTGGCCCGGCACCGGGACAAAACAATGCGTGCGACTTAAAATTGAAGACCTGCATGAACAGCTCTGCGCCCTGGCTCCCATCCAGTTCCATGATCTGGTCGAAATCGCCGCCTATGTTTATTGCGCGGACCAACTGGCCTCGCGCGGCGGCAAGGACGTGGACACATTCGGCGCGCACTGGCGGCGGCGTTTTCATTTCCACATTCCCGTCCGAGCGGTGGACCGGTGGAACACACCGGCGGTAAAAGACACCCTGCGGCAACTGCTGGAATTTTTGTCGGATGATTTTTATGACTTTACGTTTTATCCGGCCAAGAATGCGCCCGGAATCCAGAAATACCTGGGGCTGGACGAAAAGGGCGCACTCAAATTCAACGCCGAGCGGGTGGTGATGTTCTCCGGCGGGCTGGATTCGCTGGCCGGTGCGATTGAAGAAACCGTGAACCAGAAGCATCGGCTGGTGCTGGTGAACCACCGGTCCACGGAGAAATTTGCCGTGATGCAGCGGGAACTGGTGCGGTTGCTGGCGGAAAAGGCCGGGCCGGATGCGTTCCTGCATCTGCGCGTTCGCATCAGCAAGGCCGGGCTGGATGGCAAATCCTACACACAACGCGCGCGGTCGTTCCTGTTTTGTTCCGTGGGGGCGACCGTGGCGATGATGCTGGGGATTCGCAGCGTGCGATTTTACGAAAACGGGGTGGTGAGCCTGAACCTGCCGGTGTGCGCCCAAGTGATCGGCAGCCGGGCCACGCGAACGACGCATCCGCGCGTGCTGGCGGGAATGCAAAGTTTGCTAACGGCGCTGGCCGGCGAACCGTTCACCGTGGACAACCCGTTTAGCTGGGAAACCAAAGGTGAGGTCATCCACCGCATCACCAAGGCCGGCTGCGAAAAATTGATCGAACAATCTCGGAGCTGCGCGCACACTTGGGAAACGTCGAATGAGCACACGCATTGCGGAACCTGTTCGCAGTGCATTGACCGGCGGTTTGGAATGCTGGCGGCAAAGGCGGAGGCATTTGATCCCCTGGAGAAATACAAACTGGACATTTTCACGCAATCGCGCCCAAAGGATGAGGACAAAATCATGGGGGCGACGTATCTGGAACGCGCGAATCAAGTGCGGAAAATGAACGGCGCGGAAGAATTGCTGGAAGCGCATCCTGAAGTATTGCGGGTCCTGCCGTTTCTCAAGCTGGAACCAAAGCGCGGAGCCGAACGCATCTTTGACCTCTACCGCCGACATGCCGAGGAAGTGAATGCCGGCGTGGATGTGATGCTGGCCCGTTATGCCCGCGAACTGCGGCAACGAACCTTGCCGGGCGATAGTCTGCTGTGGACGGTTTATGCGCCCAACGGAGTCAATGTCACTCCGGCGACGCCATTGCCGGCACCTTCGGCCAGCGCCGCCGACACTCTGCCGCGCTATTTCATCCGCAAGGAACTTGGCGTGTGGCGAATCCGGGTGGATGGGAAAGAAACCGTGGCGCAAGACTGCCGGGGGATGGAACTGGTGGCCTGGCTGCTGATGAATCCGCCGGATGAAGCCATTCACGCCTCGGTGCTGGAAAATCATGTAGATGGTGATTCGCTGGCAGATGGCGCGGGGGCCATAGATTTTGGCGATGATGGCAACACTCAAGCTGCCGACGTCGGCGGAGCCATCGTGGAAATCGCCGGGAAGAAATTGAAGGGAAAAATGTCGTTGCCAGAATTGAAACTCAAGCTCGCCGCTGCACGAAAGGACATGAACGATCAGAACTTGTCGCAATCGGAGCGTGACGAAGCCGAAGAGGAACTCAACACACTGCTGCAAGCCTATGACCGGGGCGGCAAAGTTTCAGGTCAGGCGGAAATGGCCGCTGAACGGGTGCGCAAGGCGATCCGCAATCTCATCAACGAACTGAAGGCGGCCAAACGGCAGCAAGGGCTGGTGAATGTGGCGCTGTCCGCGTTTGGCGAGCATTTGGAGCAAAATCTTTGGCTGCCTTCAATGGGCGGTAAAAATCGGGTCGGTGCTTCGGGAAAACCGGGGTGTTTTATCTATGAACCGCCCGCCGGGGTGCGTTGGAAAGATTAGCCTCCAAAAACAACTTCTTTGATCCGCGAAGGAAACCCTTCGCGGATTTTTTTTGCCCGGAAACGATTTTTCCGCCGCCGGAACGACTTTTTCTGCCCATGCCTTATGACGGGGCGAAATGGTTCGCCGCCGTAACGAAAAATCAAATATGGCAGCGAACAACAGATTGAAGGCGGCGCGGGTGCTGAAAGGCATGACGCAACTCCAGCTTGCGGAGTTGGTCGGCCTCAAGGAAATCGAAATCTCGCGGGTTGAAACCGGGCGGTGCGAGCCGCACCGGCAATTGAAAGAGCGGATTTCCGAGGTCCTCGGCAAACCCACCTTTGAACTCTTCGTCGGTTGACTCCCTGCCGATTGCAGCGCCACCACGCAACCACAACAAAAAATTATGACGAACGAAACACAAAGCACACCTCATCCGGCCTCCGGCCACCTTCTCCCCAGCGCGGAGAAGGGCTGCCAGCCGCCGGCGTTGCCGGAAGGTTTTATCGGCAAAAAAGAAGTCGCACGGCGACTCAACAAGGGGATCCGCACGGTGGATTACTGGATGGAGCGCGGGATTTTGCCTTACTACAAAATCGGCCGCAGCGTCGAATTCAGGTGGTCCGAAGTTGAAACGCATCTGGCCCAGACTTGCCGTGTGGCGCGGGCTTTCCGGTCTTGATTCTGAATTTTCCTCCCAAACCTCAACCAACAACAACAACAAATAACAACAACAAAAATATGGCACATAAAATCATCGAAGCGCTGATCTCCCTGATGGGAGTCATTGGCATCGTCGTATTCCTCATCGGATTCATGTTTGTCGCGATGGACGTCATCGACGTTTATCTCCGGTTCCGCAAACACCTTCTCAACGGCGATTTCTACAAACGGAAGGACCGGGAATGAATTCTCGCACGAAGGGGAAAGTGGGCGAACGCGAATTTGCCGCGCTGCTGCGCGAGCATGGTTTTGATGCCCGTCGCGGGCAGCAATTCTCCGGCTCGCCGGATTCGCCCGACGTGGTCAGCGAGGCGCTGGCGTGGCTGCACGTCGAGGTGAAGCGGGTTCAAAACCTGAACCTCACCGATGCCTGCGCGCAAGCCGAACGCGACCAGACGGGGTCTGGACTCACCAAGAACATAAAATTGGCCTGGGTAGTTGCGCATCGCCGCAATCACCAGCCCTGGCTGATCACATTGACGGCGGAAACATTCTTCAAATTTCTGCGCGGCACGTTGCCGCCGGAGAACAAAACAACAGAGCAAACAAAGCAACAACAGCAAAACGTATGAAACTAAAAAGCAATAGCGGCAACTTCAAACCTCACCCGGAATACACCGGGCCGGCGGTCTGCGTGGATGCCACTCCAACCAAAACCGTGCAAACACAATTCGGACCGAAGGAAAAATTCCGGTTCGTCTTTGAAACTGGCGAGACGAAGGATGACGGCACGCCTTGGTGCGTGTGGTCGGCACCGTTCACGCCGTCGTATCACGAAAATTCGGCGCTGCGGCCGTTCCTCCGCAAGTGGATGGGGCGCGAGTTGTCGCCGGCGGAAGTCGAGAAATTCGACTTGGAGGAAATGGTCGGTCGTCCCGCCCATATCACGGTCATCCACGAACACAGTGACGGCGAGATTTACGCCAACATCGCGTTGATCACGCCGGACAAGTCGGCGGAGCCGTTGAAGCCCTCTGGCAAGTTCGTCCGCATGAAGGACCGGCCGCCGAAGGACGGGGCTGGCGGTCAAGGCGGCGGTTATCGCCGCGTTGAATCCGCCGCCGACACGAGCGCCGATCTGGGCGCGACGAAAATCCATGTCGGCAAGTGCAAGGGGCTGGAGGTTCGTGACCTCTCGCCGGAACAGGTCGGCGCGCTCATCGCGAACTGGATGCCGACGGCGAAGGCGAACGCCAAGCCGACGGCGGATGACAAGCGGCTCATTGCCGCGCTGGAATCCTGGCAGGCCGCGCAAGCGGCGAAGCCGGCGGACGACGATGTCCCCTACTGAGGTGCGAGCCGCACGGGCATCCAATGAAATCGAAAAAAACGCTTGGAGGGGCGCATGGCGTCCCTCCAAGCAAACCGAAGGAAATTTTATGCAGACCATTGTATTTGACGTGGAAACCGGGCCACTGGCGGAAAGCGAATTATCGGCGTTACTGCCACCGTTCGACCCGGCGGAAGTTAAAACGGGCAACCTGAAGGATCCCGCGAAGATTGCGGAGAAAATTGCCGAGGCCGAGGCGAACCATCGCCGCGACTTTTTCGACAAGGCGGCGCTGGACCCGCTCACGGGGCGTGTCATCGCCATCGGGATGCTCGACCTGGAGACGGACAAGTTTTTCATCCTCGGCCACGATGATGAGGCGCGGACGCTCCGCGAATTTTGGGAGGCGTCGCGTGGTGAGATGGGCCGGAACAATCCGATGATCGGCTTCAACATCTTCAACTTCGATCTGCCGTTCCTGTTCCGCCGGTCGTGGAAGCATCGCATCGCGGTGCCGTTCGGCATCCGGCGCGGCCGGTATTGGGGCGACCAGTTGGTTGACCTGCGCGACTCCTGGCAGCTTGGCGACCGGCAGGCTCGCGGAAGTCTGGACAGCATCGCGCGCCACCTCGGCGTCGGTGCCAAGAATGGCGAGGGCAAAGCCTTCGCGGAACTGTGGATGAGCGACCGCCCGAAGGCGGAAGCGTATCTGCGCAACGACATCGAACTTACCTCCAAGGTTGCTGATGCACTCGGAATCATTATCTGAACCGCTGCTGCCGATGATGTCGGACGCAGATTACGAAAAGCTGACTGACGCCGTGCTGACGCCGGAAAATCTTTTCCACGCTTCGGCGCAAGCCGGGCGGAATTGTTTCCTCACCGGCGCGGGCGGCACCGGCAAGTCCACGCAGCTCCGCGAATTCATCGCGGACCTTGCGGTCGGCCACCATCCCCGCCGCGTCAGTGTCACCGCGCCGACCGGCGTGGCGGCGCTCAACGTGGGCGGCATGACGATTCACCGTTTCTGCGGGATGCTGATTGGACCGGCAGCCGGCCAGTCGAACGAGGATTATTTCAACCAACTGCAACGCGATCCGCGCCGTTCCATCCTCGCGGGCTTCAACCGCGTCCGACGCTGTGAGGTGCTGGTGATCGATGAAATCTCCATGCTGCCGGGGCGGCAATTCGAGTTCGTTGAATTTCTGTTCCGCCGGCTGCGGGGCCGCGATGTGCCGTTCGGCGGCTGTCAGGTCATCGCCACCGGCGATTTCCTGCAACTGCCGCCGGTGCGGAAATCCGAAACGGAGCGTTACGATTGGGCGTTTCAATCGCCCGCGTGGGCGGCGGCGGAGTTTCGCACGTTCGTCCTGGAAAAAGTCCGGCGACAGGATGAGTCGGTCTTTGTCCGCGCGCTGGCCGATTTTCGCATCGGTCGCGTGTGGGGCGATACCGCGCGTATTTTGCAAGCGCGGGTGCGGTCGAATCCGCCGGCGGCGATGACGCGCTTGTTCACGCACAACGTGCAGGTGGACAAGTGGAATCACTTCCAACTCTCCGATCTGCCCGGTGATGAAAGCGTTTTGGAGGCGATGCAAACCGGTCCCGACCATCAGCGCGAATACCTGACCAAGAATCTGCTGACGCCGGAAATCCTCCAGGTCAAGCCGGGGGCGCTCGTGATGTTCACCGTGAACCGGGCAGCGCCCGGTGGCAATGATCCCATTTACGTCAACGGCCAACTCGGCACGGTGCTGGAAGTCCGGCCCGATTCAGTGTTGGTGAAGGCCAAGACCGGCGCGGAGATTTATGTCGAGCGGTTCACCTGGCGTTACGACCAGCAGGATGACGACTCGGCAACCTTCAGCCAGTTTCCGCTGCGGCTGGCGTGGGCGATGACGATTCACAAGGCGCAAGGGCTGACGCTGGATTCCGCCTTTCTGGACATCCGCGCCGCGCGTGAGCCGGGACAGGCTTACGTCGCGGTGTCGCGGGTGCGGTCGCTGGCGGGATTGAATTTCAAGGAATGGTTCAAAGGCGTCCATGTGTCGCCGGAAGCCATCGAGTTTTACAAGTGCGTGCCGCACGGGCCAACAAACTGAAAAACATCATTTATGAACACACCAATTAAAACGCTCCAAACTGAGCCGGTGGGCGAGTTTGGCGATCACCGGCGCGAGCGCCGGTTCAAACAGGTCACGGAACATTATCCCAGCCGGATGGGGTTGTTTCGCAAGGTTTACCATGGGCAGGCCAGCCCCCGGCAGTGCATCAAGGCGTTTTGCCTGGAATGCAACGGCTGGGAGGAAGCTGCCATCCGCGATTGCACAGCCACGGCCTGCCCGATCTGGGGACTCCGGCCGTATCAGGCCCAAGAAAAGGAGGAGGTATGAACGTAAAACAACGCTCATTGGCGATTTACATGATTCCCGCTCCCTGTCTGGGCGGCGGAGCGCGGTATTCGTTCCTCGGATTTGGTTCGGATGGAACCATGTGGCTTGATCCAGAGGAAATGGGCATCGGCCCACAACACGCGCCGCAATTGGCAAAAATTGCCGGCGGCGGCAAATACCTGGTGCCAAACCCCGTCAACGGCAAAGTGCTGATCAACGCCAAGGTGGCGCTGGAGGCTCTCGCTGACCCCGGCCAACGGGAAAGCTGGCGGAAACACGTTGCCAGCATGATTCAAGAGCATCAACAAATTCAGCAACAAGCCATCGCACAAAATGAATCCACTCGAAACAATTGAACCGTTGCTCGGTGCCGATGCGTTTTTAGTGCCGTGCATCCACGGCACGAAAATGCCGGCGGTGACTTACACGCAACGGCCTTTCGAGGCGACGTTGACGCCGGCCTACCGGCACGCGCTGGCGTCCGGTGAATTCAACATCGCCGTTTATCTCGGGGAGATGTCCGGCGGACTGTGCGCGCTGGACTTCGACCAGGACGAGGATTTGGCGGCGTTCCTCGCCGTCAATCCGCCGCTGGCGGCGACGACGCGCTCGCGCGGCAGTCGCGGCGGCATGGTCTGGTTTCGCGTCGCGGGCGAATTTCCTGCGAGCTGCACCACGAAACATTTTGAGTGGCGCGCGAACGGCCGGCTTTCGACGATTTTCGGGCGGCATCCGAAGGGGATGGATTATACGTTGCTGGTGGCCGCGCCGCCGGTGGCGGTGGCGTTCGCCGAAATCATTTGGCCGGATGGCTGGGAATTGCCGTGGGTTGGGGCCGCCGAGCGCGACGCGGTGGCGGCGCTGGCGAAGGAATACGGCCAGCCTTTTTACACCAACAAGGACGGCAAGGTGAACGGTATCAACGAACGGTATTGGGCCGCGCTCTATGCCCGCGAAAACCGCGTGCTTTTCGACCCGGACGAAAAGAATTTCTACCGCTACACCGATGAAACCGGTTTGTGGGAAATCATCACGCCCGAAAGCATCCGCGAAGTCATTTCCGGCCGGATTCTGGAAATCAGCCGGGAGGCGCAACAGTTCACGCTGGAAATCCAGATTACCCAAACGCGGTTGAACGCGGTGGTGTCGGCACTCAAGGGCATCGTCGAGCGGCGCGATGCGTTCAAGTTGAAGCAGCGCTATATCCACGTCGCCAATGGCGTCATCCGGTTTCTGGAGGATGGCGACATTCAGTTCGGCGGGTTCGCACCGGAAGATTATTCCCGCAACCGTTCGCCGTTCGCTTTTGATGCCTCGGCCGAGTGTCCGCGCTTCCTGAACGAATTGATTTATTCCGCCGTCGAGCCGGACGATGCCGACTTGCTGCAACGCTGGGCCGGGCTGGCGTTGTTCGGCTATAACCTGCCGCAACGGTTTTTGATTCTCGACGGCACCGCCAACGGCGGCAAGGGCACGCTGGTTCGCATCATCCAGGCGCTCGTGGGACTGACGAACAGCTACCAGCTCCGCACGGAATGTTTGCTGGAACGGTTTGAAACCTACCGGTATCGCGGCAAGACGCTGCTGATCGGGCCGGACGTTGCCGGCGATTTCCTGATGCAGCGCGGGGTGAGCATGTTGAAATCCTTGGTCGGCGGGGATCCACTCTCGGGCGAAGGCAAGGGATTGAACGGCGATTTCCCGATGTTCGGGACGTTCAACGTCATCATGTCGTGCAACTCGCGCTTGCGTGTCCGGTTGGATGGCGACACCGGAGCGTGGCGCCGCCGCCTGCTGATTGTCCGTTATCAGAATCCACCGCCGGCGAAGCGGGTTTTGGATTTCGACCATGTTCTGCTGCGCGAGGAAGGCAGCGGGATTTTGCGCTGGGCGCTGGCCGGGTTCGTGAAGCTGCAAACGGAGTTTGCCGAAACCGGCGACTTCATGCTGTCGGAAGCGCAACGTGAACGGGTGGATTCGTTGCTGGCCGAAAGCGACAGCCTCCGGCTGTTCGTGAAGACGTCACTGGAACGGCATGAACATGACAACGTCACCAGCGCGGAAATCAGCCAGGCCTACGCCGAATTTTGCGCCGACAAGGGTTGGAACGCGCTGCCGACTTCGGTGGTGGAACGGACTTTGCCGGACCTCATGCTGGAAATGTTCCACGTCACAAAATCGCATTCCATCGAGCGCGACGGTAAAAAATCCAACCGCGGCTGGCGGCGGGTGCGGCTGAAAGCGCCGTCAACCTTTCAACTGGTGGAGGGGTCCGACCCGGACGGGGCACTATGAGTCTCGACGTCGCCAAACTTGAAAAGGTTCGCGAGCTGGCCGGCGGCATTGTCCAGGCCCGGTGCCCCGCCTGCGCCGAAGGCGGCAACGACCGCTCCGGCGAACATCTGCGGATTTATCCCGACGGGAAATTCGGTTGCTGCGTCCATCCGAAGGATAGCGACCACCGGAAACGGATCTGGGCGCTGGCCGGGTGCAAACTGCACCGGTCACCAGCCGGGAGTGTTTCGTTGCGGCTCAAGTCGCCGCCGGCCATGACAGCGGCGGCGTCGGTGAAGGCGGGTTTGACCGCCTTTGACCGTGGGACGGTTGGGACAGAAAAAGGCGGGTTGGCTTCCCCTTCGGCGATCATTGCCGCTCCGGCTGAATTGAAAACCTCTGAATCTGGGACGGATGGGGCGGCAATAGTTAAGTTACGCGCGTGTGCGCGAGTGGATTCCACCACTGCCAATATAGATACGGGTGATTTCCTAGAGAGACAAAGAGACATTGGAAGTGCCGTCCTCGCCGTCCCCGTCGTCCCGTCGCCGTCCGCCGCTGGTGAACGCCTGCCGTTCCTGACCGCCGGTGGCGACTTGTCCATCCCGTTTGATTCGCCGGAGCGTTACCACTGGTGGAAACCGGACGGCGAACGCCTGACCGTGGCCGAAACCCTCGCCGAAGTGAAAGAAAGGATGAACAATGCACCAATTATTTGAAAAACATGACCGGGAATCTGATAAAGCATTCGCCGCGTTCAGTTTGTATCTGA
>PLYV01000237.1 GCA_003151855.1 Limisphaerales bacterium | reverse complement strand
CTTCGATGACCGTGAGCGGCTTGCCATATTTTGCGAGCGCTTCGGCGGTGTCCGCGTCAACGTAAAGGTCAATGCCCTTCACGAGCGAGTGCGAAAGGCGTTCCTCGACCGTGCCTTTGCGCCATTCTTCCTCGACCTTTTTGTCGGCGGCAGTCGTGCCCGCGCTCGCGGCTTTCAGCTTTTCGCCAAAGGTCACGAGGCGTTCCGTGGCGTCGGGACGGCGATTGAGCAACACGTCTTCGACGAGTTCCTTCAGCTCCGGCTCGATCTCTTCGTAAACCTCCAGCATGCCGGCGTTCACGATGGCCATGTCCATGCCGGCCTTGATGGCNNTAAAGAAACGCGCTGTGCATCGCCTTGCGCACCGGATTGTTGCCGCGGAAGCTGAAGGACACGTTCGACAAACCGCCGCTGACTTTCGCGTGCGGCAAATTCTGTTTGATCCAGCGCGTGGCTTCGATGAAGTCCACGGCGTAGTTGTTGTGCTCCTCGATTCCCGTGCCGACGGTGAGGACGTTCGGATCGAAAATGATGTCTTCCGGCGGAAAACCGATTTCGTCCACGAGGATGCGATAGGCGCGCTCGCAGATGCGGATTTTGTCCGCCAGTGTCGCGGCCTGGCCTTGCTCGTCAAACGCCATCACAACGACGGCCGCGCCGTATTTCAAAACTTTGGCGGCGTGTTCGCGGAACTTTGTCTCGCCTTCCTTCATCGAAATGGAATTCACGATGCCTTTGCCTTGAAGGCATTTCAGGCCGGCTTCGATCACTTCCCACTTCGATGAGTCCACCATGAACGGCACCTTGGCCACTTCCGGTTCGCTGCCGAGCAATTGCAGGAAGCGCGTCATGGCGGCGACGCCGTCAATCATCCCTTCGTNNGTTCTCGACCTGCTGGCGCGCGACGGCCACGGCTTCCTCGTATTTGTTTTCCTTGATGAGCTTGGCGAACTTCGGCGAACCCGCCACGTTCGTGCGCTCGCCGATCATGATGAACTGCCCGATCTGCTGTGTGAACGGCTGCGAACCGGACAGGCGCAGCGGAATCGCCGCGCCGGTGGAAAACTTTGTCTCTGTTTTCGGCTGACGCGGCGGTTTGTCCTCAAGCGCCTTCGCGATGGCCGCAATGTGTTCCGGCGTGTTGCCGCAGCAGCCGCCGGCGATGTTGATCAAACCACTGTTCGCAAACTCGCCGAGGAAATTGCCCATGTCTTCGGGCTTCAAATCAAAACCGGTCGGCGACAGCGGATTTGGCAAGCCGGCATTCGGATAGCACGAAATCGCCGTGTTCGATTTCTCCGCAAGTTCCGCGAGGAACGGGCGCATGAGATCCGGGCCGAGCGAGCAGTTGAGACCGATGGCGATCGGATTCACATGCTTCATCGCATTCCAATACGCCTCGATGGTCTGCGCGGAAATCATCGTCTCGCCGCCGCGGCCGACGGCGGCGGAAATCATGATCGGCAAAATCTTTTTATCCTGCGCGAAAACTTCCTGAATCGCCACCAACGCCGCCTTGGCGTTGAGCGAATCGAAAATCGTTTCAACCAACAAAAGGTCCGAGCCGCCCGCGATGAGCGCGCGGACTTGATTGACGTAAGCCGCCTTGACCTGATCGAACGTGCAGACGCGAAAACCCGCGTCATCCGCATCCGGCGAATTGGAAAGCGAAACCGTCAACGGCCCGACGGCCCCGGCGACGAAACGCGGGCGGCCGGTTTTATTCGCAATGCGATCCGCCCACTCGCGGCATTGCTTGGCGGATTGCTCGTTGATTTCCCAGGCGAGGTCATTGAGAAATTTGTTCTCGATGACGCCCTGGTAAAACGCCGGGTCTTTCCGGCCGCCGTGTTCGCGCGGGTCGTCCACGAAAAATTCGCTCTGGCCGATGCTGGTGGCGGAAAAGGTGTTCGTCTCGATGATGTCCGCGCCGGCTTCGAGAAAGCGCCGGTGGATGTCGCAGATCGTCGCCGCCTGCGTCAGGGAATAGAGGTCGCCGTTGTTCTTCAAGTCTTTCTTGGAATCCGCAAACCGCTCGCCGCGAATTTCCTTTTCGCCCAAGCCATAGGTGCGGATGGTCGTGCCCATCGCGCCATCAATGATGACGATGCGTTCTTGTAGTGCCTTTTTGAGCAGTTCGGCGTTGTTCGACATGGGGCAAAGATAGCCAAAGGCACCGGTGATTCAAATCAAAAATCAACGCATCTTGATTTGATGATATGTTTGCATTTAAGCGGGAAGATTGGTGTTGGACGGTTGGTGGTCAAATGAGAATTTCCCCGTTGCTGGCAGAAAATTTCCGGATGGCAGGCGATGAAGAGTGGGGACTCGAATACCAGTTTCAGGGGGGGGGCAGGCTGTGGTTTTTTGCATATTTGCCGCTGCGCACAATTCCATCGCGCGGATGATTACAGTCGCTCGATTCTCCGCGTGAAATGATTCCAGGATTTCCGCGACGTGCTTTTCCACCGTGCGCGGGCTTAAATGCAGGATGCGGGCGATCTCCGCATTGCGCTTGCCTTCCACCATCCATTGCAGGACCTCGTTTTTGCGCCGGCTGAACTGCGGCAACGGACAAAATCGCGGCGGCAGGGTTTTGACCTTGCGCTCCAGCCGCCCACCGGCGAGGCTCCAAGGCAGACATTCAGAATTTCCTTTGGGCCGGATTTTTCAAGCTGCTTGGGCGTATGGTTCTCCCGGATGGAATCATCCAGCAGTTGCCGGACGCTGCGGGGAAGGTTGCCTGCGTGCTTCACCTCATCGGGGAAAAATTCATCCAGCCACGCTCTGGCCCGCACGTCACGTTGCCTTGCGCGTCAAAACAGCCATACGCGCCGGGAGCCGTCTCGATGGCCGCCTGGATTTGCGTGGCCGAATTTCTGGCCTTGCTGTGGACGATGGCGTTGATGTAGCTGTTGACCAGATGCGGCTGGATGGCATTGAGAATTTCCCGCTCCCGTTCCGCGAAAGGCTGGTGGGTGCGATGCAGCGTCAGGATATGGGCCGCATCATCCATCACGGCGAGCATGCCCGCCATTTGATACTGGTGCGAGGCCCGAGCAAAAGAATCGGCTCGGTGACGGTCCTTGCGGACGGCCACCTTGCCGAAATCAAAAAGGCGACCGCGAGCGTTTGCCCCCGCGAGGAACGAAGTGACGAGGTTGTGTCCCCGCCTGACCCCGCGCCTAAAACCATCCGCCAACCAGCAACGGTTGGATGGCACGAAAAATATTCGATAACCGGCGCCGGCCCGCCGCGTGCGCGGGGTAGCGAAAGGCACGCCGAGAGTGACGTTCGTAAACCAAAGATGGCGTGCCGGTGCCCGGAGCAGACCGCGTTAGCGGGCTGCACGGACATGAGCGTCAGGCGTCCGCGCACGCGCCAACTGGCATTCGTGAATGGAAACTGTGAAGAGTTGGCGCGTTCGTGTTGGTTGAGCACGCGAATGGAATGCAGCGCGAACTGACGTTCCATCGAGCGCCGCGAGCTGACATTGCGAATGGGATGGATGTTTTTTTTCACCACACTCCGCCTCCCGCCGGAGGCGGATCTTGTCTTCCGTCGCAGGCCGTTTGCATTTCATTGACTGGTCCCTTCTTAAGGCCTAGGGTGTGTTAACACTAAAG
>PLYV01000227.1 GCA_003151855.1 Limisphaerales bacterium | reverse complement strand
ACCACCATCGCCATCGCGTTCCAGCGCATGATGCTCTTGATGCGGCGCTCGATGACGCGGTCGCCGGGATATTCCGGCTGCTCCGCCACCGGGATGGTGTTGATGTAAGAGGTGGTGACGCCGCCCGCCGGGCGCGGCGCGGCCCGCAGCTCCTGCGCGAGCTGTTCGAGCATTTGCGCCGTGCGCTCGGTGCCCTGGCTTTCCAAGGCCAGTTCAAAAACTGATTTGAGGGTCGCGGAAACCTTGTCGCCGCCGGAGCTGTTAATTTCTTTTTTGGATGCTTTCACTTGGATAAACTCGTTTCGCAAACACGGAAACGAAGCTCGCATATTAAACGCAATTTGTCTCCGTATCACCAGCGAAAATAAAACACCAGAAATGCTGCACCTCGACCTGCCGCCGCTCCCGCCCGCCGAACTACTTGCGGCGGACGAGGCGTTGCTCGACGCCTGCGAGGCCGGCCACGGCGACGAAACGCTCCTCTTCTGGGAGCCGCGCGAAACCTTCGTCGTTGTCGGCTACGCGAACAAGGTGGCGACCGAGGTGAACGTCGCCGCGTGCAAAAAAAACAGCGTCCCGATTTTCCGGCGCGGCTCCGGCGGCGGCACTGTGGTGCAGATGCGCGGCGGCTTGAATTACAGCTTGATCCTGCGCATCGCGGAAAACTCGCCGACGCGAAACATCTCGTCCACCAACCAGCACATCATGGAGAAGAACCGCGCGGCGATTGAAAAGGTTTTCCCAAAATCGGCAATCGGCAATCAGCAATCGGCAATTTCTGTGCGCGGCCACACGGATTTGTGCCTGGGCCATTTGAAATTCGCCGGCAACTCGCAGCGCCGCCGGAAAAACTTTCTCCTCTTCCACGGCACGCTGCTGCTGAACTGCAATCTCAAGTTGATCAGCGAACTGCTGCTCATGCCGTCGCTCCAGCCAGATTACCGCGACCACCGGCCACATTCTGATTTCGTGACCAATCTGAATCTGCCGGCGGAATCTGTAAAGACCGCGCTGGCAAATGAATGGAATGCCGTCGAACCCGCCCCAGCTCCGTCCGCCGAGGCGATTTCGAGGTTGGTCTCCGAAAAATATTCCTCGGATGATTGGAATCTGAAATTTTGAAAAGTCCGCAGCGACGCTACGGTGACAGTTCCAGCCGGTAAAAATGCACCAAATACGATGGCTGATAACCCAAGCTGGGATGGGCCGGCATTTCAGATTCAATGACCAGCGACCGGACTTCCCGTCCGGCCAGTTCGGCCCGCCAGTCCGGGGCAAACAAAGCCGCAAACGATTTATTGTCCGCAACCATCGGCGACAGCAAAAACCCGGCCTGCGACATGCCCGGAATGATCCGGAAACGCCTCGGCGGCCCCGCACGGAAGGTTGCCTCCATTATCAATACCGGCGGCTTGTAGGCGGCGGAAATGATTTTCCCGCCGGCGGTTTTTTTGAACGTCATCTCCACCCAGATGGGTGCGGTGCTCAAGACCGGGACCTCCAGATTTTCCCCCAGCCGGGCCTCCGTATTGGTGATGGAAACCAGCCGGTATCCACGCGGCACGGCTCGGCGTTGGAGCAGCAGGAATGGAGCTTCCGGGCCGACCTGCTGATTGACCTCGTAGCGCGTCAAAATCTCCGGCCACGACAAGCCGTCGTCCAGGCTGGGAAACCGGCAGTCGAGCGGCTGCACGGCGAACAGCAGGTTGCTGGCGGCATGCTCCGAGCGCAACCACGCGGCGTTCATTTGCGCCAGTTCCGGCGTGTAGGCCGAATAACTTTGGATCACGGGGCGCGGCTGATAATGAAATCCGTGGGCAAACAGCACGGCTTGGTTGTCGGAATACAGATCGCACCCGCCATTGAGTCGCGGCAATGGATATTTCCCCGCGAGGCGGGCCATCTCATTTTCATAACTCGCCTGAAGACACCCGGTGCAGGTGGTGGCCGCGGGAGCCAGCAGATTGGAGAGTCGAAATGTCCCGGCCAGTTGAGTCGCCAGGCCTTTGGCGATCGGCCAGTTGTGAAAAATTTCCACCCCAAAAATTCCGGCGACAAACAGCACTCCGACGGCAGTGAGCTGCAACATTTTGGATCCCCGCCACGTCAACGGCAGCAGCAGCGCCGCGATGACGAGCAAGGCCATGGCCGAGTTGACCTGATGAAAATCGTGCCGGACATAGCCCAGTTTGAAAGCGATAAACACGATGGCCGCCAAACCCGCCAACGGAACGATTGCCCAGCTTCGCAATTTCACCCACGCCATACGCGCCGCCAAAAACCATAGCGCGCCACCGATGACGGCAAAACCCAAAAGACTCATGACCGGGGCATTTCCAGGCAACATCATGGCATCGGTATAACCGGCAGCGACCTGCCATGAATGCACTAAAAACAACCAGAAATTATCCAGGCTCTGGCCGCCCATGACCCAAAACCAGATCAGGCTTGCCAGCCACAAGGGTGCCGCCCACGGAAAACGACGTCTCCGAAAAACATCGTCCCCGGAGACGAGGCACATCACAAAAGCCGTTTCCACCAACCCGGTGAATTTGACCAAGCTCAAGCAGCCCAGCGCCACCACCAGAAACACCTTTGCCATGGCGCCGACTTCTGAAAAAAAGTGCAGCAGCAAAAACAACGTCACAAACAAAACCAGCCGGACATCGAAATCGTTCCCCACTGGCGTGGTGGCAAGGGCGGCCAATAAAACCAGCCACGCCCAAGTGCCGACCCGACCTCCCCCGGCACCTCGCGCCAGTTGCCAGCCGGCAAACATATAAATCAGCGCCAGAATTGACCACATCACCAAGGAAACCGCATGGGTCTGAGCCAGGTAGCCGCGCGCCAGAAATCCCCACGGGCCGTATGTGAAAACAAAATCTGTCCCAAATTGCAGCCGCTCCATATGCGCCTCGTGCAAGGCCATGGCCCAGCAATTGTCGATACGCTCAGACGCGATGTAATCGCCCATCGCTGAAGCCGGCATGCCATACACGATGTAGTCGCCCACCGCTGAAGCCGGGATGAAACGGGAAAAGATATAGCTGACAGCCAGCGTGATGACCAGCAGCCGGATCAGATTTAGAAAGCGAAATCCTGAAGGAGACGAAACCAGCTTTCCCTCGCCAGTGGCTTCCATAACGGTTCACAGCCGTTCCGCCAAAGCCGCCTTACTCTTCGCAAAAACTTCCTCGTGCAGTGAATTGCCGTGCGCGTCAATCGTCACCACGGCGGGAAAATCCACCACCGCCAGTTCCCAGATGGCTTCCGGCGAACCAAATTTTTCGAGGAAATAGACATTGTTCACCTTCTTGATGCACTCGGCCAGCACCTGCGCCGCGCCGCCGATGGCGTGCAGATACACGCAGCCATATTCCTTGCACGCCGCCTGCGTCTTCTCCGCCATGCCGCCCTTGCCAATGACGCCGCGCAGGCCAAAATCGCGGATGACCTGCCATTGATACGGCTCCTCGCGAATGGAGGTCGTCGGGCCGGCGGCGGTGCAGATGTAGCTGCCGTCTTCCTGCTTCATCATCACCGGGCCGCAGTGATACATGATGCCATCCTTGAGGCTCACGCCGGGCGGCAACGCGCCGCCCTCGTGCAAATATTTATGAACCGCATCACGGCCGGTGAACACCGTGCCGGAAATCAGCACCTCGTCGCCGACTTTCAGCGCGCGGATTTTTTCTTCGGTGAACGGGAAGGAAAGTTTCGTCATAAAAAATTTGATTATGCCTTTACAGTCGCAGCAACGCGCCGCCGGGAAAAGTCAAAAATCATTTCAGCAGCGCCTCGGCGTGCTTCCGCGCGGCGTCGGTCTGGCCGCCGAGCATCCGCGCCAGTTCGGTAACGCGGGATTTTTTGTCGAGCAGGGTGATCTCGGAAATCGTCCGGCCATTCTTCACCGACTTGGTCACGACGTAATGCGCGTCCGCCGGCGCGGCCACCTGCGGCAGATGCGTGATGCAAAACACCTGCCGTTTCGCGGCAATCTGCTGCATCTTTTCACCGACGGCATTGGCGGTTTCGCCGCCGACATTGGCGTCCACCTCATCAAAAACCAGAACTGGAATTTCATCTTCCGCCGCCAGCACGGTTTTGAGCGCCAACATCACGCGCGCCATTTCGCCGGACGACGCGATGGCTCGCAGCGGCTTGGCCGGTTCGCCCGGATTCGGCGCGAACTGGAATTCGACGGTGTCGAAGCCGGAGGAGTTGGGAGTTGGAAGCTGGGAGTTTGGGCTGCCGCCCTCCATCTGCCATCTGCCATCTGCCATCTCCTGACTGATGTCAAACTTGCTCTGCTTGAAGCCCAAATCTTCCAGTTGTTTGCTCACGGCCTTGGCAAGCGACGGAATCACTTTCTTGCGCGCGGCGGAAAGTTTTTTGCCGGCGCTCAAAATTTCAGAATCCAATTTTTTCAGCGCCGCGTTGAGCCGCGCCAGTTCGGCGTCACGGCTTTCGAGCAATTGCAATTTCTGTTTCGCCTCGTCGCTGAACGCAATGACTTCAGCAATGCTCGCGCCGTATTTGCGCTTGAGCGTGTGGAGCAAATTCAGCCGTTCCTCCAGTTCCGCCAACCGCGCCGGGTCCACATCCACCTTGTCAGCGTAACGCGACAGCTCGGTCTGCAACTCGCGCAGGGTCTCGCCCGCCTGCGCGTGCAACTCCACCAGCTTGTTCGCGCCGGTGTCCACACGCTGAAGCTCGGCCAGCACGCGGCCAATGACGCCGGCCTGCGTGAGCAAGGAAGCTTCATTCTCGCTCAAGGCATCGAGCACGGCCTGGCTCAATTGCAGCAGCTTCGCGGCATTGCTGGCGCGGTTGAATTCAGCTTCGACCGTTTCGTCTTCGCCGGGCTGGAGGCGCGCGGCGGAAATTTCCTGCACTTGAAAACGCAACAAGTCGAGTTGTTGCGCGTAGGTTTTCTCGTCCACAATGAGCGCTGATTTTTCACTTTCCAGAACGGCGCGGCGGCGGACGAGTTCGCCAAAGGCTTCCCGTTCTTTTTCCAAACCGCCGAACGCGTCGAGAATCAAAAGCTGTTTGCCCGCGTGCAGGAGCGACTGGTGGTCGTGGGGACCGTGCATGTCCACGAGCCATTCGCCGACGCTGCCGAGCGTGGCGAGCGTGGTGGGCGAGCCATTGATGAACTGACGATTCGTGCCGGCGCTGGTGAAGGTTCGTTTGAGAACGAGTTGATTTTCCTCGCACGGCTCCAAGCCGTTCTCCTCCAAGAAACCTTTCAGCGGCACGCGCAATTTTTTGGTGTCGAACACGGCCTCGACGGAACAACTCTCCTCGCCGCTGCGGATGAGCGNNGGTCGGCGCGTTCGCCGAGGACGAGGTTGAGCGCGCCAATGATGATGGACTTGCCCGCGCCGGTTTCGCCGGTGATGACGTTGCAGCCGGGCTGGAGTTCCAGCGTGAGATCGCTCACAAGGGCGAGGTTTTTGATGCGCAACGTCGTCAACATGGTTAGATTTGTCCCCGCTGAATTTGACGGTTATGCCGCCGTTCGGCAAAAGAAAAAATCACATGGCGTTTGAATTTACATTCCTCGGCAGCGGCACCTCGCAGGGCGTGCCGCTCATCGGCGTGGATTATCCGCCGGAATATCTGGCCAATCCCAAGAACTGGCGCACGCGCCCGGCCATCCACGTCACCACGGAAAAAACCAAGCTCGTCGTGGACACGCCGCCGGAATTCCGCATCCAATGCCTGCGCGAAAAAATCAAACACCTCGACGCGGTGCTGGTAACGCACGCCCACGCCGACCACATCCTCGGCATGGACGACTGCCGGCGCTTTTGCGATTTGCGCGACGGCACGCTGCCGATTTACGCCAGCGAGGCGACGATGGTGCATCTGCGACGCGTGTTCATCTACGCGTTTCACCAAGGCCCGTGGCCGAAAGGCTATTTTCAACCGGAGGAACGCGTCATCACTGGCCCGTTTGAAATCGGCGACCTAAAAATAACGCCGCTGGATCTGCCGCACGGGCGAATGACGACGACTGGTTTTCTCTTCGAGCAGAACGGCCGCAAGCGGCTGGCGTATCTGAGCGACTGCAAGGAGATTCCCGATGAGGCGATGGAAAAGGTGCGCGGCGTGGAGATCGCCGTGCTGGACGCGCTGCGCCACAAACCGCACCCGACGCACATGTGCCTCGACGAGGCGCTGACGGCGGCGCGGCGCATCAACGCNNGGCATCACGCTGGCGTGGGACGGGCTGAAGGTGACGGCCGGCGAATGAAGTTTTGCACCACGCCGGGCTTGCCTGTGACGCGATTTGGCCGGTAATTTGAACTGGAACAGTTGGAGGCGGTCGAAACACCAATGACTTTTTTGCGAATCATATTTGCCTTCGGCCTGCTGGCGCTGGCCGGGTTGACGGCGTTTGCCGGCGGCGAGGAAGTCGTCGTCATCTACAATTCGCAGTTGCCGGCGTCCAAGACCGTCGCCGAGCATTACGCGGCGGCGCGGTCGGTTCCGGCGAAGCAAATTTTCGGCTTCGGTCTGACGACGAACGAAAGCATGACGCGCGCAGACTTCACGGATTTTTTGCAAAAGCCGCTGGCGGAAAAACTCGAGGCCACCGGCCTGTGGAAATTTTCCGAGGTCGCCGTGCGCGACGCCAAGGGCCGCGTGGAAGCAACCGAGTTTCGCGTCGTGGAATCCAAAATCCGCTACGCCGTCCTGTGCTACGGCGTGCCGCTGAAGATCGAGACCAGCTCCATGGCGGCGGAATTCATGGACAGGCTCATCGAGAAAATCACGGACAAGGACACGCGCGAAAAACTGCGCCGCAACGAGGCCTCGGTGGATTCCGAACTCGCCTGGCTGCCGCTGATCAAAACCAAAATCCCGCTGACCGGGCCGCTGGTGAATCCGTTTTATCTTTGCACCAACCGCGCCGCTCTGAACTGCGCCAACGGCCTGTTGCTCGTCGCGCGGCTCGACGGCCCCACGCCCGAAATCGCCGCGCAACTCGTGGACAAGGCCATCGAGGCGGAAAACCACGGCCTGTGGGGCCGCGCGTATTTTGACGCACGCGGGCTGGCACCGACCAATACATATTTTCTCGGCGACGAGTGGATGTTCGCCGGCGCGCGAATCGCCCGGCAGCTCGGTTTTGAAACCGAGGTGGACACCAACGAGAACACGTTGCCCGCGTCGTTTCCGATGAGCCACATCGGCATCTACGCCGGCTGGTATGCGGGCGAGGTCAACGGCCCGTTCACCTTGCCCAAGGTGGAATTCATGCCCGGTGCCTTTGCCTATCACCTCCATTCCTACAGCGCCGACACCGTGCGCAGCGCCACGCGCAACTGGTGCGGCCCGCTGCTCGCCAAGGGCGCGACCTGCACCATGGGCTGCGTGTATGAACCATTCCTGCAGTTCACGCCCAACATCGCCTTCACCTTGCAGGCGCTGGGCAATGGCTACACGTTTGGCGAAGCCGCGTGGGCATCGCAGGTCGCGCTCTCGTGGCAGACCACCGTCATCGGCGACCCGCTGTATCAGCCGTTCAAAAAATCGCCACCGGAAATGCACAGCTTCCTGACGCGCACCAAAAACCCGCTGCTCGAATGGTCATTCAACCGCCTGATCTGCCTCGACCTGGCGCGCGGCCTGCGCCCGTCGCAGTTGCTCGATTTTCTTGCCAACCAGGTGCCGATCAGCGGCCAGAGCGCGGTGCTGACGGAAAAGCTCGCCACTCTTTATGAGGCGGCCGGCAAACCCAGTTCCGCCATCGAGTCGTGGCAGAATGCGCTCAAGCTCAATCCCTCGCCCCAACAGAAAATCCGCCTCCGGCTCACGCTCGGCGAAAAACTGGCCGCGCAGGATCGTCTGGCCGAGGCGGCAGAAAATTACCGCGCGCTGATCGCCGAAGCGCCGGATTATCCCGGCCGGAGTTCGGTTGACGAAAAGCTCAAGGCGCTGGAACAAAAGATTTCCGCCGCGAAAAAATAACATGGCCATTTTCTTCGACACGCACGCGCATCTCGATTACGACGATTACAAGGCGGACTTCGCCGACGTGCTCGACCGCGCGCAGGCGGCGGGCATCACGAAAATCATCGCCATCGGCACCGACTTCGACAGCAGCCGCCGCGCGCTCGCGCTCGCAGAAAAGCACGAGATGATTTACGCCGCCGTCGGCTGGCATCCCAGCAACGCGCACGAAGCGCCCGCCGACATCCGCGCCGATTTGCGTGAACTCGCCCGCCATCCCAAGGCCGTTGCCATTGGCGAATGTGGTTTGGATTATCACCGGTTGCCGAGCGCGCAAGGTGGGGCGAGCGACCCCGCGAGCCGGCCCAACGAACTTGATGCGGCTTACAAACGGAAGCAGGCGGAGATTTTTCAGCAGCAGCTAGAAGTCGCGGCGGAAACCGGCTTGAACTGCGTGATTCACCAGCGCAGTTCGTTCGATGATTTGTTCGCGCAAATCCAGCCGTTCGCAGCCAAGACGCGCGGCGTGTTTCATTGTTTTGGCGAAAGCGTGGAGCGGTTGCAAAAGATTTTAGACCTCGGCTGGCTGGTGAGCTACACCGGCATCGTGACGTTCAAAAACGGCCAGAACATCCGCGACGCCGTGGCCGCCACGCCACTGGATCAGTTCATGCTGGAGACCGATTGCCCGTATCTCGCGCCGGTGCCGTATCGCGGCAAACGCTGCGAGCCGGCGTATGTGAAGGAAATCTCCGAGACCATCGCACAGGTGAAGCTGTGTTCGCTGGACGAATTGAGCGCGGCGACGTGCCGCACGGCGAAGGAATTTTTTCCAAAGCTGGGCTGACCCCGGCCGTTTTGGACCGGTTGAACGGAACCAGCCCGTCGCCATTGGGTTGTTCTCCTTTCCCGTCCCGCTGCGCAGGTCAAAATAAAAGGCCGCACCCTTGCGGATGCGGCTTTGAAGCCAACCATGAACCACAACAAAATTCTTATGGCACGCGCTTGCTGATGGGGCCGGCCCATGGACCGCGACCCGCCGCGCCCACGGCGGCCATGCGGAACCAGCCCAGCGCGCCGCTCGTCAGGCTCGTCGCCGCGCAACTGGATTTCTTGCCCACATAAAACTGCGTCCACGGGCCGTCCGGGGTCGTCGCCCATTCGCCGATATGCGTCTGCACACCCTTCTGCGGGTCGCACATCGCATCCACCTCGCCGGGATTGTCGCCGGCGGTGACGTGGAAGTTGGCGGGGGCGGACATCGGGCCGACCGGCGTGGTGGTGCCGGACACCAAATCCCAGCCGCCGCTTTTGAGCAGGGCGGGGTCTTTGGTGACGCCCTCGGCACCGGCGGCGAGGTCTTGCGCCGCGTTTTCCACCGTGATGACGGCGTTATCGCGCACGATCATCAACTGGTTCGCCGTGGACAGCGCGGCGTTGTAATTGGTGTTGGCGGTTTCGAGCGCCGTCACCGCCGTGCCCAGCGCCGTGGTCTTGGTGGCGAGGGTGGTGAACGTGGTGTTCCCGGTCATCTTGGTGATGATGGGTTGCAGATAGGCGATGAGACCCACGATGTTGAAACGGGAGAGTCCGAGTTTGATGAGTTTTGTCATACGTTTAATTTTCGATTCCGCCGAAGCGGACGCCCAAGTAGAACCATCATTCCATTTTGCGTTCGGTTCATTCCAGCGGGTGGCCATGCGTCAGCAATTGGTTTTTTTGGTTACGTGCCGATAAAACACCCGCTGTCCATGAGCCGTCAACCGTATTCCCACAAATGGCAATTCCTGCAAAGCCTTTCCCAAGATAGGAAAAATTAACGAAGCTAACCGTGGCGGAAAACGGCGGTTGGGGGTGGACGAACGGGGCAAAGGGCGGTTGAATTTTACGAATTCGCGGCTTCGACTTCTTTCAGATGTTCGCGAGAAGGTTTGCATTCGCGTATCCAGCCCCACCACCCCTCGTTGCCTTTCCCGTGATTTCCCTTTTGGGGATACTGTATGAAATGAAGTTTTGGCCAATCGGATGGAATATTTTCAACGATTGAGAGCAAGACCTCGTAAATTTTGCGCCGAGATTTAGGTGGCATCTGTTCAATGAGGATGCCCGTGTTGAATGCAAGTTCGGAGCTACAAGCACTGGCAAGAATGCAAACTAGCGATTCCAGATACTCGGCATCTGTTGCACTAGCTACCAATCCAACTTCTCTCCAACGCAATTCTTCAAGCACGCGCTTGGCAAACCACGTTGGTCTTAACGCAAACGCCGTCCGTCAACACGCCTGCGGTGGTTGCCGGCAGACTTTCGCGACGGGTGGATACGCGGACGGCGGGCGGCGGCTTGATTTATTTCACCAACTGAAACGCCGCCGGCTCGCCGCTCGCGGAATCGGCGGAAATCCAGAGCTGGTATTTGCCCGGTTCCACGAGGCAATTTCCCTTCGCATCAAAATAGCCAAGTTCCCTTGCAGCCAGCTCGAAGTTCACCGCCTTCGTTTCGCCCGGTTGCAGCAGGATTTTCTTAAAACCTTTCAGTTCGCGCACCGGTCGCGAGCCGGCGGTGGCCGCCAGCGCGCGAAGATAAAGTTCCGCCACAGCGGTGCCGGCGCGCGCGCCGGTGTTTTTGATTTCCACTTGCGCAGAGATTTTGCCGGTTGATGCAATGGCATTCGTTGCCAGCGCCACCGGGCCAAACTCAAACGCCGTGTAGGCCAAGCCGAAGCCGAACGGATAGAGCGGCGTCGTGGGCGCGTCCACATAGTTGCCCTTGTAATCGCCGAAGCCGGGGCGGCCGGTGTTGAAATGGTTGTAGTGAAACGGCACCTGCCCGACGTTGCGCGGAAAGGTCGTGGTCAGGCGGCCGGACGGATCCACCACACCAAACAAAACATCAGCGACGCCGTTCGCGCCCTGCGTGCCGGGAAACCACGCCTCCAAAATAGCGGCCGCTTTTTCCTGAAGCTGTGGAATCGCCAGCGGCCGGCCGTTGAACAGCACCACGACGACCGGTTTGCCGGTCGCAGCAACGGCGTCAAAAAGTTCCAGCTGCTTGCCCGGCAGGCCGAGGTCTGTGCGGCTCGCGGATTCGCCGCTCCAATCCAGCGGTTCACCCAGCGCCAGCACGACTACGTCTGCCGATTTTGCAACTTCAATGGCAGCGGCAAGTTCGTTGGTGCTGGAGGGCGTTTCTTTAATCGGCATGAATGTATCAAGGTCCAGCGGCAGCTTGAAAACATCCGGTTCCACCATCGTGCAACCGCGCGCGACGACAAGTTGATCCGCCGCCGTCAACCGCCCGCGCACCGCCTCGGCCAGCGAAATTAAATCTGCCTTGTGCGCGCGCGAATGCCACGGGCCGACGAGTTCCTGCGCGTTGTCGGCGAACGGCCCGATGAGCGCGATTTTGCCCGCGCGCGGCGAGAGCGGCAGCACGCCGTTTTCGTTTTTCAGCAGCACGCAGGATTTCGCCGCCGCCGTGCGGGACAACGCCAGCGCGTCGTTTTGCAGAAATGCTGTTTGGCAGCGCGCCTCGTCGGTGAACGGCTGGTCGAACAAACCTTTCTCGAATTTCACCGTCAGCACGCGGCGGACGGCTTCGTCCAATACTTTTTTCGAGATCGTCCCTTGCTCCACCTGTTTTTTCAACGTGTTGTGGTAAGTCATTGAAGCCATTTCCATGTCCACACCCGCCGTGAGGCCAAGACGCGCGGCATTGGTTTCATCGGCGGCGACTCCGTGGGGCACGAGTTCGCCGACGGATTCCCAATCGCTGACGACGAAGCCGGGAAATATCCATTCGCCGCGCAAAATGTCCGTGAGCGTGTGGCGCGTGCCGCTCGACGGAAAACCGGACAGGCAGTTGAACGAACTCATCAGCGTCAGCGCCCCCGCGTCCACACCGGCGTGAAATTGCGGCAAGTAAAAATTGCGCAGCGTGTATTCGGAAATCTCCGTCGTGTTGTAATCGCGTCCGCCCTCCGCCGCGCCGTAGCCAACGAAATGTTTCAGGCAGGCGACCACGCGGTTAGGGTCGGAGACATTCGTGCCTTGAAAACCGCGCACGCTCGCCGCCGCGTCGAGTGCGCCGAGCCACGGATCTTCACCGAACCCTTCGGCGATGCGGCCCCAGCGCGGGTCGCGTGCCAAATCCACCATCGGCGCGAACGTCCAGTCAATGCCCGCCGCTGCGGCCTCGCGCGCGGCGATGGTTTGCGTCTGTTCAAACAGCGCCGGCTCCCACGCACACGCCTGCGCCAGCGGAATCGGAAACTGCGTGCGGAAGCCGTGAATGACGTCATGCCCGAAAATCAGCGGGATGCCAAGCCGGCTTTGCTCGACGGCGAGGCACTGCAATTGGTTCCGCATGGCGGGCGTCTCAATGAGCGCGCTACTGCCGAGGAATGAGCTGATTTCGCCGTGGCGCAACTGGTCGCCGTGGGTTTTTTCCGCATCATTCTGCAAATCCACCTGCCAGAGCTGGCCGATTTTTTCGTCCAGCGTCATGCGCCCGAGCAAATCCTTCGCGCGTTTCGCAACGGGTTGCGCCGGGTCTTCGTAAACATCCTTTTTGCCGTTCTTGTCGAGGTCAATCCAGCCGGCGTGATATATCGAAACCGGTTCGACGGCAAAAACCGAGGCGGCGACGAACAGCCCGAGGCAGGAGACGGCAAATTTCATGCGCAAACTCTGACGGGAAGCTGAAGAAAACTCAAAGCCATTTTCGCGCAAAGAGCACGAAGTTTGCGAAGACGAAAATTATTCCTTCGTCTCCGTCGCGGTCTTCGCGCGATTCACTTCTGCGCCGGATACCAGCACCACGAACTCGCCTTTCAGACTGCGCTTCGACGCAATGGCCAGCAGTTCCGCCGGTTTGCCGCGCAGAAATTCCTCAAACTTCTTGGTCAGCTCGCGCGCCAGCACCACATCGCGGTCGGGATAAACTTCGTTCAGTTCGCCCAACAGTTTTTCGATGCGATACGGCGATTCGTAAAAAACCAAAGTGCCAGGAACCGGTTTGAGCGCTTCCAGTTTATTGCGGCGCTGGCCGGATTTGTGCGGGAGAAAGCCGACGAAATGAAATTCCTCCGTCGGCAAGCCGCTCGCCGTCAGCGCGCCAACGAGCGCGCAAGCGCCGACCACGGATTCCACGCGGAAACCGGCGGCGATGGCAGCTTTCACCACGCGTTCGCCAGGATCGCTGATGCCGGGACTGCCGGCGTCGGTGACGAGCGCAATTTTTTCACCGCGCCGGAGACGCTCGATGATTTCCTCGCTGCGCCGGGCTTCATTGAATTGGAAATAGCTCAGAAGCGGCTTGCTGATGCCGAAATGCTTCAGCAGTTGCCCGGAGCGGCGCGTGTCCTCGGCGGCGACGACATCGCACTCGCGCAGGACGCGGAGCGCGCGGAGGGTGATGTCTTCCAGGTTGCCGATGGGCGTGGCGACGAGGTAAAGCGTGGCGGGCGTGAGCGGCGGCAGTTGGGCGGCGTCCATGTCTGAATAGAGCAAATTTCCGGCGGGAAGGAAAATCCAAACTCCGCGTGTCCCATCTTCAGCCGCACAAGCGCGGCGACTGGTTCAAAGCGGGACAACCGGCGTCCGGACAAATTTCCGCCCCCGGCGACAACGCCGTTTACCGGCGCGTCCGGCGACAAAACGCATTGTTGGCAGGCCATTTGCTTTCTATGCTTTAGGGCGGCAGGCACCGGGCCGTGCAAAAACACCAAAACCCCGGTTTCCCCGCCGAATGGCACAAGTTGCAGTTGTATGAAAACGCCGAAAAATTTACCCGCCGCCGGCTTCACGCTGGTGGAGATCATGATTGTCGTGGCCATCATCGGGATGCTCGCGGGCATCGCCCTGCCCAACTTTCTCAAGGCGCGCACCGTGTCGCAGGCCAACGCTTGCATCAACAACCTCCGCCAGATTGACGAAGCCGCTTCCCAGTTCGCCATCGAAAACCATAAAAACACCGGCGACTCGCTGAACTTTCCCAACGACATCACACCCTACATCAAGCTCAACCGGCTCGGCAGCATCCCGCCCTGCCCGGTCGGCGGCGATTATTATCAGGACACCGTCATCGGCACCAATCCCACCTGCTCGCTGGGCTCGACGGTCACGCCGCCGCATATCCTGCCGTAAATTTTCCGCGCGCAGTTTCAACTTTGAACCGCCGCGCTGAATTGCTACGTTGCGCCCATGGCAAGAAAGCCGGACGAAGCTTCCAAATCCAACCACGGTTTTAACGATGTCATTGGCGTGGCGCTGCTCGCGCTGGCGCTGCTGTTGGTGGTCGCGCAATTTTCCTTCGACCGCTACGACCTCAAGTCCGTGCGCGTGCCGGCCAACCACGAAATCCACAACTGGATCGGCACCATCGGCGCGTATCTCGCGTGGTTCACCTTCCGGCCGTTCGGCATCGCGGCATATCTGCTGCCGTGGTTCTGCGCCGCGTTCGGCGTCGCGTATCTGCTGAATATTCTCGGCTATCTCCGCGACCGCCTCCGCTGGTGCCTGCTGTGGACGGCGGTGTTGTTCCTCGCGCTGACCGGCCTGTTGCATCTCGCCGGCAAGGCGGACTTGATTGATGACTGGCGCATCCACATCAACGCCGATTTTTCCGGTGGCTGGATGGGGTATCTTTCCTATGGCCGGCTATCGCAATATGACTATGGTTTTTGCCTGCTCGGCAAGCTCGGCGCGACGATTGTCTATGCCGCGCTCGGCTTGATCGCGCTGCTGTTCCTGACGAATTTCCAGCTCGGCCTCTGGATTCGCGCCGCGTTGCAGAAGGACAAGGCGGTGGAAAACGAATTCAAATCTACTGAGGAAGTTGCCCTGGATAAACGCGCGGATGAATTGCAAAAGCAGAAGCGCAAGCTGGAAGAAGAACTCGCCCGCGTGGACAAATCGGCCAAGCCGGAAAAAACTGCCAGCGGCCTCGGGGCCGACGGCTTGCCGGTGCCGGAACCGACCGTGCGCGACTTGAGCGTGCCGCAAAACAAAGGCCCGCGTGTCCGCAAAACAACTTTGCCGGAGCCGCCGAAGGAAATTGCGCCGGCCGATGAACCGCTGGTGGCCGCCGAGATCATTCCCGCCAGCGAAATCCGCCCGGCCAGCACCGAGGAAATCCTCGGCCGCAAATCTGACACCAAACCTGCCGAGGATAAAACGGAAGAGTCCAAGCCCGCACCCGCACTCGCCGAAAAAGTGGAAGCGCCCGCCGCCGACAAGCCCGCCGCGCCGGTGGTGGAGCCGGTCATCACGATTGCCGACGGTTCCACGCCGCCGGTGCCGGCCCCGCGCCCGAAATTGTTGCCGAAGAAACCGAAGCCGATGACCGTGGCCTCCGTGCCGATGATCGGCAACTACCAGTTGCCCTCGATGGATTTCTTGCAGCATCCCGACTTGACCGTCAAGCCCACGGAGTCAAAGGAAGAGCTGATGGCCAACGCGCGGCTGATGCAGCAGACACTCGCGCAGTTCGACATCGAGGTTTCGCTCGGCGACATCACCAAGGGACCGACGATCACGCGTTACGAATTGCATCCCGCGCCCGGTGTGAAACTGGAGAAGATTCAAAATCTTTCCAACAACCTCGCCGCCGCGCTCAAGGCCGAGCGCATCCACATCCTCGCGCCCGTGCCCGGCAAATCGTCCGTCGGCATCGAGGTGCCGAACCTCATCAAGACCAAGGTCATCATGCGCGACCTGTTCGAGTCCGACGAATGGCGCAACAGCAAGGCGCGCATCCCCATCGCGCTCGGCAAGGATGTTTACGGCCATCCCATCGTCGCCGACCTCGCGGAGATGCCGCACATGCTCATCGCCGGTTCGACCGGCTCCGGCAAATCCGTCTGCATCAATTCCATCATCGCGTCGCTGCTCTACCGTTTCTCGCCGGATCAACTGCGCTTCGTGATGATTGACCCGAAGGTCGTCGAGTTGCAGCAATACAACGCGCTGCCGCATCTCGTCGTGCCCGTCGTGACCGATC
>PLYV01000185.1 GCA_003151855.1 Limisphaerales bacterium | reverse complement strand
CAAGGCTCGGTGCAGCCGCCGCCGGTGCCGCTGGCGCGCGAGGATTTTGAAACAGCCATGTGCGGAGTTGTGGAAAAAAACTTTGGCGTGCGCTGGCAGGAATATTTGCCGGAAACCGGCTGGCGGCCCGGCGTAGAAAAACTGGCGGCGGAAAAGTATTCGTTGTCGGCCTACAATCAGAAACGGTGAAGAACATTGCCTCCGCGCGCCGGAGCGACTAACTTGCGCGCCACATGGTTCGGCTTGTTCTCTTCGACATTGACGGCACGCTTGTCCACACCGGGCACGCGGGCACCAAGGCGTTTGCGCAGACGTTCGCCCACAGCTTCGGCCTCAAGCACGGCTCGGAAAAGATGAGGTTTGCCGGTCGCACGGACGTGAGTCTGGTGCGCGAATTTTTCAAGATCCACGGCGTGCCGGAATCGCAGGACAATTTCCAGCAGTTCCTCGACAACTACGTTTTCTGGCTCGAATACATCCTCGGCCACAGCATCGGCTGCGAATGTGCCGGGGTGCGGGATTTCATCGCGGAGCTGTTGGCGCTGCCGGAGCCGCCGATGCTTGGTTTGCTCACCGGCAACATCCAGCTCGGCGCGGAAATCAAGCTGCGCCATTTTGGATTGTGGGATTTTTTTGTGATGGGCGGCTTCGCGGATGACCATGAGGAGCGCAACCATATCGCCGTCGCCGCCCTCGCGCGTGGCCGGCGCGTGCTGGATCCGCATTTGCAGCCGCAGGAGGTGGTGGTCATCGGCGACACGCCGTTCGATGTGCGCTGTGGCAAATTTATCGGCGCAAAGACGCTCGCGGTGGCGACGGGCGGCTCCACGTTCGAGGAATTGCAGCCGCACGGTGCGGACTGGACGGTGCGCGACCTTTCGCAAATCCGCGCCCACGAGATTTGTCCGCGCTGATTTAGCAAAATAAGGTGTGTCTGGGCTAATTTGTGTCCAGCGGCAAACCCGGCCATCCGCTAGATTGCCGGGGAAATGAAACGGAATTTATTGATTTTGGCGTCGGCCCTTTTGCTGGCCGGCGGAAAAGCTTTTGCGGACGGCACGAACGATGTTTTCACCAAGCCGGCGTGGCTGACGGATTTGTCCGCCGGGGTCAAGGAAAGCTACGACGACAACGTGCTATTGGTGGCGGATCGGAGTCCGGGCCTGAACGCACAGTCGTCATGGATCACCACGGTTTCGCCGAAGGTGGGCTTCAATTTTGCGCCGTTGCTGGGCACGCAAAAAACCTTGCAGACGTTGTCGCTGGTCTATGCTCCCGATTTTAACATTTTCCACGACGCCTCGTCGGAAAACTACAACGCGCACAAGCTGGCCAACGCCATCAAGGGCAAGACCGGTGACTTTTCCTTCTCGTTGGACAACGCGTTTCTGTTCAACGACGGCAGCAGCGCCGCTCCGACCTATGCAGTGAGCCAGGATGCCACTCCCGCTCCGCTAAAGACACTCTATCAGGCGGACAAAAACCGCAGTTGCTACGCCACGGGCGCTCCGCGCGAGCGCCGCAAGCAGATCCAGGACCGCGCCACGGTTGTTTTCCAATATGACGTGGGCAAGTTTTTCATCCGCCCGGTCGCGTCGCTGTTGTATTACGACCTGATGACCGACTGGCACAATTGCGCCGTGGTCCCTTACAAAGGTTATCAAGACTACGTTGACCGTGCGGACGTAAACGGCGGGCTGGATCTGGGCTACAAGGTGGTGGAAAATCTGGCTGTCACCGTGGGCTACCGTTATGGGCATCAATACCAGCAAGCCCTGCCGCATTCGGATGACACCTTGAAGGTGAATGGCCAGCAGGCCCAATCTTCCGCCGACTACCAGCGGCTCCTGCTGGGTCTGGAAGGCAAGCCGTTGAAGTGGCTGACGGTGAAGTTGGCGGGCGGACCGGAGTTCCGCGATTACAATTCCGCCGCGCCGGTCAACCACGATCATCCGGTGAATTATTACGGCGAAGGCGTTTTGACGGCGACCATCACCACCAACCAGAACGTGTCGTTCACCTACAAACACTGGCAATGGGTATCCAGCACCGGCAAGCTGCCGTATGCGGACAATACTTTTGCGCTGGCTTATCATTTGAACGCCACCCAGCAACTGGGATTGGATCTCGGCGCCAAATATCTTTTTGCCGACTACAACTGCGGTTCCGCCAGCCTGACCGGCGGCACGGCCACCACCGCCGGCCAAAGCCAGCGCAACGATGCGATGTATTCGATTTCTGCGGGCGTGAGCTATGCGTTCACCCGGCATTTTGGTGCCAGTTTGGGATACGCGTATGACCTCGGCCGCAACCAGCAGGCCAACCTGCCCGTCAGCGGTTACGCCGGCTATCGCAACTTCGACCACCAACTCGTCTCGCTGGGCGTCCAATATAAGTTCTAAAATTCAACCGAGGTTTGACCACGCGCTTTGAAAAAGCCTGAAAGCGTGAAAACCGTCACGCCGCGCAAATTTGCGGAACCGGTATCTGCCGTTTGAAAAAAAGATGATTGCTCGCATCTGATTTTCCCCGCATTGCCCGGCGTGGGATTTTCAGTTAGTTTCGCGGGCGTATGGCTTTTGATTCCTTCCGCGATTTCGTCAACGCCCTCGACCGGGCGGGCGAACTCAAACGCATTTCC
>PLYV01000023.1 GCA_003151855.1 Limisphaerales bacterium | reverse complement strand
AAGACCGAGAAGATGGTCATCATCAACGCCGGCAACGGCCCCGGCGGCGGCGCGAGCAAGCTCACCGGCGACGTGACCACCATCATCAGCCAGTTGCCGCCCATCATCGAAAGTCTGACCGGCGTGAAGCTGGAGAAACTGCTGGAACAGGTGCCCGCACTGCGCAAGGCGATGGGCAAGGATGAACCCGGCGAAACAAAAGTGTAGCGTTCGAACTGTGGCCGAATGAGTCAAGCCACAGGTGTGACACTGCAACAATTAACGAAAGGCAAAACCATGATTTTCCTTCCATTTTTGATAATGATTCCCGTCTTCCTGATCGGGGTGTTGTTCCTCGCCTTCTGGATCTGGATGTTGGTGGACTGTGCCACCAAGGAATCCAGCCAGGGCAACGACAAAATCATCTAGATCCTCGTCATCCTCTTCACGCACTTGATCGGCGCGCTGATTTATTATTTCGTGCGCCGGCCGGAACGGAAGAAGCAACTGGGCGCGTGAAGAATCTCATTGTGAAATTTTGGTGTTCCAATGCCGATTGCCTTGAAGCCGATGAAAAGCGGTGGTGGGCCACCGCAGTCCAAGACGCTGGCGCGTTATCTGCGACCAGCATGGATGCGAAGCGTCTTGGAGTGCGCCAGTCCTCTGGCGCTTTCCGTTCGAGTAAGAAAACAGCTGAAAATGGAATAGATCATGAACCTGCGCCGATCACATGACGACTGCCAGATCGCCGGGGTCTGCGGTGGGCTGGCGGCCAATCTCGGCTGGGATTCCGGCAAACTGCGGATTGTCGGGGTGCTGACCGCGCTGGGAACGGGTGGTGCTGGCATCTTGGCCTATTTGGCGCTCTGGTATCTGATGCCGCAGGAACCGCCGCCGGTGCAGCCGTGGAAGAAGACAATATGAACAAGTCCATTACTTCTATGAAACTGATAACAGCCATGTTTCATCTAATCGCAATCTGTGCGAGCGCGCAAACAAACGTCGTTACAAGCAATTTGCAATCCTTACAGGGAATGATTGAGGAGCGCGACTTTCTTGCTAGATTACGCGTAACTTACACGCCAGATTTTTGGGTGAGTAGCAATGATGTTTTGTATTTACAGCCAAAGGATATCGAGCCGGAAATGGCGCTTGCAGCATTTACCAAAGCCACGCGTGGATATACGGTTTTGACAAACAAGGCTGACCGCACCGCATTGATTGATAAATACTTTGCCGCCAGTGGCGTGGATGAAAATTATCAACAGATGATCCGTCACCCGAAAAAACTGAGTGTGAAGTTTGTTCGGTTTTCATCCTACAAAATGATGCAATCAATGGAAAATGGAGATGCTTTAATTCAGAATGATGAAGGAACTATTCGTTATATTTATGGTCTTGGCCGAGCCGCGGATGACAAAGAATACGCCAATGCTGAATTGATTAAGGTCGGATTAAAAACCTACACAACCACAATCGGCGGAACAAAGACGGTTGACGCTTATCTGAGCGTGAGTTTGAACAATGAAGAAAAAGAGGCGCTCGCAAAATTATCAGCTAGTTTTTCATGGCGCGTATCAGATTTAACGCATCAAATTAACACAGTGGCTGCCCAGCAAAAAACAATCATCAAAAACAAATAGCCGCCCGCAGTTCCGGACGTGCGTAAATCGCAAATCAAATGTCGTAAATTGCCATGCGCCTCTTCGAAGCCATCATTGACGCGAATCACCAGGCCGTCGCCGGTGACGCGAGCGCCGGGCTGCATCCGGCGGATTTCGCGGACAACCTGCCGGTCATCGCGCTGACGTGCGTGGACCCGCGCCTGAACGCCTTTTTCCCCAATGCGCTGGCCTTGCCCGGCGAACAGTTCATCTGGCTGCGTAACGCCGGCAACATCATCACCGGCCCGATGAGTAGCACCATGCGTTCGCTCGCGCTGGCCTGCGCCGTCAAGGGCGGCGAGGAGATCGCCATCATCGGCCACACGGATTGCCAGATCGCCAAAACCACGACGGGCGTGCTGCTGGAAAAATTGTCGGCGCTGGGCGTGGAGCGCAACCGTTTGCCGGATAATCTCAGCGAGTTTTTCGGCACGTTCGGCAGCGAACGTCAGAACGTCATCAGGGCCTGCGATTTCGTGCGGAACAGCCCGCTCATCGGCCCGAAGATTCCGGTCCACGGCCTGATGCTGGATGTCGAGACGGGCAAGCTCGACTGGGTGGTGAACGGTTACACGGCGCTGGCCGCGTCGGTGCAGCCGACGATGCCGAAGCTGGACTTGGCGACTTTGGGTGCCGCCGGCTCGTTCAAGGATTTTGAAATGGGCGAGATGAAGTTCCCTGAAATGAAGATCGGCGAAGCGGCAGTCAAGCCGCTGCCCAGCCAGCCGCCCCAGGTTAGAATCGTTGGCACGTCGGTGGTCGAAGCGCCGGAAGCGACCGCCAACCAGATCGCGCAGGTCGCGGAGAAGAACTGGCCGAAAGTCCCGCCGCCCACCTTGCCGCCTTTGAAAAAGAAATCACCGCCGCCGCCGACTATCCAGCCGCGCCCGAAGTTTCCAGGGAAATATTAAGACCAGTCGCCGCGCCGATAATCATCCATCCGCCATCGCAGGAACGGCGTGCAATGCTTCGGCGTCGCTTTGTTGCACTGCGGCCAATAGGCGTTGAAATCTTTCTCCAGCTTTTGCAATTCACGAATGCCTTGCTGCGCCAGCTTTTGGGCTTCCGTTTTCTTTCCGGCGGCGACCCTCTGCTGCCAGAGCATGAACCGGCACGACTGCTCCGCCATGCGCGCGGCCAGATCTAATTCTTGCATCAGCATTTTTCCCGAAGCCGATTCGGGTTTCGAGCGGAGCAGGGCGGCGCGCTGCTTCTGGATTTCCTTTACTGCCGCGAGAATCTTCCGCTTGGGAATCTTGGCGAACCATTTCAGACCATTCCGGCAAAATAGTTCGCGTTCCGCCGGCTTCGGCGCGGCAAGCACGGTGCCGAGCGGCGTTTCGTTCACGGCCTTCACGCCGAGCTTTTGATGCGCGAAACCGAGCTTGAATCCGGCTGCCGCAACCTTGCCGGTGGCGTCATCAAACACGTCACGGCTCAAAACCTTGGCGAGAGTCTTTTCATCGAGTGACTTTGCGTTCCACGCGAGCGCGGCACCGGCGGCGAACAACGGCCAGCTCACCGCCAGCGGCTGCGGATGTCCGCCGTCGCCCCAGTCGGTGTTGAGAAAACCCATCGCGCCAAACTTCTTTCCGGCTTTCGCGGCGGCGCGCAGATTGGCGAGCGCGTTGTCGTGTTTGCCGACGAGTGTCTGCCACGTCGAAGTGCCGGGACAGATGTAAAAGGGAATCTTCGCCTTGGCGAATTGTGCCGCCTCTTTGGCAAACGGATGATCCGCCTCGTAGCCCCAGTTCAAAGCGATGGCATTTTTCGGCAGTTCGCGGATAAGTTCTGGATGTTTCAGAATGATGTCGCCCCAGAACATCATCTTCCGGTCGCGCGCTTTGACTTCACGATGAAGCTGCTTCAAAAAATCGAGATAGACGCGGCCTTTGCCTTTCGCGGCGCAAAGCTTTTTGCTCTGGCCCTTGCCCAAGTCCCACGTCTCGTCGCCGCCGATGTTGAAGAACTCGCTGGAAAAGTTCGGCAGCAACTCGTCGTAAAGGCCGTGCAGAAAGGGCAGGGTGCCGGGATGATTCGGGGCCAGCGTGGTCGGACGGCGGAGAAAATCTTTCGTCTCCGAAAGGAACGGCTCGGATAATTCACCGAGCTTTTTTAGTTTCGGGTCTTCGAGGAAATAGCGCAGATGGCCAAAGGAATTCTGGTTCGGCACGAGGTCAATGCCCAGTTCACGGCAGCGCTTGTCGAGGATCTGGATTTCTCTGGCTGTCAACGCGCCCCAGCTTTGCCAGACGGATTTGTGTTTTTTGTAGGCGAACGTGTGCTCGGTGTAAAGTTGCAGCTCATTGATCTTGAAATCTGCCAGTTTCTCCGCGAGATCGAGCAAGGTTTCCAGCTTGGGCACGCGACCGCGCGAGATATCGAGCATCACGCCGCGTCGCGCGAAGTCCGGCCAGTCGCGGATTTTCAGGCAGGGCAGCTTGCGTCCGTATTCGCGGAACAATTGCCGCAAGGTCGCCTTCGCCGCCCGCAAGCCGCCATCTTCACGAAAAGCTATTTCAATTCCGCCTTGGAAAATCGTCAGCGTGTAGCCTTCGGGATGATTGGGCGTTTGTTGGAGTTCACGCTTCAGCGTGATGCCTGGACAAGCTGAAGCTTGAACTCCAACCGACTTGGGCAAAAGAAAACTCCCCGGTCGCCTTTGTAGCGAACGGGGAGTTGGCAGCAGATTCATTTGCGAATTTTACTTCGCGATCATCCCGCTGTTGCGGGCGAAATTGAACAGCCCGCCGGCATCGACCACCGGGCGCACATCGCCCAGCGGTTTGAATTGGTAAACCTTGCCCGTCGCCTTCACCGTCACCGTCGCGGCGTCGAGATCCACGGTCACGATGTCGCCGGTTTTCAGGATGTCGCAGAGGCGGTCGGCGCATTCACAGGGATAGAGTTCGCCGGTGGCCACGCAGTTGCGGAAGAAGATGCGCGCGAAGCTTTCCGCGAGGATGAGTTCGCAGTTGGCCGAACCCAGTGCGATGGGCGCGTGTTCGCGGGAACTGCCGCAGCCGAAGTTTTTGCCGGCGACGACGATGGGATATTCGCTGTCGAGCTGGCCTTCCTTGACGTAGCGGTTGGGGTAGAGCGACGCCGGCAGTCCGTCGAGCGCGTAGCTGCCGAGCTTCTCGTATTCCTCGGCGATGGTGGGCACGAGGTTGAGGAACTGGGCGGAGATGATCTGGTCTGTGTCAATGTTGTCGCGCACGACATAGACCGGGCCGGTGAAAACAGATTTCGTCATGCCATGAATCTGCCGTTTGCGGGCGCGTTTTTCAATCAGATTTCACCGGCGGGCGCGGGCATCTGGCTGACTTCGATGCCCAGCAGGCAGACGTCATCGGAGAATTCCTGCTGGCCGGAAAAGCTGCGGATGGTCTCCAGCGTTTTGGTGAGCAATGCCTTGGTCGGCAGCGCGGCCAGGCTCTGCACGGTTTCGGCCAGCCGTTCCTGACTGAAAATCTCGTCGTTCCGGCCTTCCTGCTCAATCAGGCCGTCGGTGTAAAGCACGATGACATCGCCCTCGTTCATGGGCCGTTGACAAGTGGGGAATTTTGAATCCCGGAACAGACCCAGCGCCGGACCTTTCTTGCTCCCGGCATCCGGCCCCAGCGGTTCCACCTGGCCGTCCTGCCGTTTCAGATGCAGCGGATTCGGATGCGCCGCGCTCGCGTAGGACAACTGGCCGGTGGCCACGTCCGCCACCAGATAAAACGCCGTGGCATACATCGTCGCCCCGGACTGCCGGAACACCTTGGACAGGATCTGGTTGATTTCCGAGAGCAACTGGCCGGGGTCGCCGGCCTTCGCGCTCAAATCCTCCACCAACGCCCGGAGCATGGCGGTGACCAGCGCCGCCCGCACATCATGGCCCATGACATCGCAGATGAAGATGCCGACCGAGGTTTTGGACAACGGCACCACGTCAAAAAAATCGCCGCTGACCGCGCCGCTGGGGATGAAGAAGCTGAAAAACTTCAAAGCCTCCGCCTCCGAGGCATGCCCGGAAATGCTGGGGAAATTCTGCGGCAGCATGGCGAGCTGTAGTTCGCGCGCCATCTTCAACTCGTCCTCGATCTGCTCGTTCTTCTTGTGCAACTGCAAGGTGCGCTCCGCCAGCGCCAGCTCGGCGAGCTTGCGCTTGGTGATGTCGCGCGAAATGCCGAAGGTCCCGACGATCCGCCCGTCCTCGTTGCGCAAGGGCATCTTGGTGGTGGACGCCCAAGTCGTGCTGCCGTCGGGCCAGGTTTCACTTTCCTCGATGTTCACGATGGGGACGCCCGTGCGCAGGATTTGCTGTTCATCCCCCAGCGCCTGGTCCGCGTGCGGCTTGGTGAAATAGTCATGGTCGGTTTTGCCCATCGCCTCATGCGGGTCGGCCAAGTGAAGCCGGTTCGCCAGCGACCGGCTGACCATCAAAAACCGGCTGCGCTTGTCCTTGAAATAAACCGCGTCCGGAATGTTGTCCATCAGCGTCTGCAACAGGAAACCCTCATGATTGCTCGCCAGCTGGCTGCGATGCCGGTCGATCGTCTTGCGCACGGTGTTCACCAGCAGCGGCCCGGTCAACTGCGGCTTGAGCAGGTAATCCTGCGAACCGGGCAGGATGGTCCGCGCGGCCAGCTCCTCTTCGGCCAGATCCGCCACCACGATCACCGGCGTGTGCGCGGTGCTGGCCCGCACCCGGCTGAACGTGTTCAGCCCGCGGCTGTCCGGCAGGTTGAGCTCCACCAGGATGAGGTCAAAAGTATGGGTCTCGATTTTCTCCAGTCCGGCGGCCAGGCTGTCCGCCCGCTCCACGCCAAACTCCCCCGAGCGCAGCCACGTTTCACAGTCGGCATCCAATCCGATCAGCAGCAGCTTGAAAATGTTTTTTGACATGGCGTAATGGCCCAAAGGGTGTTGGTTGGGGGACGTCTGACCGACTATAACCCTCGTCCATCCCAGCGTCCAGTCCGATGCGGATGATGCGGCGATTTCCAGCTCCTCGCCCGGGCCACCGCATTGAACGCAAGGCACCATGCGCATTACGCCGAATTGCACGGCTGCCCATTTGGAATCCATGCAAATCGCACCCTCCAATGGCGTGCTTCGTGCAGATTGCAACTCGCGCTTTTTCTGTGGCCAAAGGAACTCAACTTTAACGGCCCGAATTTCGACTCCTGCCCTTGGCATATCTTTAGCTCAAAACTTGTTTGAATTCGCAAATGGAAAATTGCCGCAGGCCATGAATGCAAAATATCAAACGCCGATTTTGGAAAAGGCCGGGAATCCGGAGGAATTCCAAAATGTGAACGCTAATTTAACGGGGCGCGTTACCGGCGCAACCTGGCCGCGTGAAGAAAAGATGTTTTTGCCTGCGGCTGAAAATTTCACTGTCCCCGCGCGGGAAGGCCGATGTCGTGCGGTCATCGAAAATGTCGCGCCGGAAATAGACGCGGGACGGGTATTCATCAAGCGGACGGTCGGCGAAACCGTGACCGTTGAAGCCGACATTTTTGCGGACGGGCATGACAGCTTGTCCGCGGTGCTGAAATTCCGTTTTGGAAAAGATTCCGAATGGGTGGAAACACCAATGGTGCTTTTGGCCAATGACCGTTGGCGCGGCCAATTCGCCGCCGCAAAAGCTGGAAGTTATTTTTACACCGTCGCGGCGTGGGTGGATCATTTCAAATCCTGGCAGCAAAAACTCCAAAAAAAAATTCAAGCGCGGCAAAACATTTCGGCCGAGTTGCAGACGGGCGTTGCGATGATTGAAGCGGCCGCACGCCGCGCGCCCGCGCTGGATGCCGAACGGCTTGAGGCGTGGGCGGAGGAATTGCGCGCCGGCGAGTGTTCGACGGGAAGTTCGCTCGCCCAGCGCGCACTCGATGCGCCGTTGACCGAATTGATGAGCCATCAGGATGGCCGAAAGTTCGTCGCCACTTATGAAAAAATCTTGGGTGTGGTGGTGGACCCCGTGCGCGCATGTTTTGGCGCGTGGCATGAAATTTTTCCGCGCTCAACGGCACCGGACGGCAAAAAACACGGCACGTTCAAGGATTGCGAAGCGCAATTGCCGCGAATCGCGAAAATGGGTTTTGACATTTTGTATTTTCCGCCGATTCATCCCATTGGCAAATCGTTTCGCAAGGGAACAAACAATAATATCGCGTGCGCGCCGGGCGAGCCCGGCAGTCCGTGGGCAATTGGTTCGGACGAAGGCGGGCACAAGGCGATTCATCCTGAATTGGGAACGCTTGAGGATTTCCGGCGGCTGGTGGACCAGGCGCGCGAATTAAAAATCGAAAGCGCGCTGGACATCGCGTTCCAATGTTCGCCCGATCATCCTTACATCCGCGAGCATCCCGATTGGTTCCGGGATCTGCCCGACGGCTCGATTCAATATGCCGAAAATCCGCCGAAACTTTATCAGGACATCGTGCCGTTCGACTTCGAGTGCGACGACTGGGAAAACCTGTGGCTGGAATTGAAAAGCATCTTCGATTTTTGGATCCGACAGGGCGTAAGAATATTTCGCGTGGATAATCCGCACACCAAGACGTTTGCGTTTTGGGAATGGTGCCTGGCCGAATTAAAAAAAGCCATCCCGAACTCATTTTTCTATCGGAGGCATTCACCCGGCCAAAGCCGATGTATCGGCTGGCAAAACTCGGCTTTACCCAGTCCTATAACTATTTTCCGTGGCGGAATTCCAAGGCGGAACTGGAAAGTTACTTCACCGAACTCACCCGCCCGCCGGTCGCGGAATTTTTTCATCCCAACCTGTGGCCCAACACGCCAGACATTCTGAGCGGTGTGGACGAAGAGCAAGAGGTGGCACGTGTCACTTGAACCATCTTGCCTGGCGCCTGTTGGAGCGCCCACCGCCCCACGCAGCCGGAACTGCCGAGTTCCGGCTGCTTCATTTAGCCCGGCATGATGGCGTCGGCACTACGCGATTCTTTCCGGCAGGGAAATCAGGTGCCAATGATTACAGCAACATCTGGCTGAACGTCGGGCTCCAATCACCAATCACCCCAAGGCAACCGGTAGCCACCAAATTTGCATAGCGCTGGAGGCGCGGCAGAAAATTCACGGACAAACCGTTCTTCCGCCCTCTCCGGGGCTGAATTCATTCTGCCGGACAAAACCCTCTTGGTGGCTGCTCCGCAGCTTGGCGAAGAGCTTACCGTTGCGCTGCCACGAGCCGCGGTTAACATCCCTGCCGTGGCCACCACCCTTTACGATCTGATTCCACGCGACGAGCGGCTCGGCAACGATGTGTTGCTTGGGCGGTTTCTTGATTACACCACGGCGCGGGGGCTGGAGCTTTATGCGGCGCAGGAATCGGCCATCTTGGAGGTGTTCGAGGAGAAGAACGTCATCCTNNTTCGGCCCGGACAACGTCGGCCTGAGCACCGGCGACGCCACCGTGAACCGCGATGCGCCGATCCTTTGCTGCACGGCGGAAATCCTGGCGAACATCGCGTTGCGCGAAGGGCCGCAGGCCGGCGTGCAGGAAGTGGTGATGGACGAGTTTCATTACTACGCCGACCGCGAGCGCGGCGGGGCGTGGCAGGTGCCGTTGCTGACCTTGCCGCAGACGCGGTTTCTCCTGATGTCGGCGACGCTGGGCGACACGACTTTCTTTGAATCGGAACTGACGAAGTTGAACGGGCGTCAAACCGTGACCGTCGCTTCGGTGGAACGGCCGGTGCCGCTGGAGTTCGCGTATTCGGAATTAACGCTGGCGCGCACGCTGGAAACCTTGGTTGCGGACGGCAAGGCGCCGGTTTACGTCGTGCATTTCACGCAATTGGACGCGGCGCAGAGCGCGCAGGATTTCACCAGCATCAACGTCTGTTCGCGCGAGGAGAAAAATTTAATCGCGCAGGAACTGGAGGGATTCAAATTCACCAGTCCCTACGGGCCGGATTTGCGCAAATGGCTGAAGCAGGGCATCGGCCTGCATCACGCGGGCTTGCTGCCGAAATATCGCGTGCTGGTGGAGAAGCTGGCGCAAAAGGGGCTGCTCAAGGTCATCTGCGGCACGGATACGCTCGGCGTCGGCGTGAATGTGCCCATCCGCACGGTGCTGTTCACGCGCCTGTGCAAGTTCGACGGGCAGAAGACGCTCATCCTGAGCGCGCGGGATTTTCACCAGATCAGCGGCCGGGCCGGGCGCAAAGGTTTTGATGATCGTGGCTGGGTGGTGGCGCAGGCGCCGGAACATGTGATCGAAAATTTGAAGCTCGCCGAAAAATCTGCGCGCGACGGCAAGAAAACCGTCAAGCGTCAGGCGCCGGAAAAGAATTTCGTGAACTGGGACAAGAACACGTTCAACCGCCTGATCGCCGCGCCGCCGGAGCGGCTGGTGTCGCGCTTCCAGATCACGCACGCGATGCTGCTGAACGTGCTCAGCCGCCAGGGCGACGGCTGCCGCGCGATGCAGAAGCTGCTGCGCGATTGCCATGAGACGCCGAAGCTCAAGCTGGCGCACACGAAACGCGCGTGGCAGTTGTTTCGTTCGTTGGTGGAACGGAAGATCGTGGAGTTCATTCCGAGGAACGAGCACGGCGCGCATCTTCGCGTGAACGTGGAGTTGCAGGACGACTTCTCGATGGATCAGGAGTTGTCGCTGTATCTGCTGGAGACGATTCCGCTCATTGATCCGCAGCAGCCGGATTTCGCGCTGGTGCTGCTGACGCTCGTGGAATCCATCGTCGAGGATCCGGCGATCATTTTGCGCAAGCAGCTCGACCGGGTGAAGGATCAGAAGATGGCGGAGATGAAGATGGAAGGCATCGAGTATGACCGGCGCATGGAAGAACTGGAAAAGCTCGAGCATCCGAAGCCGAACCGCGAGTTCATCTATTCCACCTTCAACGCTTTTGCCGACCGGCATCCGTGGGTGGGCCAGGAAAACATCCGGCCGAAATCCATCGCGCGGGAGATGTTCGAGACGTTCCGCTCGTTTTCGGATTACATTCGCGACTACGAATTGCAGCGCGCCGAGGGCGTGTTGTTGCGGCACCTCAACAGCGTTTTCAAAGTGCTGTCCCAGACCGTTCCGGATGCGGTGAAGAACGACCAGGTGCGTGAAATGGAACTGTATCTTGGCACGATGATCCGGCAGGTGGATTCGAGTTTGCTCGACGAATGGGAAAAACTGCGCGACCCGAATTATCAGCGTGCCGAAGCAAAAGAAGTTCGCCCGCCCGGCGCCGAGGAAGCCGACAAAGATGTTACGCGCGACACCAAGGCGTTCACTGCTGCCATCCGTCAGCGTCTCTTCACCTTCCTGCGCGGTCTGGTGAACGAGGATTTTGAAGCGGCGCTGGCCGGTCTGGATTCGCCGAACGACGCCGACGGCCAGCCGTGGACGGCGGAGCGGTTGACGCAGGCGTTGGATGCTTATTACGCCGGTCACGAGCAGATCCGCCTCGATCCCGAGGCGCGCAACTCGCGCCACACTTATGTGGTGCCGAGCGAGGACAAGCAGACTTGGCGCGTGCAGCAGATGCTGGTGGACCCCGAAGGCCACAACGACTGGGTGGCGGAGTTCGCGGTGGATTTGGCCGCGTCGCGACAGGCGGGCGAACCGGTCGTGAGCCTGCGTCGCGTGGCGGCGCTGAGTTGAAGAGTTTGCGAGATTATGAACCCCCAAAGTTTTTTTCCGGCTGGCGGCTAACGTCCGGAGGATTGCTCAAATCTCCTTCAGTTTTTCTTCCAACCGTTTTGGTGAAACGGGGAGTGCGGTGCCAAGCTCCTGCGCAAAAACCGATACTTTGTATTCTTCAACCAGCCAACGGAACTCCTGCAATCGTCGCTGCCCCTCGGTGTTCTTTGGCGGTTTCTCCGAGAACGCCTTGAGCTTGGCGACATACGGTGCCACGAGGGCGGTTCGTTCCTTATCCTTCACCGGATTGAGCTTCGCCCGCTCCATGCGGGTGGCGAGCGCCTTCAGGTAGCGCGGGATGTGCGCGAGCTGTGCGAACGGGATCACCGCCAGAAAATTTCGCGGCAGCAGGGCCTCCAGTTCTTCCGCCCAAAGGTTGGCCGGCTTGGCGGCATCCTTGGTGGCGAGGTTCAACTGGCTCAAGTCGGAAAGGGTCTTTGGCTTGCTCGTCGGCCCGCCTTCGCTGCGCTTCGGCGTGGCAGGCAACATGGGCGACGCCCCGCAACGCTGCTGGACTTCCTTGCGCGCCCGCAGAATCGCGCCGACATGATCCAACAGCTTCGGCGCGAGGCCGGGAATCTCCAGTCGCGTCACCTGCACGGCCTGGACAAAATCCTCCTCCCTCAGCGGCCAGAAAACTTCGGCGGGCAGAACATGACGCTTCAGATTTTCCAGCGCGTTTTCCTGCAGCTCGTCCAGCGAGCACAGGTTCGCCACGAGCGGTTCAAAGCGGTTCAGCTCGCGCAAATCGCGATGCAGCCACGCGAAATCTTTCGCGAGCGCCAGCTCGACCAGTTTCTGGATGCCGCCCAGGCTCGCCTGTCGCGCCAGGTCTTCGGCGCGGAACAAACGCAGGCCCACGCCATCCTTTTCCACCATCAGGCCGGGCCACGCATAGGTCGGCACCGGTCCGCTCTCGCTGATGGTGATGCGCGACGGCAGTTCGCCAAAATTCCAGGTGGTGATATTCGTGCGTTCCCATTGCTGCGCCGCGCGTGTCCACGCTGAATTGTCCGGCGCGGGTTTCGCTTTGACCTGCTCCAGTTTTTGCCGCAGCACGGCGAGATCGCGGCTGGCGCCGATGGTTTTCTGGTCGTTGCCGACGACTTCGATACGCGGACGCAAATGCGCAGGGATCGCGGCGAGCGGCCAGGCGTCCGCCGGAATCTCCACGCCATAGCGCCGGCGGATGAACGCCGCCAAATCTGCCTGCAACGATTCGCCCGCCGGCTGAAGCTCGGCGACAATCTCCGCCACCTTCGGCGGAAACGGCATCAGCTCGCGCCGGATGCTTTTCGGCAACGCGCGCAGAAGCTCGTTCACCAATTCCTCGCGCAGGCCAGGCACCGACCACTCGACGCACGATTGCGAAACAGTCTGCGCCAGACTGAAACCGAGCTTCACCGTTGCGCCGTCATTTTCCTCGCCCGGTGAATAGGCGTAGGCCACGGCCACCGGCTGGCCGCCGAGCGGCACGGCATCGGGAAACGCCTCGTTGTCGAAATCCAACTCGGTGCCGCCGGTCAGATCGGCTTCGGTGGCGCAGAGAAAATCCGGGCCGCCACCGTCGCGGATGAGCCGGTTCAGTTCGTGGACCGACGAAACGCTTTGAATCCGCTGCGCGTAAAACGCGAACAGTTTTTCGTCCAAGTCACCCAGGTCGTGGCGGCGGACGCGCGTCTGCCAGATCTCGATTTTCTGACGCACCTTGCGGTTGTGCTCCAAGAACGCATATTGCGGCGGCAACGGCGGCGGCTTGTGGGTGGAACGCAAAATGCGCGTCTCGTCTTCATCGTCACCCTCGTCCGCATTATTCCGCTGCGACGGCAGCAGGTCATCCTCGACGAGCGCGGAGCGGATGAAGATTTCCGTGGCCTCCGCCGGATTGATGTTGCCGTGCGAGACTTTCACCTTGCGCACTTCCAGTCCGTAAAGCGTGGTTCGTTCATCCACCAGCACGTTGCCCGCCGTGACGCTCCACTGCGGATTCTGGTGCGTGACCTGGCAGAGATGCGGCGCGAGCTGCACGATCCACAACGGGTCGATGCCCGCCACCGTGCGCGCAAAAAGCTGGGACGTCTCGACGATTTCGCCGGCGACAATCCATGGCGGCTGCTGCGTGGCCGCCGGCTTTGGCGGTGCTTTGTCCTTGTGCGCGTGCGCGTGTTTCGGCGGCTTTTCATTCCGATCAAACATCGCCGAGCCGGGAAACATCGCGAGCTGCCGGTTGCCGACGCCTTGATAAACATTCCGCTCTTTGCGCGCGGCCACGTGTGCGAGCAGGCCGGTGAGGATGGAGCGGTGGATCGCCGCGTAATCCGCGCTGCTTTCGTTCAGCTTGAAGCGGCCCAGATCCTCCAGCGCGCCGTGAAGCTGCGCATAAAGATCCTGCCATTCGCGCATGCGCTGGTAGGAAAGGAAGTTCGCCTTGCAGAATTTCCGGCGCTGGTTTTGCGTGCGAAACCGCTCCCATTCGTCGTGCACCGCGTCCCAGATTTTCAGCAGCGTCAGAAAATCCGACTGCGGATCGGCAAAGCGCTTGTGCGCTGCGGCGGCGGCCTCCTTTTTGTCCAGCGGACGCTCGCGCGGGTCCTGAATGCTCAAGCCGGCGGCGATGATGAGCAGTTCGTGCGTGGCGTGCTCGCGCTGCGACTGGAGCAGCATCCGGCCCAGCGTCGGGTCAATCGGCAGCCGCGAAAGGTTGTCGCCCAATTCGGTGAGCTGGCGTTTTTCATCGAGCGCGCCCAGTTCCTGCAACAGCTTGTAGCCGCCGTCAATCGCCGCCGGCGGCGGCGGATTCACGAACGGAAACGTCTCGATGTCGCCGAGGCGAAAGGCCTTCATGCGCAGGATGACTTCGGCGAGGTTCGCGCGCTGGATTTCCGGCTGGGTGTGAGCGGTGCGCTCGTGGTAATCCGCCTCGGAATACAGCCGGATGCACACGCCGTCCTGCACGCGGCCAGCGCGCCCCTTGCGCTGGTTCGCGCTGCTCTGCGAAATTTCCTCCACCGGCAGGCGCTTCGTCCGCGTGCGCGGATTGTAGCGGCTAATGCGCGCCAAACCGGAATCAATGACGTAGCGGATGCCGGGAATGGTCAGCGACGTTTCCGCGATATTCGTGGCGACGACAATTTTTCGCCGGTCGCACGGCGCGAAGACGCGTTGTTGCTCGCCCGCGCTCAACATGCCAAACAGCGGGATGATTTCCACCTCGCGACCAAAGCGTCCTTCCAGCAGGTCGCTCGTCTCGCGGATGTCGCGTTCGCCGGGCATGAAAATCAAGGCGTCGCCGGTGGGCGACTCGGCCATGATTTGCCCCATGACGCGCACGGCGGCGTCCACATAGGTTAAATCGCCACGTTCCTCGGAGGCTTCGTCCAAGGGCGAATAGAAGACCTCCACCGGATACAACCGGCCCGACACTTCGATGACCGGCGCGTCGTTGAAGTGGCGCGAGAACGTCGCGGTATCAATCGTGGCCGAGGTGATGATGAGCTTGAGGTCGCTGCGCTGGGCGAGGAGCCCCTTGAGATAGCCGAGGATAAAATCAATGTTCAGGCTGCGCTCGTGCGC
>PLYV01000002.1 GCA_003151855.1 Limisphaerales bacterium | reverse complement strand
ACCAGTTCCGGATCGTAGTTCGCCGCCAGTGAAAACTTGGTCGCGCGGGGCGTATCACGAACGTTGGCCGGATCAGAACCGGTTGTTTTCATATTTCATGCTTCGATCGGGACAATTGCCACCGTGATCAAATATTAGCTGGCAACCACCGGCTGATGGCTGGCCTGTAAATTTTTCGGTCGACGCAATTTTATCGCGGAATTGTTGGTCGTGCTCAGAACATTTTTCACCAGTTCCAACAATGCCGAGACGGTATAGGGCTTGAATAATTTACTGGCGTGCAGCAGCCACGGGTATTGGGAAGATTGCCACATTGGCATCGTTTCTATGGCGATGATCACCGGCAATGGCATGTTGGCCAGACGAAGCTTCTTAATCAAACCAATGCCGCTCAAGCCGGGCAGCTCGTTCCCGGTAATCAGAAGGTTGTAGCTGTTGGTCTGTAGCTCCAGCCATCCGGCATGGCCATCTTCGGCGACGCCCACCTCGTAGCCATGCCGCCTCAGCCCTTCAACATTAAGCCGGCGAATGTCCGCATCGTCATTCACGACGAGAATGCGATAGGGCGGATTCGTTTCGCATTGCAAGGAAAAGCCAGCGGTTGCTCCAGCTTGCGAGGTTTTGATTTCACTCATTTCAAAGGGATATATCCTGAAAGGTCTTCCTAGCGATATGGGGTGTTCACCCCAGCAAGTTCGATCAACTTTTGGGCGATCTCGTTCAGCGGCAGGATAAAATCAACGTCGCCAGTTTTGATGGAAGTCTCCGGCATGCTAAAATCCTGGGACGTGGGCCGGTCTTGGGCAATGACCTGGCCGCCTCGCTCCTTGATGATCTGCACCCCAAATGATCCGTCACCGTCGCCACCGGTGAGCACCACGGCAATGGCGTGCTTTTGATATATCTCTGCCACCGAAGCAAATAGCGGCTCGGCGGACGGACGCGCATAATGAACTTTTTCGGCAGCTGATGAGGAAAGTTCAAGCCGTCCACCCTTGGTCACCATCAGGTGGTGGTTGGGTGGGGCTACAAACACACTGCCTCGGCGCAGAATGTCGCCCGTATGTGCCTGTTTGACCGCCAAATGAGTGCGTCCGTTAAGAATCTCGGCGAGAATGCTCTTATGTTCGGGAGAAAGATGCATCACAATGGCAATAGCGGCCGGGAAGTTTGCCGGCAAGCCGCCCAGAATGACGGATAACGCTTTCAAGCCCCCGGCCGAGGCCGCCATCGCAATTACAGGGAACGAGCGACTTCCGGACGCCAGCGAGAGTCTTGGTCGCGCGATGGGGACAGGTTTTGTTGATCGGCGGGCCGAGATTAATTTCTCTTGCATGTTGCGGCAAATTTTAACTGGTCGGCCATGGCACAGGACTAGCACAGGCATTTTCCACCGTTGTAGAGTCCATGTTCCAACGCATGGACGAAGGAATCTTTTTAGTCATGTTTATTCAACTGTTTCAGCAATGCCTTCGCCGCTGCGGCAGAAGACGCAGGATTTTGGCCCGTAACCAGAAGTCCATCGGTTTGCACATAAACTCCCCAATCCGGCCCTTTGCTATAATGCGCCCCTGTTTTTTTTAGTTCATCTTCCAGCAAAAACGGCACCACCTTGGTCAGTTTCACGGCGGCTTCCTCGGTGTCCGAAAACCCGGTCACAGTTTTGCCTTTGATCAGCGCGTCGCCGTTGGGCAATTTCACCTTGAGCAAGGCANNTTCTTCCCTTTTATCAAAGCTTCACCATTGGGCAATTTGACGTTGAGCAAGGCACAGGGAGCATGACATACCAAGGCCATGGGTTTTCCCTGTTGCTGGAAGGCTGCGAGCAAGGCGATGGAATTGATATCCATGACCAGATCCCACAAAGGGCCGTGTCCGCCCGGATAAAAAACCGCGTCATAATCGGAAGCCTTTACGTCAATCAATTTCAAAGTGTGCGCGAGTTTCTGTTTGAGTGCTGCGTCCTTGTCAAAGCGGTGAGTGAATTTGGTTTGGGCTGCGGCCAATTCACTGGCGGGATCAATTGGCGGTTGGCCGCCTTGGGGCGAGGCCAGAGTGATTTCCGCGCCGGCATCCGCCAACTCATAGTATGGGGCCGCGAACTCTTCCACCCAGAAACCGGTTTTCTTGCCGGTATCACCCAACTCGCTGTGCGAGGTTAAGACGATTAAGATTTTCATGATGATGTGCGCTTCCATGTTTTATTCGATTCGAGTCGAGCAGCTCATTTGCCCACCATTTTCGCCACGATGAAAATGATCACTGCTCCGCCCAGCCCACCTCCGAGGAGGAGATAAATCAGGGAATAACCGGCCGCCGCGAACATCGGCGTTATCAAAAGTGCCAACATAGTAATAATAGAAAATAAAATTGGTAGCCCGGCACACATCTCACGACCAGGGCCGGGCGGTGACGTTGATTACACCAAAGCGCCAGTGCGCTTGCGGTTCATGCCAGCGGGTTGGATACCACGACGCCCAGTCGTTGGCTGTTTGTCCGAGCATTCTTTTTCTGAATCATTATGGCAACCACATTCACCCAAAGCTTCTTTATCGATGCTATTGAGCGCCAGATCGGTGAGCGTGGCGTTGGCGGCCTTCTCCTCGCCGAGAATTTCTTCCAGGAGTTCGGCGGCCTTGCTGTTGCCCAAAAGTTTAGCCCATTCGTGGAGAGCACCGTAGGAAGCCATTTCGTGATGTTCAACCTTCTGTGCGGCTGAAATCAACGCCGCATTGAGGGCCGGCGACCCTTTGAATTCCGTCACGATGTCGCCGCCTTCTTCCAGCAGCGCCACGGTGGTTTTGCAGGTTTTTCCCTTGGCCTTTTGATCCAGCGTTTGGAAAACCTGTTCGAGCTTCGTCACGTGACCCTCGGTTTCTATCAAGTGCGCCTGCAACGCGGCCTTTAACTTTTCACAGGTGGCAGCTTTGACCAGCTTTGGTAAGGCTTTGACAATCCGACGCTCGGCGTCATACATATCCCCGACTTCATCCAGAAATAAATCTTTGAGTGTTTTCATGTTTGTTATGTGCAAGCAATTTTGTTGTGTCAGAAGGGCCAACATAGTCGGACGCCTGGATGCTCACCATGGGGTGTTCACCCCACTGTGAACAATATTCATACGGTTGCCCTTTCGTGGACGCAGTCAATGGCGTTAAATGACTCCGTGCGAGCGCCACAAACATTGCGGTTCATAAATCACCATCCGTTGGCCGGAAGCGTTTCGCAGAATTTCTGCGGGCAACCGGCCAGGGTTCCGCTGTTTGTCTGGTATCAGGGATTGAATCCGCCATGACCGCTGCGTTGTCAAAACCAGCGCACACGATTTCAGTGTGTGATTTGGTCGAGTTCGTCCTGCGGCAAGGAGATCTCGGTGGCGAGCGCGAGTTCGTCGGTTCCGACCGCGCTCTGGCTGGAATCCGCGGCCACCAAAAGATCCAGCGTTCACGTCCGACGGGTTATCTCACCGAACTACCGGTTGACCGTGTGCCCCAGCCCCGGCCAGCGCCAGTGATGCGGAAATGCTGTAGGGCGAGAAGAATAAATTCCCCGGCCCGTATTCAAGCGTGTGATACAGGTCGAGGGCGAACGCGTTGTTGCCAGCCACGACGGCCTGAACTTCGGGCGATGGAATAAATGCTGTGGGATTTGCCGGTCTGGTGGAAATGATCAGCATCACCAGACCGACGGCGCAGGCCAAACCGAGGCTGGAGACGAAAAGGAGTTTTTGCAGCCGGCTTAAATTAAGCTGTGCGGCAATCAACCGGCTCAACCGCACTGCTAGAAAGATCAAGGATCCCCAGACAGCCCCCATCACAACCAGCCCGAACAGCAGTGCCACGATTGCTATTGGCATGCTTTCACCGAGCCGAAGAACATCCATGAACATCATCAGCGGATAATGGGTGATGATGGCAAAGTTTCGAATTTCAACCGCCAGCCAATCGTCGGGCAAGGCAAAACAGCACAAAAGCAAAAGCAGTTCAAACAGGATTCCAAAGACAAAAAACAATCTGCCTCGCCGCGAAATTAAAGGCGCCCGGGTAGTTGGTTCTGGTTGAGGCGCGCACTTCCAGCACGAGTCAAACTGATCCTCAATCTTCTCGCCGCATTTGGGGCAAGTCCACATGGTTTACCAAGCTGTTAAAGCATTCGTGGTGAGATTTCAATATTTTTTACCGCCAGATTTTCCACCCTGTCTCGCTGGCTGGAGGAGACAGCAATCCGGCTATGAATCAACGCAAATTGCCATGGTCGCCAGCTTGAGCTATGTTCCACCATGAAGATAAAATACCTGTGGCCGCTGGCGGGACTCCTGTTGACCGGGTGCGTCACGCGCACTTATACAGTCACGCCGCCGCCGGGACCTTCCTTGGCGGAAGTTCAAGCCATGGTGCAGGCTCATGTCAGTGATTCAGTCATCTTGAGCCAAATCCAAAACTCCGGCGCAGGCTATGCTTTGACCGCTGACCAAATCATCGCCCTGAAAAACGCCGGGGTCAGTGACACTGTCCTCAACGCCATGATCAATTCAGCCAGCAAGCCGGTTCAAGCCACCACTACGGTTGAGTCAGGCCCTTATGTTTACCCATATGTGTATGTTGATCCATGGCCTTGGTTCTGGTGGGGTTGGGGGCCTTACTACTACCACGGTGGCTACTACCGTGGCGGCGGGTATTATCACGGAGGCGGTTATCATCATGGACGTTGAAAAGTAGCGGACAACCCGGCCTAACGATTAGGGCGACACAAGACCAAGCTGGCCCGTCTGGCCTGCCAACGTGTTTTAACCCGCGCCCGCTGTATCGGCTGATCGGCTACGACTGGTAGGCCTTTATCATTTCACCATCGGCGCTCCCGTGGAGGATTTGAGGTTGGGCGCCGCTCCGCCGTATGCGCATTTCGCGCGGGACGCCGGATCTGAAGTCTGACCAAACCAAGGTTGACAAGCCGGGGCAGGTTCAATAAAACATCCTCAAGCCATTCACTGCAAAGGCTCTGGGCATTTACGTTTGTTGGCATGGCAGGGCAGGAACATCTAGGTTTTTACGCCAGCGCTTCCTTGGGTGCGAAGTGACGGGGGCGAAGCCTGTCCTTGCTACTTTCCCAGCTCCTCGCAATTTCTTCCACTGAAATGTTCCAGCGTTCGTTCAACAGCCTAGTTTTCCACCCTGTGAAAATCATATGAAACGAAAGCCCCGAAAAATTGAAGACTCCGTTTCCGCCGGCGAGGCGCTGCCCGACTGGCTCAGCGAGGAGGATTTGATATTGGAACCGCTGGAGGAAGCAACGGTGGACGTTGATGAACTGGATCCTAATGACCTGGTCGCCAATATGGAAAAAGGCATCCGCGACCTGCCGGTCTGGAAAGATTTGGTGGCCCGCGTGGGGATCAAGGAAGCGCGCGCCATCTTGCGGCGAGGTCTGGTGATTAATCAAATCACCGACGGCAATCCGAAAAACTGAACCGTATTCAAAGCTGGTCCATGGGACTGTTTACACCCAAGCCCGGCTTCTCCATCACATGCGTGTAAATCTGCGTCGTCGCCACATCCTTGTGCCCGAGCAAATCCTGCACCGTCCGGATGTCCGCGCCGTTTTCCATCAAATGCGTTGCGAAACTATGCCGGAGCACATGTGGAGTCACCTGCTTGTCAATCTCCGCCCGGCGCGCCGCCTTGCGGATGGTGTTTTGAAACGCCGCATCCGTCACATGATGCCGCCGCCGCAAGCCCGTTTGCGGATCAGTTGAACGCTCCCGCGAAGGAAAGAACCACTGCCATTCCCAAGCCTTGCCCGCGTGCGGATATTTGCGGTCCAAACCCTCCGGCAACCAGACCCCCGGCACCTCGTCCCTTTGATCCTCCGCATGCAACCGTCGCAGCCGCTCCCGATGCAACCGCAAGGGTTCCAGCAAAACCTTGGGCAGCACGGTGACCCGGTCTTTGCCGCCCTTACCGGCGCGCACGAACAACTGCCGCCGCTCCAGGTCCACATCCTTGATGCGCAACCGGAGCAACTCCATCAACCGCACCCCGCTGCCATACATCAACTGCGCCATCAGCCGGGGTGTCGCCTCCAGCGCCTCCATCAACCGCAGGCACTCCGCCTTGCTCAACACCACCGGCAGCCGCTTGCCCGGACGCGCCTTGTCAAACTCGCTGAAATCCGCCAGTGGCTTGCCCAAGGCCTCCCGCATCAGGAACGCCACCGCATTCAACGCCTGCTTCTGCGTTGCCACCGCCACCCGCTGCCGCACAGCCAAATCCGACAAAAACCCGCGCAACTCCAGTTCCCCGGCCTGTGGCACCGTGACACTCCGGGCTTCCAGCCAGTTCGCAAAACGCCGTGCCCACATCCGGTATGCCTGCTCCGTGCGCCACTCATAATGCCGCTCTCGCAGCACCCGGATCAACTCTCGCTCCCATTGCGGTCCGCCCTGATCCGACGCCGCCAAAGGTGGTTCCTTGCTGCGCACGCACGGCTTCGCCACCGGCGAATTTCCCTCCCTCTCCGCGTTTTGCACAGCAAAATGGGGAGAGGGCCGGGGTGAGGTGAGACCATCTAATTTCCTGTTTCCAATGTCAGCTTTCAGCGTTTCGTCTCCCGGTGCCTCACCAGAAGGTGCGGAAGGTGCCATCTTAAAAAACCAGTTCAACGCCGCCTTCCACACCTCCAGTTGCGACCGGCTCAACCGCCGCCGCGCCTCCACCTCCGCCATGAACAAACGAGCTGAAGCCACCGTTGCCCGCTGCCGCGAACGCTTGCAGAAAGACAAATAACCGACAATGGCCAGCCGATACGCCTGCCGGTCCAGGTCTTTGAGTCTAACCTTGGTTAAGACCACCGCCCAGTTGGGGAACCAAACGCCATCCGAAGACAAATGAGGGTTCATAAAACAGGTTTGAGCTGATTGACTCCACTTTGTCTTTCCAAATCTGATATGGCAACTAAAAAAATGGGGAAACCCTGGCGCAAATTAAAGCAAGCGGTTGCACGTAAAATGTTGACTCGTTTTGAGTTTGGGCTAAGAATCGCCCCATGAAACCACCCCGGACCACCCAATCGTATAAACTGGGTTTGGGTGAATAATACTGTTAGGCATCTTTCGCCTTGCAATAATTTAGGAGGTTTGTTATGATGTGGTATATGATTGAAAAATGGGTTATTGCCTACGACTTAGACGTAAAAGGAATGAAAAAAGCTGGCTACACAAAAAGTCAGGTAACTAAGTATTACAATACGATAAGAAATTGTTTAGGAGAGTTCGGATTCACTAAATTTACTCAAGGGTCTATTTACTCGGTAGATTCCACTGACAATGTTTTAACAAAAGTTTTTCAAGTTGTATTTTCCCTCAAAAATATAACCGATCCACAATTCATTAACCGCTTAAATGTTTTCAAGATGGATACGTTTAGTGATTTGAGACCGTTAATAGCTGGAGGAGACCAATCAGTAGAAGCGGATTCAATTGAAGAAAAGATCAAAGAAGAATTTCCAGACGATAATGTAGTTGCTTGACCAAGACGCCTAACAAGTCGCTGGAGACAACGCCTATTGGCCATTTCAGTTAGCAATTGAATGATTTTAGTGCGGCGTGTCTCAGCTTTTTACGTTAGGCACACTCGTCACAGATGACTCGATTACCTGCATTTTTTAGAAATCGAAATCCGCGCAACAATGCGTCATCTCGCTTGAATATCATGCCGCAGATTACACATCGGCATTCGTCCTTATGCGTCACTTCATTTCTGTCGCGCTTTGCTTCCATTAGCCTATTCATACACGCTTTGTGTTTAGCTGATCGGTTGTATTTTCTGACAGATTCCGGGTTTTTGCGTCGTTGCCACCGGACATATTCCGGGTTTGTCCTGCCGTTTATTCGTGCTGGTGGCCGTGTGCCTAACAAGTCGCTGGAGCCAACCGCCGTTGGCGCTGTCAGTGCGTCCGCTACGGGTTTCAGTAATTCGTTTGTCATAGGTCGGCGGTGGCTCAGCTTTTGCCGTTAGGCCATTCACGCTATGATTCGCATTGCGACACTTGGTGATTTGCCAGCGATAGTCTCGATTTACAATGAGGCTGTCGCGTCTAGCTTTGCGACTGCCGATATGACCGCTGTTTCTGTGGATTCGAGGCGTGATTGGTTTGCCGAGCATGAGCCGACCAAGTATCCTATTTATGTTTGGGAAGACGCAGCCAAAGTCAGAGCATGGTGCTCATTGAGTCCCTATCGTCGTGGTCGCATGGCTTTGCGTTTTACCGCCGAGATTAGTTACTATGTTCAGAGAGACTCGCAACGGAAAGGAATCGCATCGCGATTGGTTCGACACGCGATTTCGGATTGTGAGGCATTGCAGATTAAGAATCTGTTTGCGATTGTGCTTGAGCCAAACACGCGTAGCTGTTCGCTGCTTGAGAAGCTGGGATTTGAGCGGTGGGGTTTTCTGCCGTGTGTGGCTGACTTTGATGGGCAGGAATGTGGCCATTTATATTATGGGCAGAGATTACCGTGGCCTAACAAGTCGCCGGAGCCAACCGCCGTTGGCGCTGTCAGTTCCGCTATCGCGGTTCACGTCGCAGGTAGGCGGTGGCTCAGCTTTCTACGTAAGGCCGACTATACGTCATGGAACTTTATGAAGAATAGCAG
>PLYV01000177.1 GCA_003151855.1 Limisphaerales bacterium | reverse complement strand
CCGGTCTGCTTGTCGTCCCACTGGTCGAGACGCAGGCGGCCTTCAATCAAAATCGGACGGCCTTTGCGCATGTATTGGCCAACGTTTTCGGCGGTGCGGCCAAACACGTCCACGTCCACAAAGGTGACTTCTTCCTTCTTTTCGCCGGCCTCGTTCGTCCAGACGCGGTTCACCGCGACGCCGATCTTGGCAATGGCGGTGCCCTTCGGCGTGTAGCGTAATTCGGGATCGCGCGTCAGGTTGCCGACGAGGATGACTTTGTTGAAGGAAGCCATAAATCGGGGCGCGAATTACTTCGCGGCTTTGGGTTCGGGCGCAATCGTGAAGAGCACGCGGAACACGTCCTCGTTCAGCTTGAACTTGCTCTGCAACTGCGCGACCACGGCGGGCGTGGCGTCAAAAATGACATTGGCGTAGAAGCCGGAAGTGTGGCGCTTGTCCGCGACGCGCGCGAACTGCTTGCGTTCCATTTTCTGCACGGTTTCGATCTTGCCGCCGACAGCGGTGATTTCGTTGGAAATCTTGTCGAGGGCGTCTTTCACGCCTTCTTCACGTCCTGCCAGGTTCAAGATGAACAGACCTTCGTATTTTTTCATTTAATCGTTCGTGGGGCTCACCGCCCCGTTAAATTGATTCATTGCCTTCTGCAAACCGGCGGTCAACCAGCACTCAAGCTGGGCCGCCGCCCGTTCCAAAACTTTTTCCAGCAGCGCATTCTCGTCGGCGCTGAATTTCCCGAGCACATGACCGGTGATCTGCCGCGCTTCGTTCTTGCGCCCGATCCCGATCCGCAACCTCGCGTATGCCTTCGAACCGAGATGCTGCGCCACGGATTCCAAACCATGATGCCCGCCGCTGCCGCCGCCGGGGCGCAACCGGATTTCGCCCAAGGGCAAATCCGCATCGTCCACGACGACCAAAATATTCCCCAGCGGCAACTGATAAAACTGCTGCACCGCCGCCACCGCCTCGCCGCTCAGGTTCATGAACGTCTGCGGCTCGCATAACAGGATTTTTTTCCCGCCGCAATCGACTTTGGCCATGCGCGCAACAAACTTGCGTTCGTTGTTCCAGCCGGCTTTCCACTGCGCCGCCAGTTTCTCGACGAGGAGAAAACCGGCGTTGTGACGCGTCTTCGCGTAATCCGCGCCGGGATTGCCCAGCCCCACAATAAGGTGCATCGGCTCCATGCGCGGAAGCGGCTTGCGCCGCGTAAATTACTTCTTCTTGGCGTCGGCCTTCGCTTCGGGCTTGGCCTCGGCCTTCTTGTCGCCGGCGGGCGCTTTCGCGTCCTTGGCCGGAGCGGCACCTTCGGCACCTTCTTCCTTCTTCTCTTTCGTCATTTCGACGTCGCCAGCGCCAGCAGCAGCGGCGGGTGCCGCCACTTCTTCCTCGGCACGCGGCGCGGCCACGGAGACGACGGTCAAATGCTTATCGCCCAAAATTTCCACACCGGACGGCGGGACAATGTCACCAAGGTGAATGGACTTGCCGATTTCCAACGCAGTCACGTCAATCGTGATCTGCTCGGGCAAATCCTTCGGCAACGAACGGACTTTGAGCTTCAACAAAACGTGGGTGAGCGAACCGCCGCCAGTCTTGACGCCAGCCGCTTCGCCGGTGGTTTCGACGGGGACGGAAACAGTGATCTTCTCGTTGGCGGCGACCTCATGAAAGTCAACGTGCAGCACTTTGGCGCTCAACGGATGGTGCTGGATTTCCTGCACCAGCGCGAGGCGCTGGGCGCGGGGATCGTTTTCGAGGGACAAATCCACCAGCACATTTTCGGAAGCCGAGTGGTGCAGGAGGTCGTCAATATCGTCGTAAATGACCTCGATGTTTTGGGGCTTGGTCTGGCCGCCGTAGATGGTCGCGGGCACGCGACCGGAGGCACGAAGTTTTTTAACCGCACCACGCTGCACGAGCGTGCGCGGAAACGCTTTCAAGGGAACTGATTTCATTTTAGTAAATTGTTCTTGCGGACAGCGCTCTCAACTGGTCCGGCCGCCTTTGAACTCAAACAGTGAGTTCACCGACGAATTGCTATGGATCCGTTTGATCGCCTCGCCCAACAATCCCGCCACCGACAACGTGGTTATTTTCACACCGTCAATCGCAGGGCGTTGGACTGTATCAGTTGTTATCAATTCGTCAATAGCTGATTTGCGCAATCTTTCGATGCCCACATCGTTGAGCAGCGCGTGCGAAACGCAGGCCATCACATTCTTCGCGCCTTTGGTTTTGAGAATCGCCGCTGCCTGCGTGAGCGTGCCGGCGGTTTCCGTCAAATCGTCCACGAGCAAAATATTCTTGCCCTCGATCTCGCCGATGACCGCCATGCTCTCCACTTCCGTCGCGCTCTTGCGGCGCTTGGCCACGATGGCGAGTTCCGCCTCCAGCGTCTGCGAATACGCATGCGCCATCTTGATGCCGCCGGCGTCCGGGCTGACGACGACGAGGTTCGTCAGATTTTTTTTCTTCAGGTAATCATACATCACCGGCGCGGCATAAAGATGATCCACCGGAATGTCGAAAAAGCCTTG
>PLYV01000325.1 GCA_003151855.1 Limisphaerales bacterium | reverse complement strand
TCATCGGCGGCGTTTACATGACGCGCGCCGTCCGCAACATCCTGCACGGCCCGCTGCCGGAGAAATGGAATTCCATTCCCGACGCCACGCACCTCTGGCGCAAGCTGCCTTACGCGCTGCTGCTGGTGAGCCTGCTGGTGTTTGGCTTCGCGCCGAAGCTGCTCACGGAAAAAATCAATCCGGACGCGGAGAAAATATTGAACCAGGCCGCGCCGGTGAAACTCGCCGCGCAAACTGAAATTTCTGGAGCCAGCCACTGATGAACGCTTCCTTGATGACACTTGAACTGTGCGTGATCGCCCTCGGCACCGTGCTGCTGCTGGCGGATTTCTGGGTGCCGGCCGAGCGCAAGAAATTCCTGGCTTATGCCGCCATCCTCGCGCTGGGCGGGATGTTTGTTTTAAGCTTCAACGGCGGCGGCTTTTGCAATCCCGGTTCGGCGTTCAATGGCGCGTTTGTCAACGACGCGCTGGCGGTCTTTTTCAAACGCTTCTTCCTGCTGGCGGCGATGCTCGTGCTGTTCATCGCGGCGGAATTTTCCAGCCGCATTTCGGCGGCCATCAGTGAGTTTTACTCGCTCGTCCTCTTCGCGCTGGCGGGAATGCTGTTCGCCGCGTCGGCCAACGACTTCGCGATGCTGTTCGTCTCCATCGAACTCATCACCATCACGTTTTACGTCCTCGTCAGTTTTCAGCGCGGCAAACTCCAGTCGCTGGAAGCCGGCGTGAAGTATCTGATCCTCGGCGCGCTGTCCTCGGCGTTCATGATTTTCGGCATCGCGCTGATCTGGGGCACGACCGGTGAACTGAACTTCATCAAGCTCGCCGCCGTCGCGCCGCAGTTTGCCGAGAGCAAAATCTTCCTGCTCGGCGTGCTGCTGGTGCTGGTCGGTCTCGGCTTCAAGATCGCGATGTTTCCGTTCCAGATCTGGGCACCGGATGTTTATCAAGGCTCGCCGACGCCGACCACTGCGTTTCTCGCCATCGGCTCCAAGGCCGCCGGTTTTGTTTTGCTGCTGCGTTTTTTGTTCAGCGCCGTTCCCAACGTGACGCACACGCACGCGTTCACCACTTTGCTCATCGTCATTTCCGGCATCACGATTCTTTACGGAAACCTCTGCGCGCTGCCGCAACGCAATCTCAAGCGCCTGCTCGGCTACTCCAGCATTTCGCACGCGGGCTACCTGCTGCTCGGCGTCGCCGCGCTGAACGCCAACGGCCAGTCGGCCATCTTGTATTACCTCGCCGGTTATCTGTTCACCGTGCTGGCAGCCTTCCTCGTCATCGCCTTGGTGCTGCGCCACCTTGATACCGACGACATTTCCGGTCTCGCCGGTTTGAACCAACGTTCACCGCTGCTGGCGGCGACGATCACGATTTCAATGGTGTCGCTCGCGGGCATTCCGCCGCTGGCGGGATTCTTCGGAAAATTTCTGCTGCTCAAGTCCGTCGTGGAAGCGGCGCAGGCGACCGGCAACCACGGTTATTATTGCCTGCTGTTCACGGCGCTGGCCGGGGTGGTCATGTCGCTTTACTACTACTTCAATGTGGTGCGCGCCGTCTATTGGAGCAAAGAGGCGAAGGATCTTTCGCCGATTGAACTTTCCGCGCCCGCGATGGTCACGGCGTGGATCTGCATCGCGGGCATCTTCTGGCTGGGCTTGTTTCCCAACACCGTGTTGAACCTGGCCACGGCGGCGATCAAGTGATCAACGGCGCGGGACGATGATGTGGTCGCCCGGATGGATGACCGCTTCCGGCGGCGTGGCGCTGTCCAGCGTGAAGGCATCCTTCAATTTTCCCTGTGGAAACACCCGGACGGCATTGGTGTTGGCCAAGTCGGTGAATCCACCGGCGGCCTTGATGATTTCCGGCAGCGTGTCGTTGTCGCGGCAGGGGATTTTGATGCCGGGATTGTTAATTTCGCCGGTCACAATCACCACGCCCGTCGGAGCCGGAAGGGCGGCCAGCTTGTTGTTTTCGGCAGTTTCGACTTTCACCTCGGCGACATTTGCGGGAGTGCTCGTGACCGCCGCCGGCGCGGTGGGTTGCGGCGGAGCAGCCGGAGTTGATGGGGCGGTTGGGGCGGTTGGCGTGGCGGGAGCGGGAACTTGCGCGACATCGGCCACCGGCGAGGGATTCACGATGGGCGTGGTGCCTTCGGGAACCACATCGCCGAAACGGCCCAGCAGGGCGGAGTTGCCCAGCACCTTGTAATTCCGGAACGGACTATCCCACCAAAGAAATTCCACGGCGAGTTGCAGATCCATGGCCGTTTCAGGATTCGCCCCACCGCTGGCGCAAATTTTTTGCAGGCTGGTTTTGATGCCGGTCAGGACATTGCTGCCGGTGAAGGCCTGGATTTGATTTTTGAGATCGGTGGCGAGGATGTTCTCGACCTTTTGCTGGTCAGGCTGCTCGCGATCCATCGGTTCCAGTCTGACCTGGTCAATGCCGCGCCGCTCGGTGGACTTATGGTTGAGGGTGGCGCTGAAGGTTTGGGACCAGGCCGTGTCATCGGCCGCGCCGAGGCCGATTTGAAATGTGGAAACAAAGGTGGTGGTGTGGTCGGTTTCGTTCCAGGAGAATGATTTGTTCTGGGTCTGCTCCACCTGGCGCGGCATGTTTTCGAGGGCGTTCCGCGCGTCCGTGAGCGCTTGCGCGGCCTGGTCAATGCCGGCGGTGGAAACGCTGTTGGCCACGGCCCCGCCCGCAATGCCGCCGGCCAGGGCACCGCCCAGCCCGCCAAAAACCTGGTTCATGGCCATCCGCGCCGCCTGGCCCGCGAGTTCCGCCTGCTGTTTGTCGGCCTGATATTTCCGCTGGGCTTCGTTCAAATCAGTCTGGGCCTGTTCGGCCCGGTCGCGGGCCGCCGGCAGGTCGGGATTGTCCACGATGACCTTGATGGGAAATTGCCGGGAGACCTGCCGGACGTTGCGCTGGTAATCCGAGGAAAACTTGGTGACGCCCGCCTTGATTTTCACGCGGAGCAGGGTGTTGGCGGCGTTCGTCGGCACCAGGTTGCCCGCGTCTTCATATTTCATCCACGGCAGCAGGCTTTCATGCACCGTGTTGACGGCGGACAGATAGAGGTCATCAGAAAAATCCTTGCTGGCGGCGGTCGTCTGGTTGGCCGCTGGCTGCGCCGCCATCACGATGGTCATTTGATTCAAAATGGCGGTGCGCGATTTGTCAAACACCTCGCTGGCGGACGCGTTGCCGTGCTTCGCGGCCAGCAGCGACAGGTAACTGGCGTTGCCGAAATGCGCGCGTTGAAATTCCTTGGTGGCCCAGTCCAGATACGTCGCGCTCAAAAATTGCCGGGCGGCGTCCTTGTCCGTCAGGTTGTCCAGGTTGGCGGACACCAGCAGGATGTCGGTGTAACCCTTCCGCTCCTGACCGGCAGCGGGGTGCAGGCCGAGCTTGGTCAGCAGCGCGAGAAAATCCGCCGTGTTGCCGCCTTTGAAAACCTCGTCAAAATTGATGCCTGGAGTTTCTTGTCCCTGCAACGTGAGCAGCTTGCCCAGCCAGCCGCCGGCGTCGTGATATTGTCTGGCCCGGTTCGCCTCCACCATTTTTTCGGTGTAGTAACCTTCGCCGCCGGACTGCGCGGACAAGCGCGCCGCCGACAGGCCGGGAATCCACGCCTCGTGCGGCTGCAAATTGGTGAAGACGGCCTTCGCGCCGAGATAATCATTTTGAATTACCAGTTTATTGGCGGTGTCCCAACTGTCCTTGATTTCCTTGCGGACGCCATCGAGCCGCTTCTGGAAGCTGTCAAAAATCCCCTTGCGATAATCCGCCGGAATCTTCTCCAACATGGCCGCGACGCGGTCGGGATTGCTGCCTTTCCACGCCGCCTCGGCCCCATCATAACTTTGCCACGCGCCCAGCAAGGTGCGCGCCTTGGATTGATTGCCGGGTGAAAACAAATCCGTGAAAAAACTTTCCCGGCCGCGAAAGATTTTTCCCAGCGCGTCCATGTCCGCATCGAACGGAGCCGTGGCCTCCTCCAGCGCCGGCGTTTCCCGTTCGAGGCACCACGAATGCAACTGCGTGTCGCCGTCGTCATCCAATGCCGGGCCTAGTTCCGTGGTGAGGTCATGCACCTTCGCCAAAAACGCGACCGGGCCTAACTGCGCGAGCTGCGGCTTGAGCGCCTTGATGAAGCCGCGACGGATTTGCGTATAGGCCAGTTGGTATTCGGCCGCGCCGGGGCGCAGTTCGGTGGCGTCGTGTTCGGCGATCATGGCGTCCGTCCACGCCTGCTGCTTGACGAGTTCCAGCGCCTGGTGGTGTTTCTGGCTCGCGTGCCAACTGTTCACCATGTCCTGCCGGAAGAAGATTCCCAGCCCGATGAGAAGAACGGCGGCCACCGCAATGGCCACCTTTAAGTTTTTTGGTTGCATATGCCAGCGCGTTTAGTTTTTTGCTTCGGGAAATTGCCCAACTCTTGGCTGGGCAAATTTTCACCCACTTCCGCCGCGCTTGGCAAGGCTTTTTGTCAGCCCGTCAAATCGTCCGCATCTGCACGGCGTCCACGATTTCCGTGCCGACGGAAATCGCGCCGATGATGACGATGGTTTCGCCGTGGGCCAGCCGGCCTTCCGCGAGGAGTTTTTTCAGGCCGCTTTCAATCGTGTTCTGCGGCTGGATGAAATCGAATTCCATCACGAACGGCGTCACGCCCCAGCTCAACGTCAGCTCGTTGGCCGAGCGGGCGTTGTCGCACATGGCGTAGATCGGCGAATAGCGCGGGCGCATCCAGCCGGCGTAGCGCGCCATGTGGCCGTGGCGCGTGAACGACACAATGGCGGCGGCCTTGAGTTCGTTGGCCATCACGACGGCGCTTTTGACGAGCTTCTGCCGGGCGCTGGTCAGCTCGGCGGCGTCGTGGAACATGGCGCTGCCGCTGCGCTCGATGCGCGTGGCGATCTTGTCGAACACCTCGATGCACTTGATCGGATATTTGCCGACGGTCGTCTCGCCGCTCAACATGATGGCGTCGGCCTCCTCGAACACCGCGTTGGCGATGTCCGTGACTTCGGCGCGCGTGGGCATCGGCGAGTTGATCATGCTTTCCAGCATGTGCGTGGCCACGATGACCGGCCGGCCGATGCGCAGGCAGGTCTTGACGATGCGGCGCTGGACGATGGGCAGCTCTTCATAAGGGATCTCGATGCCCAGATCGCCGCGTGCGACCATGATGCCGTCGGCTTCCTGCACAATAGCCTCCAGATTTTTGATCGCCTCCTGGTCCTCAATCTTCGCGATGACAAACGGCGCGGGCTTGCCTTCCTCGAACATCTCGCGGAGTTGCAACAGATCGCGCGCCTCGCGCACGAACGACAGCGCGATAAAATCCACGCCGAGTTCCAGGCCGAGCTTCACGTCTTTGATGTCCTTGGCCGTGAGCGCGGGCAGGCTGACTTTCACGCCGGGCAAATTAATGTGGCGACGGCTGCCGAGCTTGCCGGCGGTGAGAACTTCGCATTCCACCTTGTTGCCGTTTTTCGCGAGAACCTTCATTTCAATCGCGCCATTGTCCATGAGCACCACGTCGCCGACGCTGATGTCGTTGATGAAATTCTCGTAATTCACGTCCACGGAATGTTCCTCCTCGGACTTCTCGCCGCGCACGGTCAGCGTGAATTTCTGCCCGGGTTTCAAATCCAGTGGCACGCTCAAATCGCCGGTGCGGATGGCCGGCCCTTGCGTGTCCATGAGAATACCGGTGTGGCGTTTGCGCTTCAGGGATTCGGCGCGAATATCGGCGAACACGCGGCGCACCCAGTNNCAGGCGGAAGACATTCACGCCCGCATCCATCAGCTTGCCGATCATTTCAGCGGAATCTGTGGCCGGGCCCAGGGTGGAGACGATTTTTGTGTGACGCAGCAATCCTCTTTGCATGAAATCAGGATACTTATCCGAACCTGAAATAAAAGTTTTTCCTGCGGTTCCGCCGCGAATCTTGCTTGCCAAACCGCGGCGCGCGCGCCATGATTCTGGCCTGACTTTTAACTTTTTAACTTAAAAATTATGGCTGACGCTGCAAACAAATACTCCGAGAACGCCCCTGGCAAATACTACGTTGACAACCAGTGCATTGACTGCGATCTGTGCCGCGAAACGGCACCGGACAATTTCAAGCGCAACGAGGACGGCGGCTACACCTTCGTTTACAAGCAACCCGCCTCGCCTGACGAGGAAGCGCGCTGCAAAGAAGCCAAGGAAGGCTGCCCCGTGGAAGCCATCGGCGACAACGGCGCCTAGTCTGCGCAAAATCTCAAAACAAAACCCGCCGGAATTTTCCGGCGGGTTTTTTGTTTCAAAATTTGCCGCAATCGATCAACCGGCCAACTGCACCTCCGCCGGCAGGCAGACGCGCACGAGGCCGGTGGGCGAGGCGACGACCTCCAGCCGGCCATGATGCGTTTCGATGATTTTCTGGCTGACCGTCAGGCCGAGGCCGAGGCCGACATTCCGTGTCGTGAAAAACGGCGCGGGCACCTTGCGCGCGGTCTCGGCGCTGAAACCGCCGCCGTTGTCGCGCACCTCGATCGTCAGCGTGCGGTCGCCGTTGCTGCCGGCGGACACCAGCCGAACCTCGATGCGCGGGCCGCTGGGATTGGACTGCAAGGCGTTCAGCATGATTTCCGACAGCGCGTGTTTCAATGCGGCGCGGTCGCCGACGATCATGTGCGGCTGGCCGGAATTTTCAAAATTCAGTTGTGCGCCGTTGCCCGGCTGGTGGCGAATCGCCTCTTGAAACGCGTCTTCCACGAGCTTGCCGACGGCAAACGTCTCCTGCTCGAACTGGCCCTCGCGCGCGAGGAACCGCATCTGGTTGTTCAGGCGCATGATGCGCTTGATGCCCTCGCCGAGTGCGCCATCGAGCGACTTGCGGAAATCCGGGTCGTCGAAACTTTCATTGAGCAACTGATGGTGTGTCGAGAGCGGCACGATGGCGTTGCCAATCTCGTTCACCAGCCGGTAGGACATGGACTTGATGAGGCGCAGCTTGGAGGCCTCGACCTCGAGGCGGTTCAACTGCTCGCTCTCGGTCAGATCCTCGGCGGTCAGCAAAACGGAAACCGGCACGGAGGAATTGCCATGCTGGAACGCCAGCACACTGACCTTATAGACCGTGCCCGGCGAATTTTCCGGCTCGTAGCGGAACGGCTCCAGCGCCGCGCCGGTCTTGAGCACCTGGTAAATTTTTGCGCCCAGCGCGGGCGGCAGGTCGCTGAACTCCAGCTTGCCAGTGCGCTCGTTCTTCCGGCCGAAATGCCGGCGCGCGGCCTTGTTGGCGTGCAAAATTTTCAGGTCGCGACCCACGACGATGCAGGCGTTGTTCAGCTCCCGCAGCACGTCGGTCATCATCTCGTGGTTGCCGACCAACTGGTCGTGCAGCGAGATGTTGCGCAACGCGAGGCCGACCTGTTCAAGCAGATGGAAAATCAGCTCCAACTCGACGTTCACCAGCGGCTCGCCGGTGATGCGTCCGTCGAATGTGGCCACGCCAATGATGCGATCGTGGCTGGCGATGGGCACGGCCACCTGCGCGCCGAGCAGTTCAAATTCCTTCTGCGCCTCGCTGTCGGCGCGGACCTCGTCGCTGTCGCGGCGGAGGATTCGGCCGAGCCGGGAAACCTGCGCGCCGATGCCGGCGTCGAGCGACAGCTCGAAATGCTCCAGCAGGCCGCTGGACAAACCGATGGCCGCCGCCGAACGCAGCCGGCGGTCGCCGGCGGGCAGGCCGTCCTCGGCGAGCGGCGAACCGCTGGTGGCAATGAAGATGGCCGCGCGGTTGATGCTCAGCATCTCGCGCAGGAACTGCAAAAATTTCTTGAGCATCGCGTCGGCGTCGAGCGAGTGCGTGAGGATCGGCGAAAAATCGCGGAGCACGTCCAGCGTCTGCGCGGCGTTGACAAACCGTCCCGCAGCCTGCGGGTCGTTGGCTGCGCGGCTGAAGAAGGCGGTGTTGCCCGCCGGCACGGGCACGGCCGCACGCGGCACGGCCGGCGCGCTCCAGAGTTTTTCCAAGACGGAATTAAGCAGCCGGTGCCGCACTGGCTTGGCCAAAATCTGCGTGACGCCGTGCAAAAACGCCTCCTCCTCCCAGTCGGCTTGGAGCGTGTCGGTGAAGGCGATGATGGGGCATTTTTTGTCACGCCGGCGCAATTGCTCGATGTTCCAGATGCTTTCCACCGCAGTGAGGCTGGCGTCGAGAATGATGGCGCTGGCGAGGCTGTTGCCGACGAGGGGTTCGGCTTCCTCCACGGTGAGGCGATGCACCACGCGGTAGGTTTCGGGGCTTAAGCTCGCGCGGATGGCCTCGGCGAAATCGGGATGATGGGACAAAACCAGAATCGTCTTCATCGTGAGTATTCCAGGAGCTGGTTTAAAGTGATGGTCGTCACTGGATTTATGATTCACATAATTTTGGCAAAGGTCAACCGAATCTTGAATCGCCGCGGCTAATTTTTACGCACCGTCACTTCAGCAGCAGCCAGAAGGTGAAGGGGTTGCCGCCGCCCGTAGTTGCGCGTTCAACGAGCAGCCCACGTTGCACCGCTGGATTTTTTCACCGGCCTTCCCAAAGTTTGCGTAAAACTTGCCGCGTCCGTCTGCTTGTGGCTTAATACGCGCCGCTTTTATCATGTCAGCCAGGAAAAAAGATACCGGTCAGTCCGAATTGTCCATCGAAGGCGCGCAACCTGCGCCCGCCGAAACCAACGGCAACGGCGGTGATCACGTCATCGCCGAAACGGTCGAGACCATCGTCCACAAGCCGTTTGATCCGAAAAAACTCGAAGCCGGCCTGCATACGCGGGTGGATCGCGGCTTTCTGGATTACGCCAGCTACGTCATCCGTGACCGCGCCATTCCGAATCTTGCGGACGGCTTGAAGCCAGTGCAGCGGCGCATTCTGTGGGCGTTGCACGAGAAGGACGATGGACGCTTCATCAAGGTCGCCAACGTCGTCGGCCACACGATGCAGTATCATCCGCACGGCGACGCGTCCATCGGCGACGCGCTGGTGGTGCTGGCGAACAAGCGCTATCTAATCGAGGGCCAGGGAAATTTCGGCAACATTTTCACCGGCGATCCCGCCGCCGCTTCGCGTTACATCGAGTGCCGGCTGACGGAACTCGCGCGCACGGAAGTGTTCAATGACTCAATCACCGATTTTATTTCGAGCTATGACGGTCGCAACAAGGAGCCGGTGACATTGCCTTGCAAGCTGCCGCTCAACCTCATGCTCGGCACGGAAGGCATCGCGGTCGGTTTGAGCGCGCGGATTTTGCCGCACAATTTTCCCGAGCTGCTGGAGGCGCAGATTGCCATTCTCAAGAAGCAGCCGTTCAAATGCCTGCCGGATTTTGCGACCGGCGGCCTGATGGATGCCCGCGATTATCAGGACGGCAAAGGCTCGGTGAAAGTCCGCGCCAAACTCAAGGCGAAGGACGAATCCACCGTCGTCATCAAGGAAATCCCGCCGACGACCACGACGGAATCGCTCATCGCCTCCATCGAGGACGCGGTGCAGAAGGGCAAGCTCAAGGTCAGATCCATCAACGATTTCACGTCCGAAGACGTGGAGATCGAGATCCGCTGTCCGCAGGGCGTGGACGCGGAGAAGCTGATTGATGCGCTTTATGCGTTCACCGACTGCGAAGTGACGATTTCCAGCCGCATCGTGGTCATCAAGAACAACCGGCCGGTGGAATTGACGGTGTCGGAAATCCTGCGCGAGAACACCGACCAGCTCGTCGCCATCCTCAAACGCGAGCTTGAATTGCGGGAGAAAAACCTGCTCGACGAGCTGCATTATCGCACGCTGGAACGCATTTTCATCGAGGAACGCATCTACAAGAAGATTGAACAGTGCAAGACGAACGAAGCGGTTTACGCCAGTGTTTATGAGGGTTTCAAGTCGTTCAAGAAAGAGCTTGTGCGTGACATCGTGGACGCGGACGTGGAAAAACTGTTGCAGGTTCGCATCCGCCGGATTTCGCTCTTCGACATCAACAAGCACCGCGAAGAAATGGAAAAGACGAAGGCGGAGTTGGAAGAGACGCTCAAAAATCTCAAAGGCCTGACGAAATATGTCATCGGTCATCTCGAAGTGCTGCTGGAAAAGTATGGCAAGGTGTATCCGCGCCTGACCACGAAATCCGCGCGCCACGAGGAAGTGGACGTGAAGGCCGTGGCGTTCAAGGCGTTCAAGGTCAGCTACGACCGCGAGACCGGCTACGTCGGCTACAAGGTTTCCGGCGAGGAATTCCGGCTGGAATGCACGAAGTTCGACAAAATCCTGCTCGTGTTCCGCGACGGCACTTACAAAGTCACCGAGTTGCCGGAAAAATTATTCGTCGGACAGGAATTATTTTACTGCGGATTGCCGGATCGCGAAAAAGTTTTCACCTGCGCCTACACGGACCGCGAAGCGAGTTATCTGAAACGCTTCACGTTCGGCGGCACCATCATGAACAAGGCGTATTCGTGCATCCCGGAAAAATCGCGCATCCTGTATTTCGCGCCGGAAACACCGAAGACGCTTTACATCCGCTACAAACCCGCGCCGCACCAAAAGGTTTCGCAGCAGACCTGCGATCCGGCGCAAGTCGAAGTGAAATCACCCAAAACACTGGGGCGGCAGATTTCCATCAAGGACATTTCGTCCGTGACCGCCGAGCCAACGCGCGGCTGGGATGAAAAGGAAACGACGACAAAAATCGTCTTCGCCTGAAACTCAAGCTGGCGGTGTTTGTTTTTGTCTTGTTGGTTTTTCGTCACGCCAGGCGTTGCGAAACGCCAGCCAGCCGCCGCCCGCCAACAACAACGCAATGATGGCTGCGATGAGATTGGTCGTCGGCCCCGGCTTGGCGAGCCAGCCCAGACAACGGCAGTTTGCATAAGGATTCATCAGGAACAGTCTCAGTCCAAAGCAAAGCAAGCTCCACGCAGCGGCGGCGAGGCACGGCAGCCAGCGCCACGGAGAAAAAAGAATCAAGGCGACAATCGCCAATTCCGTGCCGGCGGCAAAGCCGAGCAAGCGTTCATTGGAAACAAGTTGAAACTTGGTGAGGATATCGGGATCACTGCACCAAGTCCGCGCGTGAAAAATCGCCGGATATTTCGCCACCGCTGTCGCGAACAGCAAGACTGCGGTGACAGCCAAGTAGATGCGGACAAAGCTTGTTTTCATTTTAGCCGCTTCACTCTTCATAAACCTTGCGACCGCGCGCAACAACCAAATTCGAGTTTTGGCTTTGGACTTTGGCCTTTAGGCTTTAGACTGGCTTCCATGGGCAAACGACGTGAAGCGCGCGAACGCGCGGTGCAATTTTTATTTCAGCATGACCTGAACCCGCCGGCCGACTTGGAGTTGGAACTGGCGACGTTCTGGAACTCCCAGCGTGCCGCCGCCATCGAGGATGAAAAATCTGGCATGGCCAAGTGGGGCGAAAAGACCGAGCTGCCGCCGCCGACCGTGGATGAGGCGGAGACGCGGCTCTTTGCCGAGCCGCTCATCAAGGGCGTGATCCAGCACCGCGACGCGATTGACGAGCGCATCAAGCAACACTGCCGCAACTGGGATTTCAACCGCATCGCCGTCGTGGACCGCAACATCATGCGGCTCGCGATCTACGAAATGCTCCATCGCGAGGACATCCCGCCCGTCGTCAGCATCAACGAGGCCGTGGACATCGCGAAGAAATTTTCCACCGAGGACAGCGGCAAGTTCGTCAACGGCATCCTCGACAAGGTGCGCGGAGAAATTCTCCGGCCGGCGCGCAACGTGAAATGAAATTTGCCGACCTGCATCTGCACACGCTTTTTTCCGACGGCACTTTCACGCCGGAGGAACTGGTGCTGCGCGCCCAAAATGCCGGCCTCGCCTGCATCGCGCTGACCGACCATGATTCGGTCGAGGGCTGCGAACGCGCGGCGGCGGCGTGCGCGAAGGTGCAGATGGATTTCATCACCGGTGCCGAACTCACGGCGGAACACGAGGACACCGAAGTCCACGTCCTCGGCTATTTTCTCGACACGAAAAACAAAGTGTTGCTCGACCGCATTGCCAAGTTTCAAGCCGTCCGGCAGAGCCGCATCAATGAAATGTGCGCGGCGCTGAACCGGCTCGGCATTCCGTTGAAAGCCGAATCCGTTTTTGCGCTGGCCAACTGCAAGTCGCCCGGTCGTCCGCACGTCGCCCGCGCGCTGGTGAAGGAAAAACTCATCGGCAACCTCGACGAGGCGTTTGAAAAATATCTCAAGAAAGGCCGGCCCGCGTGGGTGCCGAAAACCAAGATGTCCGCGCTGGAAGGCGTCGAGCTGATCCATCAGGCCGGCGGTCTCGCCGTGATGGCGCATCCGGGTTTGAACCGCACGGACGACATCATTCCCGCGCTCGTGGAAGCGGGGTTGGACGGCATCGAATGTTTTCACACCAAACATTCCACCGTGATGAGCCGAGCGGTATCTGGAGATTGCCGAGAAATATCGATCTGCTCGTCACCGGCGGCAGCGACTGCCACGGCTTCAGCAAAAAAGCGACCGCTCATCGGCACGGTCAGGCTACCCTACGACCACGTTGAGCGACTCAAAGCCAAAGTGGCGGAACGAAAAGCTAAAACCACGGATAAACACAGATAAACACGGGTTTTCGGAAGCAGATTTTTGAATCTGTGTTTCATCTGTGAAAATCTGTGGCTGACAAAATGGGACTTTTTTCCAAATTCAAAGCCGGCCTCGCCAAGACGCACGCCAAGCTCACGCACGAGATCAAGCGCATCGTCACGCGCTCGCCCAAGCTCACCGCCGAGTCGCTGGAAGAAATCGAGCACGCCCTCATCGCCGCCGATTTGGGCGTGGCGATGACTTCGCAAATTGTCGCGGCGGTGAAGCTGGCCTACGAAACGCAAGGTTCGGCCGGCTTGGATTATCTCGCCATCGCCCGCGCCGAGATTGAAAAAAGTTTTTCCGGAAACCACGCGGAACTAAAAAAAGTTTCCACCGGCCCCACCGTTGTTTCCATCGTTGGCGTCAACGGCACCGGCAAGACGACGACCAGCGCCAAGCTTGCGCACCTCGTCCAGTCGCGCGGACAAACCACGCTGCTCGCCGCGTGCGACACCTTCCGCGCGGCGGCCATCGAGCAGTTGAAACTCTGGGGCGCGCGCCTCAAGGTCGAGGTCATCGCCAGCGCCTACGGGTCGGATGCCGCGTCCGTGGCGCACGACGCTGTGACCGCCGCGCTCGCGCGCAAGGCGGATTATCTTTTCATTGATACCGCCGGACGTTTGCACACGAAGCACAATTTGATGCAGGAATTGCACAAGCTGCATCGCGTCATCGGCAAGCAGCTCGCCGGCGCGCCGCATGAAGTGCTGCTGGTGATTGACGGCAGCACCGGCATGAACGCGCTGAACCAGGCGCGCGAATTCAACAAGGCCGTGCCACTCACCGGCCTCATCGTGACCAAACTCGACGGCACGAGCAAAGGCGGCATGGTCGTCGCGATCCAGAAGGAACTCGGCCTGCCCATCAAATTCATCGGCCTCGGCGAACAGCCGGACGACCTGCAACCGTTCGACGCGAAACAGTTCGCGCAGGCGTTGTTCGAGGAATAAAACCGGAAAGCCGGCGGCGGTTCAACCTGGCTGGTGCCAGTCCCAGAAAACAAAAATCCCGGCCCACCACAAATGAATGAGGCCAGCCCGCATTGCAAAATGGACATCACTTTGAAGAAATCGGAGTGACCATCAGAGTGGTCCTGGTGGTCAATCACCCCGGCAAGGACGCCTCGCACCACGACTGCCCGCTGCACGTTTGTAACCCAATTTTAACATCTTATCGCCGCATCCTGTGCCAGTATGTGCGCTTGTCAGGGCGGCGGTTTTCCATCAAAATTTGAAAACGCCGCTGATGCGAACCATGAAAACTTTTGCCGAAATGAATTTTCCGGGCCGGCTCATCGCCGTCGAGGGTCTCGACGGCTCGGGCAAGTCCACGCAGATTTACCTGCTCAAACGCTGGCTGGAGGCGGAGGGCATCAAGGTCTATTTCAGCGAGTGGAACTCGTCCGAGCTGGTCAAGTCCGCCACGAGCAAGGGCAAAAAACGCGAACTGCTCACGCCGACGACCTTCAGCCTGATTCACGCGACGGATTTCGCCGACCGCTATGAGCGCCACTTGGTGCCGCTGCTGCGCGCCGGCTACATCGTGCTGTGCGACCGGTATGTGTTCACGGCGTTTGCGCGCGACGTGACGCGTGGCTGTCCGCCGGACTGGGTGCGCGGCAATTACAGCTTCGCCTGCGCGCCGGATTTGACGATGTTTTTCAAGGCGGACTTGGAAGTGTCGCTGAACCGCATTTTGGAAGGCCGGCCGAAACTGAAATTTTTCGAGGCGGGCATGGATCTGCGGCTTTCGACCGATCCGTATGAAAGCTTCAAGATTTTTCAGGGGCGCATCCTGGAGCAATACATGGCGATGAGCAAAGAGTTCAACTTTGTCGTCATGGATGCGAATGAGAATGTCGAGAAACAGCAGGTGCTCGTCCGCAAGCTGGTCAGCGAAAAAATCGATTTGAAAAAATTCAAGCGCCGCAGCCCGCTGCCGTTGCCGCCGTCGCTGGCCGGCGACCATCAGGAAAAAGAGGAATTGGAGGACAAAGCCGCATGAGCGCAAAAAAATCGCATAAATTTTACGGTCACGGCATCCCGCGCGTGAAGCCCGAAGACCTCGGCGGCAAGCTGATTGTCGTCGAAGGCGCGGACGGTTCCGGTCGGTCCACGCAGATTGCCGAGCTGGTGAACTGGCTCGAAACCAGCGGCCGCCCGACGGTGCAAGTCGGCTTGAAACGCTCCACGCTCGTCAGCGAGGAACTGGAAAAGGCGCAGCACGGAAATGTCCTGAGCCGCACGACGCTCTCGCTGTTTTACGCGACGGACTTCGCCGACCAGTTGGGCAACATCATCATTCCGGCGCTCAAGGCGGGTTTCATCGTGCTGGCCGACCGTTACATCTACACGCTGATGGCGCGCGATCTGGTGCGCGGCATGGATGAGAAATGGCTGAAAAATCTTTACGGCATCGCACCCGTGCCGGACGCGGTGTTTTATCTTTCCGTGGAACCGGAGGAGTTGGTCCAGCGCAACCTCTCCAAAAACGCGACGCTCGACTACTGGGAGAGCGGCATGGATTTGGGCTTGTCGCGCGAGGTGTTTGACAGCTTCCTGAAATATCAGGGCGCGATGGGCGAGGCGTTCCGCCAGCTCCAGAAAACCTACAAGTTCGAGATCGTGGACGCGAACCGCTCGGTGAGCGCCGTGAACAAGGAACTGCGGAAGAAAATCAGCGCCGTGCTGGAGGAATAATCACGGCGCGTTCGTGGCCGTGACCGCCGGCGCATTTGTCCCGAACAGTGGTTTGCGAAACGGACGCTTCACCAGGTCGTCAAACGCCTGCCGCTGCGCCGGGGTCAGCGCCTCGCGGATTTCCAGACGCGCGTCCTGCACCGCCTTGCGCACGGAGTTCTGCCCTTCCTCGATGATTTTTTTGACCGTCTCGTGCTGCTCCTTGGTCAGTTGCAAATCCGCGTCCAGCCGCTGGAGAAATTCCTTGCTCAAAAACTCCGGCGCCCTGGCCGGTTTGACTGCCGGCGGGTTGGAACTGGCGGCATTGCTCGTGACCACCGGCACAAGATTGGTGCCGGCGGGGACGGCGGCAATCCGCTTAAATGGCTTCCCGTGCGGCGGCTTGACGCAGTCCACCAGCCGACCGCCGGTGAAAACGCCCGCGCCAAAAATCAGCACGGTCGCCAGCATGATCGAAGGGATGAATTTCCAGTCGTTCACGGCGTCAAAGCATTATCCGGCAAATCCGCCGAGGCCAGCAAGGTGTTTTCAAAATCCTGCGACAGGTCGTTGCTGTTGTCCGCCGTCGTCGGGGTGAAAAGCGAGACCGCGCCGCAGACCAGCGCCAGCGCCAGGCAGGAAACCGCCGCGCGCCAGAAACCGCGCGCCCAAAGGATGCGCCCGGACACCGCCGCGCGCTCCGCGATGAGCGCCATGATGCGCTTCTCAAACGCATACGGCACGCGGTCGTCCGGCGTTTGCAGCCGGGCGGCGGCAGTCAGTTTTTTTTGCAGTTCAGCGAGGTTCATACGCTTCAATCCATGTGACGCGCAAAATTTGCGCGGGGTTACAAATACTTTTCCTTGGCCAGTCGCGCCAGAATTTTCCGCATTTCGCCGCGCGCGCGGAACGCGCGGACTTTCACCAGCGGCACCGACCAGCCGGTGAGCTGGGCGATTTCCTTGACCGAACGATCCTCGATCTCCAAAAGCTGGATCACCAGCCGCGCTTCCGGCGAAAGACGTTCCAGCACGCGGTCAATCAGCATCTTCGCCGCGTCCGCGTCCTCGGCGGAATTGCCCGGCTCCGCCACGAAACGCTCCAGCCAGTCCTCTTCCGGCTCGGAAATGTCGCTGAAGGAAGAAATGCGGTTGCGCTGGTGGCCGCGCAAAAAATCGTAGCACGTCCGCACGGCCATCCGCATCAGCCAGTGTTCAAAAGGGGCTTCGCCGCGAAAAGTTTTCAGCTTGTCGAACGCCTTGAGCCAGACCTCCTGCGCGATGTCCTGGATTTCGCTTTCGCGCCGGGCGTAACGGCGTGCGGTGGCAAAAACACGCGGGGAATATTTCACCACCAGCGGCTCGAAGCTCGCGCTGTCGCCCTGAAGCACGGCCGCGATGAGTTCGGCTTCGGAGCGTTCTTCCATGCGGACAACCCTTTCTGCGGTCAACGGCGCGTCAAACCCAGCGAACTTTCAAACGCGCCCGAAAACTTCGCGATGGTTTCCGCCGCCTTGTGCGGCTGCTCCAGCAATAGCTTGAGCCGCTCCGCCACGGACTGGTCGGGGCGCAGGCGGAGCAGCTCGGCGGCGGCGACGATGTTCGCCAGCCGGCCGTTCACATCGTGGCGCATGTCCCGCAGCTTCTGGTGCAGGGCCAGAATCTGTTCCTCGGTCAAGGTCACCGGACCGTTGGTTTTGTAATCGGATGACATGATGGAATCATCGCGGAAACCGCCCGGCGAAAGCAAGCGGCTTCATGCGTAAAAATGACCCAGTTCGCGCAGCGACGAATAATCCTTCGTCCGGGCCGCCGTCGCACAGCCGACGATGACATGGTCCACCACGTCAATTTTCAAAAGCTGCCCCGCGCGGATCAAATCGCGCGTCACCTTGATATCCGCGTCGCTCGGCGTCGGGTCGCCGCTTGGATGATTGTGAATCAGCACGATGCCCGCCGCGTTGGCCGCAATCGCCGCGCGGAACACCTCGCGCGGATGCACCAGCAGCGTGTCCAGCGTGCCCTCGGAAATCTCCTCGACGCGGATCAGCTTCTTCCGCGTGTTCAGCAGCAGCACCTGGAAAGCCTCCACATTTTTGAGCCGGTTCGACTCGCGCATGAAGTTCACCACCGTCACCGGGTTATCCAGCACCGGCGACTCCTCGCGGCGCTCCTGCTCCATCCGCCGCGCCAGCGCGAACGCCGCCACCAGCGTCGCCGCCTTGTCGCGCCCGATGCCGGGAATTTTTCTGATTTCATCCACCGACGCCAAGGCGAGCGCGTTCAGCGAACCAAATTTCTGCAAAAGATTTTGTCCGACCTGGACGACGTTTGTGCCTTTCAAACCCGTGCGTAGCAAAATCGCGATCAGTTCCGCGTGCGTCAGCGCGTCCGGCCCACGCGCCACCAACCGCTCGCGCGGACGCTCGCTGGCCGGCTGGTCTTTGAGGCGCAAAGACTCGTTCATGCGAAGAAAGATTTATTCGGCTTCCAAGGCAAGCGGACGGCCGTTTTCCGTCGGTGCGGGCGCGGCGGTTTCGCGCAGACGCACCAGCACCGGGCGGATGAGCCGGCCCTGAAACGTCAAGCCCGGCGCGAGCGTCTCGGCGGCCACGGCCTCGGCGGGCGGATTTTCCACGCCGTGCGCGCGATGTTTTTGCGCGTCAAATTTCTCATCTGGCTCCGCCACGAACGGCGTCAGCCCCACACGCCGCGCGGCATCGCGGCACGCGTTCTGGAAACTCGTGATCTGCTCGGCCAGGTCGGCGTTGCCCGAACGCGCGGCGGCGTTGTGCAGCGCAAAAATGTGGTCGAGAATGCGCGCCACGACCTGCAACCATTCGCCCTCGGCGCGGCGCAGCTTTTCCACTTCGAGCCGCAGCGTGGCCTTTTCGCCGTCGTTGAGCTTGGCCTGAAATTCATTGAACTCGCGGATTTCCACCGCCATGCGGTCGGCGATTTCATTTGCGGCGGCGGCGGTTTTTTCCGCGCTGCCCTTCGTCGCATCCTGCACCAGCGCCCACTGGCTCGTGGCGGCGGCGATCTGCGCGGAATACGTTTTCAAATCATGCAACTGCGCCGCGACGGTCGTGACGGCGTTCACCTCGATGAGCTTCTTGACCGCGCGATATTCCAAAATGAACGGCAGGCAGCCGAGCAGCGCGCCCAATGCGACACAGCCGGTGGCGGCGAGGATTTCTGCCTGCGCAATCGGATGCGCCGCCTTGCAAACCACGCCGGCAGCCACCGCGAGCAAGACGGCGTTGGCGGCGAGAAACGGCCATTTGGAGATTTTCCAGTCAGAGATTTGATCCATGCCGCCAGTGTCCGAAAAATGTCGTTAAAGCGCAAGCCGCCGGCGCGTTTCGGCTCGACTATCGGCGCAAATGGAAAATCATTTCCGCGTGCGCATCTGCGTCATCTTCAATCCCGCCGCGCGTGGCAACAAGGCGCGGCGGTTCAAAAAATTTCTCAACGAGCTGTCGCAGCAGTGCGCGCTCAAGGCCACGACCGCGCCCGGCGACGCGCGGCGGTTTGCGCACGCGGCGGTGGCCACCGGCTACGACCTCATCGCGGCCGCCGGCGGCGACGGCACGGTGAACGAAGTGCTGAACGGCATCGGCGACGACCCGGATGGCTTTGCCAAAACGCGGCTCGGCGTGCTGCCGCTCGGCACGGTCAACGTCTTCGCGCGCGAACTGAAAATCCCGCTGAAGCTCGAACGCGCGTGGCAGGTTTTGAAACGCGCGCAGGAAACGAAAATAGATTTGGGCCGCGCCGATTTTTTTGAAGACGGACGGACGGCACAGCGCTATTTCATGCAGCTCGCCGGTGCCGGGCTAGACGCGCGGGCGATTGAGCTGGTGAGTTGGAAACTGAAAAAGACCGCCGGGCCGCTGGCTTATCTTGTCGCCGGCTTTCAGGCGCTGGCCGAAAAACAGCCGCAGATTTTCGCCAGTGCCGACGGCCAGAAAATCTCCGGCGAACTCGCGCTGCTCGGCAACGGCAAGTTTTACGGCGGGCCGTTTGACATTTTTCCCGGCGCGGATTTGAGTGACGGCAAACTCGACGTGTGCGCTTTTCCGAAAGTGAATTTACCGGCGCTGCTCCGGCTCGCGCCGGGATTTTTGCTGCATAAAAAAATGTCCGAGCACCGCGTCCGGCGTTTGCGTGCGGAAAAAATTGAGCTGACGAGCGCCACGCCGGCCGCGTTCGAGTTGGACGGCGAATGGGTCGGCCACCTGCCTGCGACGTTTTCTGTGGAGCGGCAGAAGCTGCGCGTGGTGGTTCCTTGAAACTTTCACGGAACCGACGACGCGATCATTTTACGGAGAGTTCGAGGCCGGTGCCGCTGACGTTTTGCGTCGAGATCAACGGGCCGTCATAACCGGTGACGTGGATGCCGGAGATTTTCACGTTCGTCATGTTGGCCAGCGCGATGCCGTGGGCGCAGGTGCCGGAAACGTCGTTCAAAACAAAACCATCCACTGGTCGCACTGCTGGGACGTTTTTGCCGGCCACCAGCGCGGACACGTCCTGCACGCGGATGTTTTTGAAACTGATGTTTTGCACATGCGGCCATTGGTTCGTTTCGCCAGGCACAGGATCGGTGGCCTGAATGCCTTTGCTCGTCAGGTCAATGCCCACGAAGGTCGGCGACTTCAGCACCGTGAGGTTTTCGCCGGAAATGTTTTCCATGAAGCCGCCACGGCCCTCGCGGCTCTTGATGAAGATGGCGTTCTGCTTGCCGGAAATGACGCAGTTCTCCAATTTCACGTTGCGGATGCCGCCGGACATCTCGGTGCCGAAACCGAGCGCGGCGTAGATGGAGCTGTGCAGCTGGCAGTCGCGGATGACGACGTTCTGCGTCGGCCGCGCGAGCGTTTGCGCGGCGAGACCGCGGCCAGACTTCAGCGAGATCGCGTCGTCGCCGGTGTTGATATCGCAATGCTCGATGGTCACGCCGTCGCAGGAATCCACATCCAGGCCGTCGCCATTGGCGCCGACAGAGCGGAGGGTCAGGCCGCGCGCGGTCAGATTTTTGCAGAACAGCGTGTGGATGGACCAGAGGTTCTGGTATTGCGTGGTGAAATTTTCCAGCACGGCGTTCGTGCAGCCGGTCAACTCAATCAACACCGGGCCGCGCGGGTTGCGCAATTTGCTCAACGCGACCGGCGCGCCGAAAATCGACCCGCCGCCGGTGATGGTGAGGTTCGCGGCGTTGGACGCGGACAGCAAGGCGCGGTGGCCTTCGCGAAATTCGCCCTCCCAGCGGACGTTCACCAAGGGATAATCCGCAATGTCCGCGCTGCCGACGAGGCTCGCATGCGGGGTGATCTCCAAGGTGGTGTTCGCGCCGAGGACGAGGCTGCCGGTCAGAAACGTGCCGTCGCTGACGAACACTTTGCCGCCGCCCGCCGCCGCGCAGGCGTCGAGCGCCTTTTGGATCGCCACGGTGTCCTTCGTCACGCCATCGCCTTTCGCGCCGAAATCGCGCACATCCAGCGCCGGTTTTTCCGCAGCAAAGACGGATGTGGCGACCGTGAGCGCGCCCAAATAAGTAAGCAATTGTTTCATTGAACGCCTAAATTTTGCGCCGGGATTACCGTGTAGTCAAATCCCCCTTCCGCTTGCTGCCATCGCCAAAACTGGTTAGGCTCGCCGGACTTGCATGAGTGAAATCCTTGTCATCGGCCACCGCAACCCGGACACCGACGCCATCTG
>PLYV01000255.1 GCA_003151855.1 Limisphaerales bacterium | reverse complement strand
GCATCTCATCACGCTGAGCAACCTCATGGTGGGGCGGCAGTATTCCGTGCAGTTGTTCGCCCTGGACGATCGCAGCGGCTTGAGTCCCGCCGGCAGCGCCCGCACGGTGAACTGGCAGAACCCGGCGGATTCCAGCAACGTCTCGGCCACGTATTCCATGGCTGACAATAAATACATTGTTCTGACGTTCGTGGCCTCCAACGCGGTGCAGGTGATTCAGGAGAACCTGCTCAACTCCGGCTACGGGAACTTCAATTGCCTGGTGCTGCGCGCGGTGATGGTGCCCGGCACGGTGACGCTGGGCAACCTGAGCCAGACCTACGACGGCACAGCCAAGAGCGCGAGTGCGACGACGACACCGAGCGGCCTGACGGTGAACCTCACCTACAACGGTTCGGCCAATGCGCCAACTAACGCTGGCAGTTACACGGTGATTGGCACGATCACCGATGTCAAATACCAGGGCTGCGCGACCAACACGCTGGTGATCAGCAAAGGCACCGGCACTGTAAATCTGGTCAACTTGAGTCAGACCTACAATGGCACAGCCAGGAGCGTGACGGCGACGACGACGCCGACTAATCTGACGGTGAACATCACTTACAACGGATTCTCCGATGCGCCAACCAATGCGGGCAGCTACACGGTGATTGGCACGATCAACGATGCCAACTACCAAGGCAGCGCGACCAATACGCTGGTGATCAGCAAAGCCATACCTCCGCAAGTGAGTCTGGCTCTGGTGGGAACGAACCTGATGGTTTCGTGGTCGCAGACGAACACGGGCTTCACGGTGCAGTATTGCACGGACTTGATGCTGGGCAACTGGCTGAATATCACATCGCCCGCGCCGCAAACCGTCGGCAGCCAGTGGCAGGTGGTGCTGCCGCCCGCCAACGCCGGGCCGGTGTTTTACCGGCTGATGAAATGATGCTTCGAGCTTGCGGTGCTGTCACACCGCAAGCTTAACTTAATGCCGTCTAAATCCTCCCGCTTTGCTGGAGAGACTCCCAGAGTTTGACGGTTTCGGGAAGGTGGCCGGAGGCCGGATGAGGTGAACCACACCAATGTTTTCGACGCAGAGACGCGGAGGCACAAAGAAATTCGACCACGGATGAACATGACCTGCCGCGATGGGCGCGAATACGGCGGTGGACACGGCTTCCAATGGCCGGCCACCGCCGATTTGCGGGCGCTGGATTTTATTCCAGTTTTTTCTTCGCCTCATCGGGCACGCTGATTTTCGTCGTGCCCACATCCGAAATGACAACCGTCGTCGTCCGGTCAATGTCCCGGTCATTGCCGTTAAAAGAAATCGTGCCGCTGACGTGGAATTCATATTTCACGAGTTTGCCATCCGTCACCCAGAAGGTCACCGAACCGGCGGGGTTCGATATGGTGGGGCCATTGTCGTCGTTGCCCCGCCGTCCAAAAGTGAGCAGGGCCTTGGCCCCGGCTTCGGTCAGGGCGCCGGAAATGCCGTTGGTGCCCGCCTTCAGATCCGCCGCCGCATTGGCGAGCGTGACGGCCTGCTGGTCGGGCGTCTTGGTGTTCTGCAACGTGCGCGCGAGGAACATGGCCGGATTAAATCCGCCGCCATTATCTGCGGTGGCTTCCTGGAACGATTGCCAGCCATTGTCGGGCGTGTTGATGGCGCCGTTGGTGCCTTTGAGCACGGCCAGGGTCGTGGCGTCGTTACGGACCATGGAAATCGTGGTGTAGCCGCCTTTCTCGGTCTTGCCGTCGCTGGGGCCGCCGAAACGTCCGCCGCCGCCCGGCGATGCCACCGTCGTATGCCAGGAGTAATTGGCCTCGCGTCCCAGCGCGGTGGCTGCACCGGTCACGGTATCTTTCGGGGTTGCATCCGCCGCGAGGAGCGAACCCGCCGCCAGCGTAAGCACGCCGAGCAATAGATGTTTTTTCATAATGATATTAGGTTGGATTTGTGTTGGTTAAATGTGTGGGAAGCCGGAACATTGCACCCACCGCTGCGTGAATTCAATCCAAAGGTGGGTCGTCAGTTTTAACGACAGAGGCCAGCGCGTCCGGCGCGCCAGAGCGTTTAGAGAAACGGCCCGCTCCCGGCCATATTATATTTCAAGCCGGCTCAGTTGCCGTAATCAACCACATAGTTGTTGCCTAGCGTATCTTGGTAGGCCAGGCCGAATCCGGAAATATCCGAATAATGCACCGTGGAGGTCAGCGTGTGGCTGGTGATGTCGGGCGTCAGGTTGGGTGAATTGTAGATAGTCGGCTGGCTCGAGTTACCATAGATCTGGAACTGGAGGTTGCTCACATAGGCGGGGGCCCCGCCCAGGATCGTGCCCGTGGCGGCGTCGCGATAAACCCAGCTCATGCTTTGCACCACGCCGCCCACCACGGTGAGCGTGGGATAGACCACGACCAGCCGGCTGGCGGCCTGCGGATCCGTCACGGTGAACGTCTGATTTGTGCCCTTGTAATTCACCACCCAGGTGCCCCCTGGCGCGGCGGCGGGATTGGAAATGAGCGCGGATTGATAAAAGGAGGAATTTTCATGGCCGCCGCTGATGCTGGAATTGTTGGGATCGCCCGGCGCATTGGTCAGCCCGGAACCGGCGGGGCCAGTGAAAAAAATATTGGTGGCGGCGGGATAATCGGTGTCGTCGTTCACCTGGAGACCGGCGGAATAGCTGGTCAACCTCATGGGAAAAGTGGTGTTCGGCGTGGAATTGCTGTTGAAATTACCGGCGTTGGCAAATTCCAGAAAATCCAAGCTGAAGTTGGCCGCCGCTCCGAGCAGAATGCGGTAATACTGGCGGTTGAAACCGGCGGTTCCGCGCGGGTCAACCAGGGTGATCAGATTATTCGTGGCCGTGTTGGAACCCACGGAATCCCAGTGGATGAGATTGGTCGAGACCTGGATGGTGTAAAGCTGGTTGGAGGTGATGATGATCTGGGCCGAGAAAGTGCCGCCGGCCACCGAGGCATTGGTGAAAACCGGTGACTGACCAAAACCGGTGAAGGTCGAATACCACAGGGCGCCGAGAATCAGGCTGAAATACCAGCCGTGCTTAAACATTGAATTCATGTGTTATTAGATAGGTCTTTTTCCGCACGGTTGGTTGACTGGATCGAGCATGTCAATGCCTGGACGGATGCAAACAGTCAGGGTTCCTTGGCTGCGGCCCTAGAAGGTATGAGAAAACCTCACGAAGTCAATTAGTGTCACACTGCTCCGCCGGGTCCTCCGGCGGCTTTGAGCCTGTGGTCATGGGTAATTAGTGGCGCAGGCGTCCCCCGCCTGCGGGTGGGGCGGCGTCCCGCCGCCAGTTCCAGAACACGCACCAAGCCTCAGCTTGAACCCGGAGATGTTGCAAGGCTGGCCCGGCAGGACGGTGAAAGTGATTTCTTACCCGCCGCTTACTCGGCGGGAGCCCAGGTGTCATCCGGGTCGTAAGTCGTCATCCCCTTGGCCAGCTTGGCGGTCTTGGCACCGAGATTTTTCTGATAGACCTTGCCCTGCTGGTTGACGATGAAGGTCATCATGCCCGTGTTGCCCCACCCGGCCGGCCAGGCGACGAGGGCGAAGCCCCCGATCATCCGGCCGTTGATGAGATAATCATATTTGCCGCCCGGCACGTGCCGGCCTTGGCGGGTCAGGATCTTGAAATAATACCCATGATACGGGGNNCCACCCGCGCCTGCGCCACCAGCGGCCCCAGCGGGCTCAGCTCCGCGCCCGTATTCGTCGGCCAGAACAGGCCGTCATGCGTGCCGGGCGAGCTGCGGAGAAATTGCGCGTAGGCCAGCACGCCGTCGCCCAGGCGGTCCTGACCGGCGTATTCGCGCTGCGCCTCTACATACGCGCGGCAGACGGCCAGCGCGCCCAGTTCATCCCGGCCGATGCGGCGGGCGAGAATCTCCTGCTTGCCGGCGGCGGTGTCAAAAGCCCATTGCCCGTCCGCCTGTTTGACGAGCGGGATGGGAAACGGCCAGCCGTTCATGCCGATGTTCAGCGTGAGCCGCGCGTCCGAGTTGGTGACCAGTTCCGTCTTTTCCGTCAGGTGCTGGACAAACAGCTTGAACCCTTCCGCCGCCTCGACGGCATCCGGCGAAACCAGCGCCTGTCCTTGCGCGCCAAAAATCGCGTGCAGCGCGTTCGTGTCGTTGGCGGCGGCCGCAGCCACCAGCGCATTGACGGCCGCATCGGGCGAGGCAAAGGTTTGTTCGTCCGCCGCCCGCGCCCCGGCCGGCAGCGCCAGTCCCAGCCCGAGCACCAGCAGCCGCGCCGGCTGCGACCAGACCATCAGGCTTGTTTTCATCGGCGATAAAATATTTTTGAAGTTCATGGCGGTGATAAGTCAAGGTTGCTTGTTTTGCCCTGAACCATGGCTGCCACCACCGCCGCCTCCGCCGCCGCCACCGCCGGCAGGTTCCGGCCGTGAAACCGGAGCCGGAGCCGGAGCGGGTGCTGCGGGCGCGGAATAATGTGGCGCCGGCTGCAGGCTTTGCTGGCCGCGGTTGCTGAAAGTTCTCGTCTCGCTCGGGCTCGGGATGCCGATGAACGCCCCGTTCGCTTCCGGCCGGCTGATGGTTGGGGCATGGGCCGACGGCGTCCGCACCGGCGGGATGACGGTCGGCGCGTGCATGGCCGGCGCCTCCGGTCGGCTGATGGGGACGTTATGTTCAACTGGTGTCCGCGCCGGCTGCGCGACCGTTGGCGTGTAGCGGTTGCCGCCCGTTTCCGGACGCGACACCGGCGTTGGATTCCGGTGCTGGCCCGCGCCATTATTATTGTAGGCCGCGCGATTGGGCGTCGTGGTCACGGATTGAGAACCGCCCCAGCCCCGGTCGCCTTGACGCCCTGTCACCGCGCCCCGCCGGTTTTCCGGATGCCACACCGTGGTATGTCCTAGGTCCCGCTGGCGCGCCGGTTCACGCCACCAGTTGACCGGACGCGGATGATGCCGGTCCCAGACAATGAGATTATGGTTGTGCCAGTCAAAATCGCCGTCCAGCCACAGGCCGACGCGAAAACCGATGCCGAAGCTGATGCAGGGCGAACCGTTCCACGGCTGGTAATACACCACGTCCGGCTGATACACCGGCACATAGATCACCTCCGGGTCCGTCGGGACAATTTCAAAATCGCCCTCGTCATTGACCACCTGCTGCTGCGGCGTGTTTTGGAGGTTGCCATAATTGTAGGCCGTCTGGCGCAGCCGCTGGATGGCGGCCATCACCGCCGGCTGCTGGTAGAGAAACGCCTGGCCCAGCTGTTCCGTCCAGTCCAGGTTCTGGTCCATCCAGGCCAGCACATTGGGATAGTGGGCCAGCGCGAGGACGCTTGGATCCCACGGCTGCTGGTCAATCGCATTGGGATCGCCGCCGCCGGACACATAGCGGTTCGCCAGCACAATCTGCGTAGGCACCGTGGCCGCCGGTAGGATTTGGGCGATGAGCGGGTCGGGATACAGCGCAATCGGCCCGAGCAACTGGTCAAGCTGCGTATCGGACTGCGGCTGATAGACGGGGGTGGGGGGCGGCACCGGCAGTTGCGCCCGCAGTGAAAGGTTTGTGCCGGCCACCAGACCCAGCAGCACCGCGATTTTAAGCCACAGCTTCATATCAAAATAGGGTTCAGGTTAAACCGTCAAAAACACCAGACGCGCCCGACTGCCGCCAGATTACAAGATTACAACTTTGCCGCCGCCGTCAAAATTTGAACGGCCGGTTCACCAGCCAGAGCATCGCCGCAAAGAGCACCATGCAAACCACCATGCCCAGTCCCGTCAGGAAGCGCATCTGCTTCTGATGGGCGGACAGCTCCGGTTTGCGCCGGTGCGCCAGTTGGTTTGCCATGACGGGACAATCATGCCTCCGACACGTCCCGCCGGCCATCAGGTCTTCACCCCAGGCTTGAATGGTTGTCCGCATCCAGCCACGGTAGGGCGGAGCTGCTGCTCCGCCCTGATATTTGGGCTGCGGAGCACCGCAGCCCTACCAAAATTATGTTGCGCCCAAAAGTTCCTGCTCGAAAACGCGCTCATGCCTTGGCCTGCACCAGTTTGTCGCCGGTGGACGCTCGCCCGCTGGCGGCCTTGAGTTTGAAATGGCTGGGGAACGGTCATGGGCAATTAGTAGCGCAGGCGTCCCTGCCTGCGGGTAGCTTCAGAAACAGCAGAAACCTCTTCTTCTCCTTCGGGTCAAACATTGCGAGACCCGGACCGTTGATCTCAAACTCAAGCTTCTCGACCTCACGAAGATGGTGGAATACAAATTGCTTAAGGGACTTGTCGCCCTTGAAGACTGACATATTTCAAAAGTCGTCTCAACGCCAAGGCTGGAATCGGATGAGCGGCAATGTTGCCGGGGCCGCTCCGCTGTATTCATGGAAGCGTGGTATTCTCGGTGGTGTCTCTCACCGCGACAGGCGTTGCGATGACTATCAGGTCTGCTTCCGCAGTAAGTTTGTCGTAAGGCCAATAAGCGACGGGACGAGCAATTGCAGACGTCACAATCAGTAGGAAGGAAAAAATAGTGAATGATATTTTCATAGCAGATAATCTAGTCGGCCTAGGGCGTGTTAACACTAATGGA
>PLYV01000098.1 GCA_003151855.1 Limisphaerales bacterium | reverse complement strand
TGACCCAGCACAATTCCTCGAACATGTTCAGGCCCTCGTTGTGGACTTTTTCCTGCGCGGCAAGATTTAGCCCCTTGTTGTGAAAGGCATCGGTGATGCTCATCGAGGAGCGGTTGGCGATGACAAACTTCATCCAGGTGTTGACCACGAGGAAGCACGCCAGCAGCACGAGAACTTTTTTCCACATCCCGCCGCGCAGCCGCAGGAACACCCAGCTCAACACCGCCGGCACCGCCATCGCCAGCATCGTGTTGCGCGTGCGGTCAAAGACAAACGCCGGCCACGACAGCAGCACGAACAGCAGCGCGAGCCGCCGGACGCGCGGCGCGGTCGCCAGCGCCGCCACCACGCCAAACATCGAGGTCGTCAGCAGTTGCAAATAGACGGCGATGATGGAAAACGCGTCGAAGCCGGAACCGACGCGGCCATGCGACCACGGATTGGCCTTGTAGCCGAGAAATGGAAAAAGGTAATACGGGATTTCCGTCTTCAGGATGATCAGCGCGATCACGAACAGGATGAGCCACACCGCCGCGCAGCCGGTGAACAGGATGTTCAACTGCTTTTGGATTTCCGGAAAACTGACGCCGTGCTTGAACAACTGCATCACGCCGCTGGGCCGCGCGGTCAGCGGACCGTTGATTCTTTCGTGCAGCGGTCGCACCGTCAGCAAAATCACAACGAGAAACCACGCCACCTGCCACCACGCGCCGGACAGCGTCTCCGGCGTGAAGATTTTGACGTGGTTGTTCGCGTAGTCGTTGTAAAACGCGTCGCCGACATACCACGCGGCGGTCGTGCCCAGCACCGCCAGCAGTGGGATGCTCGTGGCGTCGTGGATGCGCCGGAACGCTGCGACACCGCCGCCAATCAACAGCGCAATCACGACCCAAAACGAAAAGGGAAATATGAACAACAGGTTCAGCACAAGTTCCGAGCCGGAAGATTATCGGGGTTAAGCGATCAAAGACAACTGGCGAATGGCGCTGGAAAAATTCATTTCCCCAAATCCGTCTCCAGCCGCGCCAGGTTTTCCGCCAGCCGGTTCAGCGTGAACTGGCGGGATTTTTCCCGCGCCGCCGCCGCCTGCGCCACCAACAACTCCGGCTGCGCAAGGTAACGCCAAAAAGTTTGCGCCAGCGCATCCGCATCGCGCGGCGGGACGAGGAAGCCGTCCGCGCCGTCGGTGACAACCGCGCCGCAATTCGGCGTGGCGATGACCGGCAGGCCGTGCGCCATCGCCTCCAGTTGCGTGAGCGCAAAGCCATCCGAAAGCGTCGGCAGGACAAACACGTCCGCCTGCCGATACCAATCCGCTGCCTGATCGCGGCGGGTGCGTCCGTGAAACGTCACGTTGCCGGGCGCGGTTTTGATCGCGGCTTCAGAAATTCCAACCGGCCCGACAACATCGAAATGGATGTTTTCCTTTTCCAGTTGCCGCGCGGCGGCGAGCAGATACTGGATGCCTTTGCGCAAAAGCACCTGGCCGAGAAACAGCACGCGCAGCGGCGCGTCAGATTTATGATTTACGATTTCGGATTTACGTTTGGCTTCGCCGGTTTCATAGCACAGCGGGATGACGACGAGTTTTTCGGCGGGCACGCCTTGCTGGAGCAACGCCTGCCGGGAAAATTCCGAGTTCACGACGATGCGGTCGGCCAGCACCCATTCCTGTTCGCGGCGGGCAAAATATTCTTCGGGAACTTCCAGCGGGCGCACCGCCCAGCCGGGCCAGTTTTTTTCCTCCGCGCGCACCAGGTCCACCTCCACGCGGTTCGGATCCATCTGGTTCAGGACGCATTGGATTTTTTGGCTGCGGCACCACGCGAACGATTCCAGCGCGCCGGTGTCGTAGGCAAAAAAAATGGAACGGCCATTCAAATCCGTCCGGCGTTTCAAATGTTCGCGCACACTGGTGGAAAATCTTTTTCCGACTTCGATGAAACCGGGATACGGCGCGCCGGCGAATTTCCGGCGCAGGAGAAATTCCCAGCCGAGCGAACGCAGGTTCCATGAATGAACCAGCCCCGGTTGCCGCGCCAGATCAGGATGAAACCGCGCGGCGAGCGGACGCAGTTTGCCGGCGGCAAATTTTCGCGCGAGCGGGCTGGCCCAAAAATCCGTGCAGAGCGCGGCGAGCTTGCCGTTTTGATGCAGCGCGCGCGGAATGGCGAAATGCTCGCGCGCGCCGATCTGGCTGCAAAACCACAAAGGCGACTGGGTTGAAAAAGAAGACATGGTGTTCCGCCGCGGCCGGCGCCGGATTGGAAATTATTTACGCCGCGCCGCCGGCCAGCTTCAATGCACGACGTGGAAACCGGGCGGCGGCGTATGCACGACCGGCGGATTGGTGGTGCCGCCACCGCCATTGCCGGACACGGTTGCCGGTGCGTTGGTGGACCAGCCGGCACCGTTCCAATAGAACATGACGAGCTGGCCGTTGGCGACGGCGACCGGGCTGGCTGGACTAATCGACGGTAACACGATCACATCGCCGCCGATGCCGCCGTTTTGAGCGGCCCAACGGTTGGAGCGGTTATCAATTTCAAAGTAAGCGCCGCCGGGAATCTGGTTGGGCGTCGAGTCATCCAGCACAAAGAGGTTGCCGGTGGCCACATAATCCATACGCTGCTTGGGGCCGCTGCTGTAGGCAATGAGGTTCGTCTGGACGCGGGTTTGGTAGATGGGATAGCCGGTGTAAGTGGTGTTGGTCTGGACGAGAACGTAGGGGGAATTGTTCGTGCCGGGCCATCCGGTCACAAAAGTCGCCAGCGGGCAGTCAACGGCGTTGTTGAAAAAGCGGACGTTGATCTGCTGCGGGCCGGCGCGGGTGACGAAAAAAATCTGCTGGGGAACGGAAACATGATTGTTGCAGATCGTGAGGTCATGAACGCCGTTGACGCCATCGCCGCCAAAACCGAAGACCGAGGTCAGCTTGGTGGGGGCGTAAATCGAATTGCCGGAGATCACGATGTTGCTGTTCATCATGGTGCCTTGCGCCCCGGCGCCGCCGATGTTGATGGCGGACATGTAATCGGCGCAGTGGATTTCATTGTCCAAGATGGAAATGTTCGCCGCCGGCATCGTCTGAATGCCGTTCATGCCGAGCCCGCCAAAGTAGAACACATTGCTCTGCATGAGGAACGGCGGCGCCGTCCACACCCCGCCATTCCACGCCCAGCCATTGCCCGTGATGTTGGTGACGAAGTTCTGCCGGAAATACGAGGTGTTCGTGTAGTAGTTCTGGTAGTATTCGGCGACTTGGAACAGGTTTTCAAAGCGGCTGCCGGCGACATCCCACGAACCGTAGATGTTGAGCGCGGTCGCGGCGCCGTCGCGAAACGTGCAGCTTTGGATGCTGATGTTGCCATTGTTGTTTTGGTCAATGGACTTGAACATCTCGCCGCGCCAGTGCTGGACGATGACGTTGGTGAAGCACTGGTGGGTGGCGGTGCCGGTGTTGTTGCCCCGGTCGCAGGTCAGCCAGGCCGAATGCTGTTCGTCCCAGCCCAGGCCGTCCACGGTGTTGACGGTGATGCCGTGAACATCAAGATTGCCGTTCGGCACGCCGCCGTCCAATGTGAGATTTTCGAGAACAATCGGGGAGTCGTTGGCGATGGGCGCGACGCACTCAAACAGAAAACCACGGATGCCGTTCGTCCCATACGGAAAGACATCCGACCAAACGAATGCGCCCTTCGACAACAGCACCGTGTTGGTGCCCTCGCCGAGGAAATGCAGCCCGCCGCGCGACACGAGAATCGAACCGTAAAGATAGCCGCTGCCGGCGTAGTTCCGGTTGGTCGGAATGCACAGGTAAGTTCCCGCCGGGATTTGGATGGTCACGTTGGTGCCGGTGGCGGCGGCAATGCAGTTGTTGAAGGCGGCGGTGTTGTCCGTGCCGCAAGTCGCAAAGGTTCCGGTCTTGGTCGCCTGAGGCAGGCAGGAGATATAGAGGTTGGTGCCGTTGACCACGTTGGTAATGATTGACAGGGCATCAATATAGTTGGTCACGTTGACGCCATACGAATTGATCCCAATCCGTTGTTGTCCGACGCCCCAGATCTCAATCGTTTTGCCGATGTCCGCGCTGGAGAACTGGCTGGTCGTCGTCACCTTCGCCGAGTTGCTCACCGTGTTGGCATAGAACTGGACAGCATCGCCCACCGCGCCAAAATTTGTGACATTCAAAACGGATTGCGCCGATGCGGAAAATTCCCGGCCGCACCAAGCCATGCCCGCCAGCAATAGCAGCCGGCAAAGCACGCGTCCACCGCCATACAGCTGATTCGCCGGCTTAAATGGTTTTAGGGTTGGCATAACTTTGGAACATACGTTCAAATTCATATTTAGCAACCTTCGCGCCAAGTAGCTCACGGTCGCCGGAGCCAGGCCCGGTAACGCGACCATGGAATGACCTGCCGCCGGCCCAGACAGTAGCCGATGCCCCGCGCCGCCTGCCACCACCAAACCGGCTCGCGCACGACCCAGCCGAGTCCGCGCGTGCAGGCAAAACGAAATTGGGAAAATATCCGGTAGCCCGCCAGCCCGATTCCCTGCGGCCACGGGCAGCGCAGCAGCACGCCCCAAAATTCATTCCGCGCGTGGCGGTGGTGGTTGCGCAGTTCGCTCCGCGTCTGGCCGGAGTAATGGTGCCGGATGGTGATGAGCGGTGAGTAAAGCACCTCGTGACCGGCCCCCACGCATTGCAGGGCGTAATCCGGCTCCTCATACATGTGGAAAAACTTTGGCTCGAAACCGGGCAGCGCCAGATAAACCGTGCGCCGCAGCACCGCGCCGGAATTGGCGAACGACCGCGTCGGCTGCGCCGGGCCGAAATCCGTCTGCGTGAGCGTCGCTGGATATTCGTCCGTGCGCTGCGGAAAATGTGCGATGGCCAGCTTGGGGTTTTGCTCAAACAACGGCGCGATGCGCGCGAGGCAGTCCACCTGCTCCGGATAACTGTCATCGTCCAGCGCCAGCACCAAGTCGCCGTGAGCCTCACGCATCATGCGGTCGCGCGACGCCACGGAGCCGCGGCCGGTCTCGTTGACGATGAGCCGCGCGTCCGGCCTTTCGCGGCGCACGGTTTCCACCGTGTCATCCGTGCAACCGTCGGCGGTGATCAAAATCTCCAGCGACGCCGGGTTCAGTGCGCGCAACACCGCCAGCGTGCGGCGCAAATCCGCCGCGCGGTTCTTCGTCGTAATCATCACCGAAAATGTCATGCAATAATTTCAGGCCGGTCGCACACCGGTGGAATTTTCCGCCGCGCATTTTTTGAAGAACAACGTCAGCCGCACGCTGTCGGTCAGGCGGTAGCCGAGCGGTTCAAGAAAACTAGTCAGGCTGGCTTGGGCGGTTTCGCTCAAGGCCTCGATGGTGATGAGGTCAGGCGCGTAACGGCGGAAATCCAGCCCCTGCAACACCGCGAGGTCATGGCCTTCGCAATCAATGTTCAGGTAGTGGAAATGTTCTCCGCGAAACGGCGACGCGTCCAGAATCTGCGTCAGCGTCAGGGCCTGGACGGGCGTGCTTTTCAGCGGCTGCTCGCCCTGGGCCGAGACCAGGTTTAGTTCGCCGCGCGCCGCGAGGCGGTCGGTGGTGCCTTCCGCATAATGCAGCCAGACCAGTTCCTCGGCGGTGTTCGACACGGCGGCGCAGACGTTGTGGTCGTGCGGGCGCTGTTTTTCAAAGCGCGCGATTTTTTCCGGGTCGCAGTCAATGTTGACGCCGCGCCAGCCGAACGAACTCAGCAGCTTCGTGTTGGACAGCTTGAACGGATGGAACGCGCCGACATCCATGAACCGGCCGCTCGTGTGGCCCATGCAGCCAAAGTGGTTGTGCACCACCAGGTCCTCGCCGAACTGCGAATAGCTCACGCGCATCGCCCGCATTTCTTCCAGCGCGCCGCGCGGCGACAGCCCGCCGAAGAAAAGCATCCGCAGCCGTTTAAGGTTTCTCAAAAGTCGGGAAGTGATGTTGGGTTTCATGCGTGATTATTTAATGATTTGTTTGGCGTCCAGCATGAATTCCTGGCGCAGGCCGGGCGTGATGGGTCGCATCCGGCGCACGGCGCCGAGCAGCATTCGCAGCGTGTGGATGTGCCATTTCGCACCGCTGACGCTGTCGGCGTTGCCCATCCGGTAAACCACGGCGGGAAACGGCACGGCGGTCAGTTGGTGGCCGAGATAGGCGAACTGAGCCGCGTAACGCTGATGGCTGTCGTTCACCAGCAGCGTGCTGGTGGCCGAGCCGGGCACCAGCGAGTAATGGTCGGCCTTGGCAAAGTTTGCGTTCTCTTCGCTCAACTCCACGCCCTCGGTCTCGGTGCGGAACGGCCCGGTCTGTTCCACCAGGTCGCTACGCGTAATGAGGCACGAGCCGCAGATGCGATCCAGCGTTTCCGTGCGCTGGAGCACCCGGCGCAGGTTCATCCGCCACAGCCAGCCCTGCGAAATGAGGTAGCCGGGCGCGCCGCTGTTTTGGGCGAGCCAGCCGACCAGCTTGGAACTGATGAGGTCGTCCGAGTCCAGCTTCATCACATAACGCGGGTTCCACTTCGCCTTCGCGTGATTCCAGCCGGCGCTGATTTTTGACAACTTGTCCAGCACGCCCGCGATGGCCGGCTGCGGATGCGCCGGCGGCATCGGCGGCACGGACACAAAACAAAACCGCGCGTCCAGCGCGACCTCGAAGTCCGGCGGTTCGTTGCCGGCCACCACCACGCAGAAATTTCCGTCCGCCGAGTTTTGGATGGACTTGAGCGTCTGGTGCAGCAGCCGGCAGGCGAGATCCCATTTGAGCTTGGTCCGGCGCGGGGCGAAGGGAATCAAAAAGGCCAGCAGCGGCGCGTTTGTCTGTAAAATGTTTTCACCCATGGGAAAAATTATTTTCTAAAAATCTGTTTCCGCAGCTTGCCGGCCAGCACCCGGCGGTCTTCGTTGAGGACGGCCAGCCACGCGCCGAATTCACCGTGGTGTCGGCGGTGGTGCGCCAGCCGCGCGATGGTGAACGGCCGCGAATATGCGCCGCGATCAAACAGGAACGGCTTGCGTCCGCAGAAATGCGCAACGCGCGGCCGGGAAATATTTTCTGGAAAATGCCAGCTGCCAGCGCAGTCGCGCGTCAATTCCGCCGTGCCGTGGTGCCCCCAGATGTGCTGCAAATCGGCCATGCCGCTTTTGATGGCTCCGCGCTGCGTCAACGAATGGACGGCGTAATTCAACATGCCCATTTCACCCCACGCAAACAGTCCCGGCACCTGCCGCGCCCACGCTTCGAGCTTCGCCCACTCGGAAAACGGAATGGCGTTGCGCCGGCAGGCGAAGGTGCCGGTGCAAAAATAGGGCAGCCCGCGCCAGTCGAAGCCGGCGTCGAACGGCCGCAATTTTTCCGGGTCGAAATAAAAATGCGGCAGCCAGGTGGGAATTTCCCTGGCATCGGCCGGCACAGAAACCTCGCTCCAGAAAATCTGGAAATCCAGTTCGCGCCGGACTTGCGCGGTGAAGTCGCCCCACACAATCGCGTCCGAATCCAGCCACACGAAATAATCAAACGGCCCTTCCCACATCGCCGCCAGCTTGGCGCGGTAGTTGCCGCCGATGAGCTGGCGCATCTCCGCCGAGGGCAGGTCGGACACGCGCAGGACGATCACGCCGTATGCCTGCACCAAATCTGAAACGTTGAAATTTCCATCCACCACCAGACATATCGGCACGCCCGGACAAAAATGTTTGATGCTCGCCAGCGTGGCCTGAACCATGAACTTGTCGCCGGCATGGCAGCCGGTCACGAAACCGAAAGGTGCTTGGATGTTCATGCGGCCGCCTCCCCGTTTTGAGCTGGCACACCCTTCACCTGTTTCAGCCAGCCGCGCGAATAACCGGCAAACAGCCAGCGGTCTTTCAAAGATTTTTTGTAGCCGCTCCACGCCTTGCCGGTTTTTGGAAATTTCCGTGCCGGCGTGTTTTGCCACGAGCGGAAATTTTTTAATGCGGTTTTTTTCAGCGCCGCGCGCCAGAGCCGGTAATGCGGATTCACAAACTCGCCAAGCAAATCCCACGGCTTCGGGTAATCCACAAAATGCACCAGTCGGTTGATGGAACCGCCGGTTTGCCGCAGCGCCGGCCAGTGTTTTCTCATGTTCGCGATGCAGTTGAAACGCTCGTCCAGCGTCACGGCGTTACCGCGCAGCACCACATTCAGCGCGGACTGGTCGTGGAACGGCGGACGCTGCGCGGCGATGTATTCCATCGCGCGTTCCGTGACCCGCTGCCGCCGCCATTCCGGCACGTCCACCAAAATCACGCCGGAGTTGTAGTAAGGCTCCGTCGCGCTGTTGCCGAGTTGCTCCGCGACGAACCGGTCAATCGCGCCGGCCAGCGGCGCTTCCGGCACCAGCGCGGCGGGCGCGCCGTGCAACTCCAGCGCGTTCAGCCCGCCCACGTCCACGTCGCACAGCGTATCGGCGTCGAGATAAAGAAACCGTTCCACGTCCAAAGCCTGCGGCACGACGAGCCGGTAATACGCGGCGCAACTGCCGTTCAATGGCGGAAAACCGGCGAACAGCTTCGCGTCCACCCGGCGCTGTTCGAGCGTGAATTGTTTTCCGACGGATGAAAGCGTCTGTCGCAGCAATGCCAAATCGGCGTCAGCCAGTTCGTCGCTGAAAAGAAAAAACCGTGTCTCCGTCACCGCCGCGCCGATGCGCGCCAGCAGCGAATACATCGCGACGTGCAACCCCGGCAGCACGCGGCGGTCGGCGCAGAAAACGATGTTCATCGGCGTGCTCATTTTTTTGCCAACGCGTCGCGGTAAAGTTGCAGGTATTGTTCCGCCATTTTTTCCACCGGAAAGGTTTGCCGCACCCAGGCGGCGGCGCGGTCGCCCATCGCCGGCAGATTTCCAGCGCGGGCTTGCGCGCAAATGCCTTCCGCCATTTGGCCGGTGTCGGGAAACGGAATCAAGTTTCCGGTCGCGCCGGGTTGGATCGCGTCGCGCAGGCCGCCGACATCGAACGCCCACACCGGCGTGCCGCACGCCTGCGCCTCGGTGGCCACCTGGCCGAAAGTTTCCATGCGCGAGGTGACGACAAAAACATCCATCGCCGAATACGCGAGGCTCAACTGCGCCGGCGAGGACAATTTGCCGGGGCCATGAATTTTCACCTGCGCGCTGCCCGCCGCCGGCAAGCCGTCGCCAAAAACGAGCGCGGTCACGCCGCCGAGCTTTTGCCCGGCTTTTTCGGCGACTTCGCAAAACCGGTTAAAACCTTTGTTGATGTCCGTCAGTGCCGCCGCGCCGAAGCCGAGCACCAAACGACCGGGCGCGATGCCGAGCAACCGGCGTGCTTCCGTTTTGTCGTGCCGGGTGAACTCGTCCATTTTCAACGCCGGATGAATTGTCACAATTTTTTCCACGCCGTTGAACAGGGCGGATTTTTGGATGAGGCCGGCGGTGAAGGCGCTGTTGCCCACGGCAAAAATTTTCCGGCCCGCGAGCGCGCGGGAACGGCGCTCCCATTCCGGCCCGGCAAGAATTTTATTGAACGGCGGTTTGAACAACGGGCAGACGCCGCATTTTTTCCCAAGCTGGTCGCAGCCGAAATCCAGAAAACAGCCGCCGGCCAGCGCGCTCATGTCATGGATGGTCCAGACAATCGGAACGTGTTCCGGGATGCCGGCCAAGAAACTCGGCAGGTCGAGCCATTGGCTGACCCAGTGCAGATGCACGATGTCCGCCGTGGCATCTGCCGCGGGCGGTGGCGTGGGCTGCGGCGAGCGGTAGCGTCCGTAAAATGACGGCGCATCGGGACGCAGCGCCCAGGTTTCAAAACGCTGGCGAATGCGTTCGCGCTGGCGGTCGAGCCAGCTCCGGCAAAATTCCAATCGCTCGGCGTCAGGCAACCGGAGATTGCCTTTCCGGTGGCGGACGCGGCTGTCGTGGCCGAGTTCGCGCAGCGCGGCGTGCAGGCGCAGCATCAGGACGGCCGCGCCGCCGTCGGCAAAAGTATTGTAGTGAGCGACGCGCATTTCAGTTGGCAACCGGCGGCACGGGCGCGGCGATGGCTTTTTGGATCGCAGCCAGTTCCGCTTCCGAAACTTTCAGCGTGGAAAATTGTTTCCGCATTTTCAGCCAGTCACGCCAGGCGCGCGGATAAATTTTCAGCCAGAGATTGTCGCCGCGCAGCAGGCCGCCGCCGATGAGTTTGGCGAGGCTCCACCAGCGTGCGGGCCGGTCGCACTGCATCGGCAGGCTCGACCATTGGAAAAACAACGAGTGGCGCAGGTTTAATTTGTTTGGCCGCGCGGCGGGGCTGGCTTTCCAACTCGCCTGCTCGCGGTGCCGGACGACGCTGGCGGGTTCGTAAACCGAGCGCCAGCCGCGCCGCCACGCGCGGAAACCGAGATCCAAATCCTCGCAGTATGCCGGATGAAACAGTCGGTTGAAGCCGCCGAGTTCGAGGAATTTTTTCCGATCCACCGCCATGAAGCCGCCGGAGGCGAACAGCGTGTGGCAAAGTTCCTGCCGCTGCGGCTCGTAATACCAGCGGTAAAATCCGTTCTGAAAATCCAGCCGCGCCGGGCCGATGGTGCGCTCAGTTCCATCCCAGTCGAAACTGGATGCGGACACGGCGAAGACATCCGCCGCGTGAAAATGCCGGAGCAGCGGCGTCATAAAATTCTCGTCGAGGCGGAGGTCGTTGTTCAGCAGCACCACGATTTCGTCCGGCAGTTGCGCGAGGAGCCAATTGTAGGAAAACAGAAAATCATTTTCCGGCGCGACCACGGTTTTCACGGTCGGGAAATTCTGGCGCACCCATTCCACATCCGGTTCGGGGCTCCGGTTGTCCAGCACCAGCACGGAACATTTGACCGGGCATTTTTTCGCGGCGGCGACGGCGGTGGGCAGCAGGTGTTCCAAATGCTGCCGGCCGTTGTAATTCAAGATCGCCAGACAGACGGAATTCATTTGGGCGATGGCGTGTGGCGTTGCAGGAATGCCGGCGGCGAGCCGTAAAACAGATCCAGGTTCGCCCGGATTTTTTCGAGCGGCCAGTTCCACCACTGGATTTTTTTGAGCGCGGCGATCTGATCCGGTTCGAAGCGCATTTTGATGAGTTTGGCCGGCACGCCGCCGACCACGGCGTAGGCGGACACGTCCTTGGTCACCACCGCGCCCGCCGCCACCACGGCGCCGTTGCTGATATGGACGCCGGACAGGATGACGGCGTTGACGCCGATCCACACGTCGTGGCCCACGACGATTTCGCCGTGGCTGGTGGCGTCGGCATGGGGCGCGTCACCGAAACAAATGGCGCGAAAAGGAAAGGTGGAAACGGTGTCCAACCGGTGGCCGCCAAAGACAAAACGGACGCCGTCGGCGAGGCTGCAAAATTTTCCGATCCGCACCCGGTCGTCCGGATGATAGGCGAAAAAACTTTCCCGTTTCAGGCCGTAGGTATGTTCGCCGACCTCCACCTGCGGATGCGAGAATTGGGCCAGTTGCCGGCCATCCGCCGCGCGTTCATACAAGACGCGGTTGATCTCGGCGGTCCGGCTGGCGTGCTCGTCGCCCAAAATCCAAAGCAGCACGCGCAGGCCGGCGCGGCGCAGGAGGTTAGGCTTTTTCATTTTCGTTTGGCGGACGCGGCCAGCTTTTCCAGCTCGGTCACAAATATATTTTGCAGGCGATCCGGATTGAACAAACCGGTGTGCAATTTCTTTGCCTGCTCCGTCAGGCTTTCCCGCACCGGTGCCTCCGTCGCGATTTGGCGGCACGCGGCCAGCACCGCGTTGGCATCCGGCACATCCACCACGCTCGCGCCGCCGCCGCGCCGCGCCACGCGCACCGGCGTGCAATATTCCGGCCCCCACAGAAGGATGGGCTTGCCGTAGGCGCTGTAATCCAGAAATTTCGTGGTGAAGCTGGTCTCCATGAAACGCCGGTGTTCCGGCTCAAAACTCATCACCACGAGCAGCGCGTCCGCCCCGGCCAGCACGCTAGCGGCCTCCTCCGGCGGCTTGAAGCCGAGATAAATCCCTTTGGCTTTGGCGCGCTGCAAAGTTTCCGCCGGCCAGTCGGCGTCCGGCCCGACGACGATGATTTCCATGTCTGCCAGCAGCGATATTTTTTCGATGAGCGAGCAGATCATCCGGCCGTAAAAATTCTGCACCGAGCCGACGTAGGCGAGGCGGAACTTGCCGGTCTTCGGCGGGGAAATATTTTCCGGAACCCGGTGGCGGCCGGGCATCGGATAAATGACGTGGCAGTTCGGGTGTGCGCCCAGAACTTCCTGCATCCCGTCGCTGGTGCAGAAGGCCAGGTCGCACGCGCGATAAAAATTCTCGAAGCGCCGGCTCAGGCGCGGCTGGGTCCATGCATGGCCGTGCAGACCTTTCATGATCGGCACCCAGTCCAAAAACAGGCCGGCGAGAGGAATTTTATTTTTCCGCGCCGACCGCAGGGCGAACGAACTCAGGCAATTGTCCGCGAGTGCCAGGATGACGTCCGGCTGGAAGCGCTCGACCGCCTCGTCAAATTTGCGCGGGTTGGCCAGCGGCCAGATCAGGGTTTCGTAATCCATCAGCCATGGCGACAGGACGGGGCCGAACCGGCTTTTGCGCAGCCGCTGCAACGGTGCCGGCAACGTGAGCTGCGTGCCGCCGGGATGATCGCGGTAAAAATCGGCGTTGGTGACGACGCACATCTCGAAGGGATTCCGTTCGACTAGATGCCGGTGCAAAACGACGCGCACGCCGCAGTCGTTTTGCGGCGGGGCAATGCTGGCGAGCAAAACCCGTTTTTTCTCCTCTTTATTCATTCAATATTCAAACCAACTACTATTGAATCATTGCAGAACGGTCAACTCGGCAAGCTTTTTCTGGCGGCCAGCCAACTTTTGCCGCATCCATTCCCTCGCTGGACATTCAAAGCAGCGGAATGACAGCTCTGAAATCAGCAGGGTTGAAAAAATAATCAGCAGAACGGTTTTACCCGCCAGTTGCGGGGAATAGTGGCCGTCCAGTTCCTTATGCCCATACAAGAACAGGCGGTTGAAGAAAATAATCATGGGAAAATGCCATAAATAAATGGAGTAAGATCTTTCCCCAAAATAGTCAAACAACCGGGATCCCAGAATACGGGATATCCAGCCAGTGCTATTGACGGTTGAAAACACGAGGAATGGAAAAATCGCCGGGAGCAGCCATTTGGGGATGATCTCTAAAATCGCCAAAATGGCGCAGGCCGATGCGGTCAAGCTCATGACGTTAAACGTGTGATTTTTAAGGCGCACTAGCCGCCAGATGGAACAGCAAAAGAATCCAGCCATAAACCCAAAAACTCCGCGCGCCTGACAAAATAAATACGAGGGAACGCGGATTACTTGCGGCCCGGTGTAGCACAATACCAAACCAGTCGTGGCCAAGATGCCCAGCCCAAGCAAGATGTTGAGCCGAGATCCGATTTTCCGGTTCAAATAACAGAGTGGTGGGAACAGCGCTATGTAGAGGGCCATTTCAACGGAAATAGACCAAGCCGGCGAATTGATGCACGCCGCTCCGGGGTCGCTCGCCAGCCCGGAAGCCATCAAAATATTGGACGCCAATCGGCCGCCCCCAAAATTAGCGCTCGGGATGTGATGGAACACTGACGAATACAAATCCAGCGCTAATAGAAAAAACAGCGTGGCAAAATAAAGCGGGCAAATCCGCGCAATCCGCGCCACTCCGTAACCTTTCCAGTTGATGTCTGCCTCCCTAAAATAAACCCAGTTCAGCACAAAGCCGCTTAAGATAAAAAATAAATCTACACATTGAATATGCCACAAGAACACGGGGGAAATTAACCTTATCGCATTTGAGTTTGGAAAAAGATCAGCCAACGCCAGGTGCGCAATAAATACGTTCATGGCAGCAATCCCTCTCAAACCCGTGTGAGCATTGATCAGCGAAGCTTTGGTTGAATCAGGCATCTTTATTTTCCTTTTCCCATCGAGCGGGCAACGGTCAGTTGTAATAAACCTGGCAGACTCACGAGGTGATTTTGCCCTTGTCCAGCCGGATGACGCGGTCGCAGCGCTCCAGCGTGCTCAAACGGTGCGCGATGGTGATGATGGTCAGCGTGCCTTGCAGCCGGTGGATGGTTTCCATCACAGCGAGTTCGGTCTGATGGTCGAGCGCGCTGGTGGCCTCGTCCAAAATCAAGACCTGCGGGCGATGGTAAAGCGCGCGAGCCAAGCCGATGCGCTGGCGCTGGCCGCCGGACAGGCGCACGCCGCGTTCGCCGACGGTCGTTTGCATTCCCTGCGGCAGTTCCTTTTCGATGAAATCCAGAATCTGCGCGCCCAGCGCCGCCTCGCGCAACGCGGCAGTGTCCACTTCTTTCGGGTCAATGCCGAAGGCGATGTTCGCCTCGATGGTGTCGTCGAGCAGGTAAATATCCTGCGGCACATAACCGATCAGGCGCCGCCACGCTTCGAGGTTTTTTCTGGTGAGCGTTTCTTCGTCCACGCGGATCGCGCCGAACTGCGGCTGGTGCAGACCGAGAATCAAATCCACCAGCGTGGATTTGCCGGAGCCGGACGAGCCGGCGATGCCGACGGATTCATTCTTCGTGATTTCGATGGAAAAATCTTTCAGCACCGGCGCCGTCGCGCCGGCGTATTGGAAGGCGATTTGCTCCAGCCGCAATTTGTTTTGGAACTTCAGCGGCGCGGCGGATGAAGCGGCGGTGGCGGTGGGAACCAGTTTTTCGATTTCGAGAATTTCCTCTTCAAGCTGCTTCAAGGTGTAGTTGTTCGCCGCGATGGTGACGAGTTGGGCGTAGAGCAGTTGCAGCGCGGGCAGCAGCCGGTAGCCGGCGAACGCCATCACGGTGAGGTTCGGCAAAATGTCGGAGAACGAGCGCCCGCGCAGCGCGAGAAACACGACGACCGCCATCAGCCCGCCAAAGGCAATCGGCTCGATGAGGTAGCGCGGGCCGTTGCTGTAGATCGGGATTTTGCTGGAGAAATCGCCGATGCGTGCGGAATGCTCCAGCGCGCGATCCATGAAGCGCCGGCTTTTGCCGTGGACGAGCACGGTCTTGATGCCCTGCAAAAACTGGCTGGTGTTTTTCCAGAAACCGACGGTGTGATGCTGCAGGCCATTGGAAACCCTGCGCGTCCGAGGCCGCAGCCAGATGAAAACCACCAGATAAAATCCGCCGAAGATGACGGTGGAGCCGAGTGCCACCCACGGCTGCACCGCGAAGACCGCCGCGATGAGCAGCACGACGATGACCAGCCGCGTCAGGATTTCGCCGACGGGCAGCAGGACGTTCTGGATGAACATCTGCACATCAAACATCCGCTGGTTCAGCTCGGCGGTGTTGCGGCGGAGAAAAAACGCATACGGCTGGCTGGCGTAAGATTCAAACAAACGCCCGCGCAACCAATGGCAGAAACCGTAGGCGTAGCGGATGCGCAGCACCTCGCTCACCAGGCTGCCGACGCTGGCGAGGACGAGCATCGCGATGGCGAAGCAGCCGGTCCAGACTAACAGTTGATTGGTCGTGAGCGGCGGGAGCTGATGCAAAATCCGGCTGCCAAGCGCGGATTTTTGCAGGCGTTCCGGATCGGCGGCGAGCGCGAAGAACGGAAAGACGGACGTAACACCGACGAGTTGTAGCACGCCGTTGAACAGAATCAGCCCCAGCACGCCGAGCATTTTCGCGCGGCCATACGGCAGCGCCATGCGGTAGCAGCGCTTGAGCAGCCGGAAAAATGAAAACAGCATGGACATGGTTCAGGTAAAAAATATTTGCGGGCGGACTTCGTCCCGGTCAATTCGCAGCGCAGTTTTGCGCCGGGAATCTACACACCGGTTGTCTAGTTTTTTCATCTTCGTCCGGGAGAATTACCGCCTGGTCTCCCGAAAGCCGGGCAACGGCTTGGTTCGCCCATCGCCGGTTGCCCGGAGTTTGAAGCCACCATCGGCCTCAAGATTTTTTTTCGTCCGCCGCCTCGGTGCTGGCCGCGTAATACTCCGCGTATTTATAGGCGTAGTAGTTGCTGGCGGTCGAGTCCGCGCGGTTCAAAATCAGGCCGAGCACGCGCGCCTGCCGCTGGAACAAAAGCTCCAACGCCTCGCGCACGGCGCGGGCGTGCGTGAACTGGTTGCGCACGACAAACAGCGTGCCGTCCACCTTCGGCGCGAGCGTGGAGGAATCGTCCGCCGCGAACACCGGGCTGCAATCGAGCACGACGTAGTCATATTGCTCGCGGATCTGCGCGAGCAGTTCATCGAACAGCGGCTGCAAAAACAAATCGCCGGGATTGCGGCAGACGTTGCCGCGCGCGATGAAGAAAAGATTCGGCAGGTCGGTTTTTTGAATGACGGCTTCCAGACTTGACTGCCGGCGGAGCAGTTCGTGCAGGCCGGGCTTGGACGGCACCGCGAGCCGGTCATGGATGTGGCCCTTGCGCAGGTCGCCGTCAATCAGCAGCACCTTCGAGCCGCCGAGCGCCATCGCGCGGGTGAGGTTGGTGGCAATGGTGGACTTGCCCTCGTTCGGCACGGCGCTGGTGACGAGCAGCACGCGCGGGCGCTTGCCGTCCACGGTGAGGTAAAGCAGCGCGGAGCGGAGATTGCGATACGACTCGGCGAACATATGCCGGTCGTCGTTGTCGTGCAGCAGCACGAGCGGGCCGGGCTGCGCCAGCTCCGGCATTTCCGGCACCTGCCCGACGACGGTGTCGCCGAAACGCTCGGTGACCTCGTTCATCGAGTTGAACCGGTCGTCGCGCAGCGTGATGATAAAAACGATGCCCAAGCCGAGGCCAAGCCCGACGATGAATGCCTGCGTCAGCATCGTCTTGGCCTGCGAATAGGAACGCCTTGCCGGCGAGGCGGGTTCGAGGATGGCCAGCGTTTCCTGGTCAATGTTGCGGCTGATGTCCACGTTTTGCAGCAGCGCGGTCAGGCGATCGTAAAGACCTTGATTTCGCAGGACGTTTTGCTTGAGGCCGTCGGCAACGGCGATGCGCTCGTTGACATTGGCGATTTTTTCTTCCCAGTCCTTGACGGCCTGATCGAGGCTGTCAATTTTGATTTGCAACGCCTCGCGCGCGGCGGCGATTTGATCCTGACTCTGGCGATGATAAACCTCGACGAGCCGCTCGGCACGGTTGATGTCCTGATCCAGCTTGACCATTTTGGGATGGGTGGGGCGCAGGTTTTTGGCGAGCCGCGCGCGCTCGAGCTTGAGCAGCTTGATTTCCTTGTCCGCGCTCTGGCGGTCGCCGCCGGCATTGCGGCTGGAATTATTATTGTTCAACGTGTCGAAAATGGTGTCCTTGGAATTCGCCCGGTTGGCGTCGCCAGCGTTGTCCTCAAGCTCTTTGGCGGCGAGCAGCTTGTATTGCAATTGGTAGTCGGATAGCTCCGTTTTCAGCTTCGTCAGGTAGGCGACCTCCTGCGCGCTTTCTTCCTGCATCATCGTGAGGTTGTTGCTGCGCTCGTATTCGTTGAGCGCCTCCTGGCCAACCTTCGTGTCGCGTTCGAGCCGCTGCACCTGCTCGGAAATCGAGGCGAGCGTGCCGGACGAAACGCGGCTGCGCACATTCTTGCGAAATTCAAGATACTGCTCCATCAGCGCGTTGAGATAGCGCGGCGTGAACGCGGGATTGGCGCTCGACGCCTGCACCAGATACACCGCGCTTTTGGGCGCGGAATCCACCTCGATTTCGACCGCTAGCGGATCGCCATTTTCGTCGAGGACGATGCTGTTGGTGTCCGTCGCCCGCATCCGGTTCAGCGTTTGGTCGCGAAGCTGTTTGTTGCGGAGCACGTCGCTCTGCGTGCCGATGTAACGTTCCCGATCCTCGGCAAACGCCGCGCCGTCGGGCAGCCGCAATTTTTCCGTCTCCCACAGGCTGCCGACGGAATAAAACACCGGCGGCGTGCGGAAAAAAACCACCACGGCCACGCTCAGGCTCAACGTCAGCGTGGCCACCGGAATCCACCAGTATTGGCGCAGAAACATCCACAGTTTCTGGACGCGGAACTTGGGCGCCGCCGGCTCCGGGTTGCCCGACCGCATCGGCTCCAGCAGTTGCAGGCCCGAATCCGAAGGCGAAATGGGGATCAAATCTTTCATGCAGTTCAAAACCGGATCATCCGTTCGGGCACAAAAATCAGGTCGCCAGGCAGCAACTCCAGATCGTTCTCAGTCTTACCCTTTTCAAAAACCTGGGCGACGTTCACGGTGAAAACTTTCTTCGCGTCCCCGCCCGCCGCCGGCACGCGCGTGACGCGGACATTTTTCTGGTCGGCAAACTCCGTGAAGCCGCCGGCACGCAGGACGGCGCGGCTCACGGTCAGCGTCTCGTCGCCGCCGATGTCCTGCGAGCCCGGCCCGCGAATGGCGCCGACGATGTAAATCTTGCCGCTGCTGCGCGGCTTGGCGTCCACCGTCACAATGACCGTCGCGTGGTAATAATAAGTTTTTTCCAGTTCCACCTTGAGGGCGGCGGCCAATTGCTTGCACGTCTTGCCCGCCGCCGGAAAACGCCCGATGTTAGGAACCTGCAAATCGCCGGAATCGGTGACGGTCAGCAGCTTCGGGTCTTCCTCGTCCTCCATGACTTGGAAGCTCAACTGGTCGCCGACGGACAAACGGTATTTGTCATCCATCGCGCTGACGCGGAGGGATGTGTTGTCCATCACGAAATTATTGGTGTCCGCCGCGAACGAGTTTCCCGGCAGCAAAAACGCGAGCAGCGCGACGAGGCCAAGCCACGTCAAATTCAGGCGCGAAAAATGGCGGCGGCGGTTCATTGTGGATGATAGGTGAGTTGCAGCCCGATGAGATTTTGCGTGTAGCTCTGGTTCGATGTTTTAGCGTCCGAAGCGCGCAGGGTCAGGCGATAAATCGCGCCGACCGTAAATCGCTTGGTCAGCCGCTGCTGGAGGAGCAACTGGCCGCCATACCAGTCGAAATTTTCACGCAGGTTGCCACCCTTGTCGGCGACGCCCTGTTCGCCGTGCTCGTAGAAGAACGCGGTGGTGAAATTCATATTCTTGATGATTTTCCAGGTGATGCTCGGACGGACATACCAGTCCTCCAGCAAGTCCGACTGGATGCCGAGCTGCACCTCATGCCCGGCCTCCAGCGAATAGCTCAACGATTCGCGCGGCTGATGCGACAGGAGAATGCTGCCATACCAGGAATTCAGATTGCCGGTGTGGATGGCCGCGTTGGTGCCGGACGGCTTGCTGGTGTTATCGAACTGATACGTCGTGAATCCGCCGCGCGCCGTGACCGAGAACGCCTTGCCTGGATGCCATTCCGCATAGCCGCCGGCGGTGTAGGCGGCGTTGCCGTTCAAGACCGACTGTTCGTAGGTCGTGAACGCCGCCGTGCCCTCCACGCCCGTGGTCAGGTGCGAACTCACCTTCAAACCGGCGCGCGCGTTGAGCATTTCGGCCGAGTGGTTGATGCCGTTGAACTGGCTGCTCGTGGCCAGCACGTCCTCGTGATCATAGCCGAGCGACAAAACCGCCTGATTCATGTCCCAGGTGCCCAGCACGCCGGCGGCATTGCGGAACGTGCCGTAGTTGGCCGTGTTCGCCGCGTTCGGCGTCTGCGCGGAATCCTGAACGTAACTAATCCAGTCGTGGAAATTGAAATTAAAATCCTGCACGCCGAGGTCGAAGGAAAGTCCCGTGCCGGAGGACGAATCCAAGGCGAGCGTGCTCAACGCCGTATGTTGCAGATACCAGTCGTAGCCCAGCGAAATGTCAATGAACAGAAGGTTGCGCTGTGACAGCGGATAGCTGGCCGTCAGCCCGACCGACGGCCGCACGATGAAGTCGCTGATGACGTTGTTGCGCGAGAGGCCGACGTTGTCGTTCCAGACGAAGCTCACCGACGGCTGGAGCAGCATCTGAAAATCGCCGCTCTTGAAAGTATAATCCGGTGACTGGGTGGGATCCGTTTGAATGATGCGCGCCGCAGCCGCCGTGTCGCCGACCTGCACGTTGCGGACAGCCTCCTGCGCCGTCACGGAAACCGCCGTGAGCAGCGGCAGCGCCAGTCCAATCGTCCGGGCGAACCGCGCCGGGACGGCCATAAGTTTAGCGTTTGATCGCATAAGTTTTTTCAAATTGTCCTCTGATTGCGCCTCCAGCGGAAGCACAATCCTTGCCGAACTACATGGTTTTCATTCGATTGCCCGCGCCGGCCCGGCCGACAACAGGTTCCGCCGCTGCAAATTGGCCAGGATTTCCGTGCCGCCGCTGATCTTGCTGGCGACGGCGCCCAGCATGGCCGGCAGCGGCGCCGCCGTTTTGGCGTCGTCCATATTTTGCAGCGACGCATCCTCGGCCTTGAGGGCGGACTTGCGCCACTGGCCGGGGCTGACGCCGAAGCGCCGCTTGAAACAGGTGTTGAACAGGCCGAGATGGTTGAAGCCGCACTCCTCGGCGACGTTGATGATTTTGGCGTTCGCGTCGCGCAGCAGCGAGACCGCCTTGAGCAGCCGCATCTCCATGCGCAGGGAGGCCACGGACACGCCGAAATGCTGGTGAAACAACCGGTTCAAATGCCGGCGGCTGCAACTGAACCGGCCCGCCAGCTCGCCGACGGAAAGATTGATAAGGTCGGACGCGGACAGCCTTTCAAACACCTGGGCGACGTGGTCGTCCGGCCCGGCGGAATCGCCGCGCTGCGCCTGAATCGCCTTGAATTCAGAAGCCAAAACGCTGGCGGCGATGCGGAGCAACTGCCCGCGATGATCCAGGTCAAAATCCGCCGGCACCTCCGCGAGCAGCCGCTGGCAGTCCGCCGCCAGCGGCGTGCGCGCGGCAAAAAAACGGGTGGCCTTGAGGTTTTCGGCGAGGTAATGCAGCAGGCTGATTTCGTGGCTGGCGAACAGCGGCAGCAGGTTTTCAAAGGAGATGGAAAAGGTCCAAAATTGGAATTCACTCTTGCCGTCGCCGACGCCGCTTTTGCCGCCGGTCACGCCGTTGAAAACCAGGATATCGCCCGCCGCCAGCCGGTGCGTGGCGCGGGGCGAGGCGAATTTGCCCGCGCCGCTTTTGCCGAACAAAAAATTCAGCGCGTCCCCCTTGAACTCCAGTTCTTCCGGGGATTTCAGGCGCATGAGGCGCAAGGACAAATGGTCGGGCTGGTTCAAGCGTCGTTTTCCGTGATGCTCTCGGCCATCCGGGAACCCACGACTTCCCAAATCTGACGACATTTAGCCCGATTCCAACGCGAACACAAGACATTTGCGCCGGGTGTCCGGACGGTTTGCCAGCCCGAATCCCCATCGTTTTCCGCGGATTTTGCTGTCCAAATCCCGTGTATTTTTTCAGGACAGAGCCGACAGAATTGTCTTGAACATTTTCACCTTCAGACTTCCGCCGCGCCGCCTGAAAAATTTCCCGATTTTTTCGGAAATTTTCCGGCGGCGGAAAATCCCGCAAAACCCCTGAATTTGCGCGGTAAAATCCGCCCCAGATTTTCCCAGTCGCCTGCCGGGGGCGGAAATCGCCCTTTTCCACGCCGGCGGCAGTTTATTGGCAGTCGTTATGCAATAGGCCCCTGTGATGCGGCCAGCAACCATCCAAAAAACCGATGCGAAGAAATCTTCGCTGCGCTGGTTTGTGGCCATGCTGGCGCTCGCCGTCTGCTCCGCCCAGGCCGATGTCTCTGTCCCACTCGCGTGGAATCCCAGCCCGGACGCGAATGTCGCCGGCTACAAAATCTACTACGGCGGCGCGAGCCGCACTTACACGAATTCCGTGGATGTCGGCAACGTCACCAGCACGGTCATCGCCGGGCTGGCCGAGGGCACGACTTACTTTTTTGCCGCGACGACCTATGGCGCGGACGGCGTGGAGAGCGATTTTTCCGACGAGGCCACCGCCGTCACCGCGAATGCCGTCGTCACCCCGCCTGTGCCGCCCGCGCCGCCCGCGCCGGTTTACCAGTCGCCGGCGCTTGACGCGCTGAATAATTTGACCATCAACGAAAACGCCGGGGCGCAAACCATCAGCCTCACCGGCATCAGCCTCGGCAATGGCCAGGCGTTGAACGTCACGGCGGTTTCCAGCAACCCGGCGCTGATCCCGAACCCGGCGGTCAATTACAACAGCCCCGACGATGCCGGCACGCTGACGTTCGCGCCGACGGCGAATGCGAGCGGCGTGGCCATCATCACGGTGACGGTGGACAACGGTTTGCCGCAAAACAATCTTGTCACGCGCAGCTTCACGATCACCGTCGCGGCGGTGAACCAGGCCCCGACGCTCGACCCGCTGGCGGATATTTCGGTGAAATTCAATGCCGCCGCGCAAGTCATCAACCTGACCGGCATCTCAGCAGGCGCGGCGGGAGAAAATCAAAAGCTCAAGGTCACCGCCGTTTCAAGCAACACCAAGGTCGTAGGCAATCCGAAGGTCAGCTACGTCAGCCCGAACGCGACCGGCACCTTGAGCCTGAAGCCCGTCGCCAACGCCAGCGGCCTCGCCACCATCACCGTCACTGTCAACGACGGCGGCGCGTCCAACAACATCACCACCCGCAGTTTCACCGTCACCGTTTTGTCCAAGTCCATCTCGGCCCGCCCGGTGATCTGGGGTGCGCTGACGAACCGCTTCACGTTGACCGGCAAGAAAGTTTCGTTCAGCACCAAGGCTACCGGACAGGCACCGCTGAAATATCAATGGCAGCACAACGGCGTCAACATCGCCGGCGCGACCACCGCGACGTTGACGCTGAAAAGCGCCACCACCAAGGACGCCGGGAATTACACCGTGAAGGTTTCCAACGTCGCCGGCAGCACCGTCAGTTCACCGGCCTCGCTGGTTATTTACACTTCGTTGCCTCCCGCGTCGCTGGAATCGGCGGTCAGGGTCAACGGCCAGTTCGCCTTCACCGTCAACGGCGTGCCCGGTTATCCCTACGCCGTGCAAGCCTCGACAGATTTGGCGCACTGGACGGCGTTGGAGACCAACACCGCGCCGTTCGTCTTCACGGATACGGATGCCTCGGCGACCGACAAGAAGTTCTACCGCACGGTGAGCCTCAACCAGCCTTGAGCGCGCGGAAAATTCCGCCGCGTCAGCTCAATTCCAAATCCGAAGCGTCCATCTTCACGGCGGCGGCTTGGCCGATGAAATCCAGCCGCAGCAAAACCGTGTTCACGCCATGCCGTTTTTCCACCCAGCCCTCAACGCCGCGCAGCGGGCCGGCCTTGATTTTCACACGCTGGCCCTCGCCGATGTCGGGCGCGAGACGGATTTCCAAGTCCGTTTTCAGCGCGCGGTTAATTTCATCGAGCTGCCGGATGAATAATTCCTGGTCGGAAATTTTCAGCAGCGCCGCGAGATGATTGCTCTGCAAAACCACGTCGTGCTGTTCGGCGACGAGGTTTAGGAAAACATAGCCCGGAAACAGCGGCTTCTCAAAAACGACCGTCTTGCCGCGATACTTGTGCGCCGCCGCGAAGCACGGCAGGCTGGCGGCGAGCTTTTCCCGCTCGCAAAATTGGAGCAGTTTTTTCTCCCGGCGCGGGCGGGTATGGGCGACGTGCCACAGCAACGGACTCACGCCATCAGCTTGTTATGCCGCTCCGGCAAGTCAAGCCTTTGGCACCGCAATAGCCCACAAATCCGGCACAAGACTGCCAGCCTCGCGTGACCGAGCGTGCCAATGAAAACCATGCTGTCCGCCGGGGCTTGCACGGCGGCCAGCGCGGCAAAAAAACGACGCACTTTGACCGGCCAAGCGGGATGGATCACCAAGGCGGCCGCAGGATAAAGCACGATTGGATGCCAGAATTATTTTGGCAAGCGCGGCGGCGTTTGCCACCCTTTTCCACGGACTTGATTTCATTCATGAACAAAAAAATCTTCATCGGCACGGACAGCGGCGCGACCACGACCAAATTTTGTGCCGTCTGGGAAAACGGCGAACCCGTTTCCAGCAAGGTGCTCCAGCGTTCCACCAGTTCGGAAAAAGGCCGTGACGCCGTCATCCAGGCGTGGATTTCCGGCACCGGCGAATTCCTTGCGCAAAACAATCTGCAATGGTCGCAGGTCGCCGGCGTCGGCCTCGCGGTTCCCGGCCCATATGAACGCTATGGCGTTTGGAGCAATACGCCAAATTTACCGAAGAGCTTCGCGGGTTGGGACTTTTATACCGACTACAAAAACGCCCTGGCGAAGCAGGCCGGCCGCGAATTGCCGCTCGTCTGCGGCAACGACGGCAACTACGGCGGCGTGGCCGAGGCGCGGCTGGCGCGCGGCGATTCCAAGGCCACCGTGCTGATGCTTATGCCCGGCTCCGGCCTCGGCGCGGCGTTCGTCGGTGCCGACGGACTCTGCCTCGACGGCGACACGCTCGCCGGCATGGAAGCCGGCCATATGCCCGTGCCACTGCACCTCCTTGGCTTGGGCGGCAGCAAGCCCTTCACCTGCGGCTGCGGTCGCGACTGGGGCTGCGTGGAAGCCTACACGACCATCTCCGGCCTGCCGCAGTTGCTTGCTGAATTCATCCAGCGCCATCCCGAACACGAACTCGCGAAATCCGCCGCGCCCATCAAGGAAAAAGTCCTTTCGCTCCGCACCCGCGCCCAAAAGGGCGACACGCTGGCGCTGGAAATTTTCGACTTCCAGGCGCGCGTCATGGGCATCCACGTCGCGAATCTTTCAATGGCGTTCGACGCCGGCATTGTGGTCATCGGCGGCGGATTGATGGACCATGAGGCCACCACGCCGGAATTCCGCGAGCGCTACATGAACGCCATCCGCGCTGCCGCGCAACCGTATCTCTGGGCACCGCAGAAAAAAACCATCAAGATCGTGCCGGCGGAACTCGGTGAACTTTCACAGGCCATCGGTGCCGCGCTCGTGGCGATGTATCACAGCCGTGGGCAAGCGTAAAAGCCGGCTGACTTCCGAGTGCAACCAAAAGCCGCTGGAGAAATCCGGCGGCTTTTTATTTTAGCCACAGACCGGACACTAAAAGCCCAGCAAAATCTACAATTTCAATATGTTTATGCAAAAGACGATTTTTTTATTGACAAAATCAATATTCCAATTATTGTATTGGAAAGTTGAATTTCAACGACATAAAAATATATGAGCGCAAATCCTGAAAATCCAATGAAGCTGGTTTTGGAAGCCGTTCCAAAAATTGTCGAAGTGTTGACTCCGCTTTCGTCCGAAGAACGTCAGCGAGCAATAGCAGCAGCAATGTTGCTCTTTGGGGAACACACGCCAAGCATCGGTTCCGCGAAGACGCCGAGCAGAGATCCATATCCAGCAGCGGAGGACGGAATTTCTGGAAAAGCTTTGGTGTGGATGAAGAAGAGTTCGATAACGAGAGAACAGTTGGATCATGTTTTCTCCATTGAAAGCGATTCCATTGACGTAATCGCTTCAAAAATGCCCGCCTTCGGCAAGCGTCAGCAAACTGTGCAGGCATATATAATCTGTGGAATAAAATCCTTTCTTAAAGTTGGTGAGCCAGCTTTTTCAGACGAAGAGGGGCGTGAATTATGCAGAAAAGTTGGTTGCTACGACGTGGCCAACCACACGAATTATAGAAAGGCGTTTGGCAATTTTATCGGCGGGTCAAAGGATGCCGGATGGAAACTTTCGAATCCTGGACTAAGCGAAGGCGCGCAAATTATTAAACAGCTTGCGCCAGCAACAACCACTTAAAAAATTTGCCCTCGCAGGCTGTAACCTGCGAGGGCTGTAATCCTCCGAAAACGAGTCATCGGAGAATTGCGGGAATGCCGCTTAAGACGTGTCAACAATGACACAGGAGGCTTTCCCAGTCAACAAACAAAGGCTCGTAGAAAGGCCGAAATGGCTGGCATCTATGCGTGTCGCCGTTGCGGACAGCCTATTGTGTTTAGGTTCCCCAAAAAGGGTGACTTAAAAACAAAACCGCTTGTTCCGCAACAGAGCGGCAAGCCCATACCAATCCATATCCATGGAAAATGTGGGCAGCTTGGACTCCATCTGAATTAGTGGAGTCCAAAAATTGAAACAACAAGGACGGTCTTGTGAAATAACAAGACCGTCCCCTTATTTTGAAACTGTGTTCAATCCGTGTTTCACATCTGTGGCTGAAAATCAGCCGCCCAATGAACTGGCGTCCGTCACGTCACCCTTGTTGAAATCCACATATTCCTCGGTCAGATCGGCGGCATACATCACTGCGTTCGCCTTGCCGAGGTTCAGATTGATGTGCAGTTCAAATTCCTTCGGTGCCACGGCGGCGCACAGTTGTTTGAACGTCGCCTGCGTCGGCTGACCGCGTTTCAAGCTCCACAAAATCTTTTTGCCACCGGACGCGCTGTAGCCGATGTCAATTTTCTCCTCCACCACCGTCGCCGGCGAGTAGCCAATGGCGTCAATGATGCGGCCCCAGTTCGGATCGCCGCCGTGCCAACTCGTCTTTACCAGCGCGCTGTTCGCCACCGCGCGCGCGGCGGCATCGGCATCCTGAATCGTCTTCGCACCATTTACGCGCACGGTCACGACGCGGTGAACGCCCTCGCCGTCGCGGACGATCTTCTTGGCGAGTTCAAGGCAGACGTGATTGAGTGCCGCCTGGAAAGTTTTTAGTTTTGAATTTTTAATTTTTAATTTTTCATTTCCGGCCAGGCCGTTCGCCAGAACCAACACCGTGTCGTTCGTGCTCATGTCGCCGTCCACGGTGATGCGGTTGAAGCTGTTCGCCACGGCTTCCTGCAAGGCTACCTGCAAAACTTTTTGCTCCACCGCCGCGTCCGTCGTGATGAAGCCCAGCATCGTCGCGTGCAATCCGCCGTGCGGCAAGGCCGCCGGGCGCGCGCCCGTCGCGCTCATGCCGGGCTGGATCATGCCCGCGCCCTTGCAGATGCCGCCGATGCGGACCGTTTTGCCGCCGAGCTTGAATTCCACCGCGACCTGTTTCGGCTTGGTGTCGCTCGTCATGATGGCTTCCGTCGCGCGGTCGGCGTGCGCGGCGGTGGTGCCAAGTTCCATCGCGGCTTCGAGAATGCCGGCGCGGACATTGTCCATCGGCATCGTCACGCCAATGCGCCCGGTCGAGCCGACCAGCGCGCGGCCAGCGGACAGCGCCAAAGTTTTTTCGGTGAAAGAAACCATTTCACGCGCATCCGCCATGCCCTGCTTGCCGGTGCAGGCGTTGGCGTTGCCGGAATTCACGACGACGACTTGGGCAAGATTGCCTTTCTTCAGGCGCTCGGCGCAGACTTTCACCGGCGCGGCGCAAACCTGGTTCGTCGTGAACATGCCGGCAACGGTCGCCGGCGTTTCGGAGACGATGAGCGCGAGATCGCGCTTCTGGCCCTTGTTCGAGCCTTTGCCGGTGCCGAGTTTTTTGATATCGCAAAACACGCCGCTGGCGAGGAAGCCGGTGGGCGCAACGATGGAGCCGGTGATTTCTTTGAACTGCATTTTCATTTTCAAAAATTGAACAACAAAGACACCAAGGAACAAAGTTTTTTCCGGTCTTCGTTGCTTGGTTTCTTGGTGGTTAAATCTTCTCCGCATTAATTTCCAATCGCACCATGCGAATGTGAACCTTGCCAGCCGCATCTGCCGGATGCTTGGCCAGATAACGGGCCGTGACGGCGGCGATAAATTCTTCGCGCAGATTCTCCGGCACGCGCTGGACGAACGGCAGCCAAGTCGTGCGCAGCCAGGTCGCAAAACCGTCCGCGCCGGCGTAAGCCGCGTCTTTCGGCGCGAGTTTCAGCGCGTGGATTTTGAAACCAAATTTCGGCAGCCATTTTTCGTAGTCGGACGGCGCGTAGAAGAAATATGGCATCGGCATCTTGCGAAAATATTCGCGCCAACGCTTCAGCCGCATCTCCGGCCGCAGCGCGAGAAAAACGTCGTGAGCATTGCCTTTGCCGCCGCAGGAGACGACCAGTCGGCCGCCCGGTTTCAAAACGGCTGACGCGCCGCTCAAAATCGCCTCGTGATCGTCCACCCAATGCAAAGCCGCGTTGGAAAAAACCAGATCGAACTTGGTTTTGAAACTGATTTTCCGCGCGTCGGTGGTTTCAAATTTCAGATTTGAAATCTTGGCTGGCGGAAAAGATTTTTTGGCAAAGGTGATCATTTCCGCCGAGGCGTCGGTGCCGGTCACTGATCCGCGCGGCACGGCGCAGGCGAGTTCCGCCGTCACCTTGCCGTCGCCGCAGCCGACATCGAGGATGTGCTCGTCGCCGCGCAAATGGAACCTGGCGATGAGTTCGCGCGCCCAGCTTTGCTGCACGGCGGAGTTCGCCGCGTATTCAGCGGCGTTCCAAGTTGCGACTGAAGCCTGGTGGCGGGGCGATTTCAAATCTGAAATTTGAGATTTCAAATTCAAACCAAGCCGGCAGTTTCCGGCCAGCCGCTCAGGATGTTCAGGCTTTGCACGGCCTGGCCGCTCGCGCCCTTGACGACATTGTCCTCGGCGCTCATCACGATGAGCCGGCCGGTGCGCGGGTCGAGCCGCCACGCGATTTCGCAGACGTTGGTGCCAACGACATTTTTCGTGTCCGGCAGCGCCTTGCCTTCGAGTAGACGCACGAACGGTTCATTGGCGTAAGCCTGCGCATAACACGCGGAAATCTTTTCGCCGAGCGACTTCATTTCCGTCTCGGTGGAAAAATGTTTTTCCGGCGCGAGATAAAGCGTGGTCAAAATACCACGGTTCACCGGAATCAAATGCGGCGTGAACTGGATGGTGACTTTCGTGCCGGCGGCGAAGGAAAGTTGTTCCTCGATTTCGGACAAATGCCGGTGCTTGGGCACGCCGTAGGGACGCACGCTTTCGTTGCACTCGCAAAAGAGATAATCCACCTCGGCCTTGCGGCCCGCACCGCTGACGCCGCTCATGGAATCGGCGATGATGCCGGCAGACTTGATGAGTCCGGCCTTCAGCAGCGGAATCGTCGGCAGCAAAATGCTCGTCGGGTAGCAGCCGGGCGAGGCGATGAGCAGAGATTTTTTGATCTCTTCCCGATAAAATTCTGGCAAACCGTAAACGGATTTTTTCAACAACTCCGGCGCGGGATGGTCGTGCGCGTAAAATTCCTTGTAGATGTCCGCGCTCTTGAGCCGGAAGTCGGCGCTCAAATCAATGACGATGCAACCGGCGTTGACGAGCGGAATGGCGTATTCCGCAGCGACGCCGTGCGGCAGCGCGAGAAAAACCACGTCGGCCTGTTTTGCCAAAATCTCCGCGTTCGGCTCAACGAAGCGGAGCGTCTTGGATTTCGGGTGGCTGGCAAATTTTGGAAACACCTGCGCGAGCGTCTGCCCGGCGTTCTGGCGCGAGGTGACGGCGACGAGTTCTGCGTGCGGATGGTTGAGGAGCAACTGCACGAGGACTTCGCCGGAGTAACCGGAGGCACCGACGATGGCGACTTTTTTCGTTTTCATCTTCAAAAATTAATTGAACAACAAAGGAACCAAGGAACAAAGTTTTTTCCGGCCTTGGTTGGAGTTCACGCTTCAGCGTGTCCGCACAAGCTAAAGCTTGAACTCCAACAAAAAAACCCGCCGGCAATTTGCCAGCGGGTTTTGAAAACTTTCCGTTGCGATCAACGCTTCGAGAACTGGAAGCGGGCGCGCGCACCGGGCTGGCCGTATTTTTTGCGTTCGCGTTCGCGCGGGTCGCGCGTGAGGAAACCTTCCGCCTTCAGTGCGGGGCGCAGCGTGGCGTCAAATTTCAGGAGCGCACGGGAAATGCCGTGGCGGGTCGCGCCGGCCTGGCCGAGCGGGCCGCCGCCGACCACGTTCACGCGCACGTCGAGCTTGTCGGCCGTGTTGGTGATGGTGAGCGGCGAGGAAACCGTGGCGCGCTGGGTGTCCAGCGGGAAATAGTTTTCAAACGCGCGGCCGTTGACGGTGATCTTGCCGCTGCCGGTCGCGAGACGGACGCGGGCAATGGCCGTTTTGCGACGACCGGTGCCGAGGAATTCGATGGTTGCTGTTTTAGCCATACAAAAAAATCAGTTAGCGGCCTTGAGCACGGCGGGCGTTTGCGCGGCGTGATCGTGTTTCGGACCTTTGAACACTTTTAGTTTGGTGAGCAGCACGCGGCCGAGGCGGTTCTTGGGGATCATGCCCTTGACGGCGTGTTCGATCAGCTTCTCGGGCTGCTTGGCGCGCACCTGCTCGACGGTGGCGTATTTTTCGCCGCCCTTCCAGCCGGAATAGCTCATGTATTCCTTGGCGGTCTCTTTCTTGCCGGTCAGGCGCACTTTTTCAGCGTTGACGACGATGACAAAGTCACCGGCGTCGAGGTGCGGCGTATAGACGGGTTTGTTTTTGCCGCGCAAAATGTCGGCTACCTGCACGGCCAAGCGGCCAAGGACAGCGCCATCGGCATCAATGACGTGCCACTTGCGCTGGTCCAGATTTACTTTCGGCAAATGCGTTTTCATTTCAAAATCCTAAACAAAGGGACGTGGAAATTATCAAACGGGCGCATGAAGTCAACACGCGATTTCAATTAATTGGATTGGGCTTTACGCCGGCAACCGTTGGGCAAAAGATGTCCGCATGAGGAAAACCCAGATTTTGCTTCTGCTCGCCGGCCTGCTCTGGCTGCCGCTGGCGGCCTCCGCGCAAATCACCGCCGCCGCCAAACCCGCCGACCCGAATCCCGCCGCAAAAAAAGTTTGCGAAACTATTTCAATGGTCACCGGTGTGCCCATTTCGCCGCTGATGGGCGTGGGCGTGGTTCAAGAGCCTGTTCGCCTGCAAGCCGGTGACGACGTGACCACGCATCGTTTCGGTCAATGCCGGTGAAAGTTTATCAATTCACCCGGCGAGACACGGGCGCATTATGCTCGCGACATGAAAACAAATTCCGTCCGCCGTTCTGATGCCTGCCGATTCCGGTTTGTGCCGGCGGCATTTCATGTTTCAATCTTGGCACAACCAAGCCGTGTCGTCCGCTTAACTGAAAGGTAACGCTATGGGAATTCTGATTGGTCTGATTGGTGTCGTGCTGGCCGCCCTCGCATTGCGGCGCAGTAGAATTGTCCGCGAAAACAACGAGCAACTCGCTGACCGCCTCACCCAGTTGGAAGTGGAAGTGTATCGGCAGCGGCAAAAATCTGCCGCGCCATCACCCGCCATGCCCACGCCAGTTGTCCCACCACTGCCCATTCGTAAAAACTCCTTCCAACCGGAACCACCGGAAACCGCGCCAGATACCGTGACCGCGCCACCGCCAATCCCGGACTTCGCTCCGGCGGCTGAACCGGAGGCCGCGCCGGTTCCGCCCGTCATCACGGCCAGCACCGGATTCACCATGCCGCCCGAACCGCCGCCCGCTGCGGAAAAAAATTCGTTCGAGATGCGGCTGGGAACTTTCTGGCTCGTCCGTATCGGCATCGTGATGCTGCTGACCGGCCTCGCGTTCTTCGCCAACTACGCCTATCACCATGTCGTTCCCCGGCTCGGCCCCGGCGGAAAAATTTCCCTGCTCTACCTCGCCAGCGGACTGCTGCTCGGTGCCGGCGCGTGGTGGCAGCGGCGAAACGTGAAGGAGTCGCTGAAAAATTACGCGCAGGTGCTGTTCGCCGGCGGGCTCGCGGCGGTTTATTTCACTACTTACGCCGCGCATCACATCCCGCCGTTGCGCGTCATCGAAAGCGCGGTGGTGGACGGCACGCTGCTGCTCGCGTGGGCGGGCGTCATCGCGTGGATCGCCGACCGCCGCAAATCCGAAGTCATGGCGCTGTTCGCCGTCGGCCTCGCGTTTTACAGCTCCGTCATCACACGCGTCGGCGATTTCACCTTGTATTCCAATTTGATTCTCACCGTCGCCGCCGTCGTATTCCTCATCCGCAACCGCTGGGTCAGCCTTTCGTTCGCTGGTTTGGCGACCAGCTACGCCGGCTACGCGTTCTGGCGCTTCCTGCACGAGGACGGCTGGCGCTGGGCGAACCCGGATGAAGGACTTTATTTCGGTGCCATGTTTCTTGCGGCCTACTGGCTGGTGTTCACGGTGGCAACCTTCATGTCGCGGTGCGAAAAACTCACCGGCCCGAATCGCGCCGCGTTTCTCACCTTGAACAACGGCGCGTTCTTCGCCCTGTTTTTGCTGACGATGATCCAGGTCCACACCGGCGGCTTCTGGAAAATTTCACTCGGTTACGGCTTGTTGCTGCTCGCGCTGGCTGGCCTCGCGATGAAAGTGCTGCCAGCCGAACCGCTCACGAAAAACGCCTATCTCACGCAGGGTTTGCTGCTCGTCACGCTCGGCTTCATCACCAAATTCGCCGGCCTGCAACTCGCGCTCGTCCTCGGCGTGGAAAGCGTCGTGCTGTTCGTCCTCGGCACACAACGCCAGAGCGCCGTGCTGAAATTTTTCGCCGGCACCGCCGCGCTGCTCGCGACCGGCTGGTGTGTCACGAACCTGAACCGTTTCGATTCGCCCGGACTCTGGACCGGCACCGGCCTCGGTGCGCTGCTCGCGTTCAACGCCTTTTGGGCGCACCGGCAGGATCGGGAAAATCCGGAGCCGCTCCGCTCCGCTCCGACCTTTTTTACATTGCTCGCGTTTGCCGGCTGGCTGGCGACGACGTGGTTCAACACCACCGAGGCCAACCTGCCGCTCGCGCTCGCCGCCGAGGCCGTGGCGCTGACGCTTTCAATTTATTTGCTGCGCGTCCGCGAAATCACTTTGCTCGGACAATTTTTTCTAGTGTTCGCCCAAATCGCGTGGCTGCTGCATTTCATCAACGCCACGCCGCCGTGGTGGAATCCGCTCGCGCTCATCGCCGTGACCATCGGCTTGAGCCACTGGTGGCAGCGCCAAAAAACGCTCGCCGTCAGCCGCAATATCTTTGTCTGTTACTCGCTGGTGTTCGCGCTGGCGGCGGTCGCGGTCGTGCTGGTGTGGGCGCATCCGCTCGTGTCGCCGCCGGCGTGGCTCGCGCTCACCAGTCTGCTGGCCGTGGCCGCGACGGTCTATGGCGTCGCCACCCGCGCGTGGCCGCTGGCGGTGTGCGGGCAAATTTTTCTGGCGGCCAGCGCGTGGGAATTTCTCGCGGAACTTTTCCACGAAAAACCGGAATGGTTCTTCCCGCTCGCGCCGCTGGCCGGGCTGGCGGTTTTGTCATTCGCCACCGTCGGCTGGTTCGCGCGCAAGCCGGACAGCGCCGGCACCGCGCGCGAACCGCTCTTGCAAATTGCGCTCGTCTATCGCTGGCTGGCGCTGGCGATGTCGCTGCTGTGGCTCTGGCAATACGTTCCCGACCGCCAGCACGCCGTCGCGTTCATGGCCGCCGCCATTGGCGTTTTCGCGTTTGCCCTCTGGAAGCGCAACCGCGAGGCGCTCGTCGGCACGGCGGTTTATGCCGTGGCCGCGCTCGCCGCGCTGTGGCTGCGCGAAGATTTGGAGATGGATGCCTATTGGGCAAACTTGCTGTCGCTGCTCGCGCTTTTGGCGATGCAACAAATCCTGCGCCGCGCTGCCGCAACGTTGCCGCTCGACGAAAAAATCCACGCGACCATCATCTTCACCGCCGGCGTGAGCTTGTGGCGATTGCTGTCGTGCTGGGTGACGACCAGCGGCATTTTCCTGACGATGAGCTGGGCGGGCTTCGCCGTCGTGGTGTTCGCGCTGGGGATGTTTCTGCGCGAACGTTTCCACCGCTGGCTCGGCCTCGGTGTGCTGGCGGCGGCGGTCGGGCGCGTCGTGCTGGTGGACGTGTGGAAACAGGAGACGATCTGGCGCGTGGTGACGTTCATGGCGCTTGGCGTGGCGCTGCTCGTCGTCGGCTTCATCTACAACAAATATCAGGACGCCATCCGCAAATGGCTGTGAGTTGGTGCTGTCCTAATCTTAATCTTGTTCTTAATCGTAATCGTAGTTTCAAGCAGATTAAGATTACGATGATGATTAGGATTAGGACGCTGCCGGTGAGCACATTTGCTTGACGGCGGCGGCGGAAAGCGGCATTTAACCGGCCCAATAGAAGCGGTTATTTCCCCATGAAACTTTTCCGACGCAAACACGCCGCCGACTTGCAGGCCGAGGCCAAAAACGACACGCGCCTCAAGCGCGCGCTTGGCCCGGTCAACCTCACCGCGCTCGGCATTGGCGCCATCATCGGCGCGGGCATTTTCGTCCTCACCGGCCACGCCGCCGCGAAATACGCCGGGCCGGCCATCGCGATTTCGTTCGTGCTGGCGGGGCTGGCGTGCGCGTTCGCCGGCCTGTGCTACGCGGAATTTGCTGCGATGATCCCCGTGTCCGGATCCGCCTACACCTACGCCTACGCCACGCTCGGCGAATTCATCGCGTGGATCATCGGCTGGGATTTGATTCTGGAATATTTGTTTGCCGCCGCGACCGTGGCCGTCGGCTGGTCGGGCTACGTCGTTTCGTTTTTGAAGGATTTTGGCATCGTCATTCCGCCGGAATTTTCCGCCGCCATTGGCACGCATCTGATTCAAATTCCCGCCACTTTGGCGGCGGCCTTGAAAATCAACGACGGCTGGACTTCCCTCAATCCGGATTTGTTGAACCAGATCAAGCTGGCAGGCGTTGATGCCGCTACGCTGGGGCAGGCCACCGCCATTTTGAACGTGCCGGCCATGCTGATCATTTTGGCCGTCACCCTGCTGCTCGTGCTCGGCATCAAGGAATCCGCCACGTTCAACAATGTCATCGTCGCCATCAAAATGATCGTGATCCTCACGTTTATTGCCGTCGGCATTGCCTTCATCAACCGGCACAATTGGCATCCGTTCATCCCGCCGCCCATCGGGCCGGGCGAATTCGGCTGGGGCGGCGTGCTGCATGGTGCCGCCGTGATTTTCTTCGCCTACATCGGGTTCGACGCCGTGTCCACCGCCGCGCAGGAGGCGAAAAATCCGCAGCGCGACATGCCCATCGGGATGCTCGCCTCGCTCGGCATCTGCACCGTGCTTTACATCGCCGTCGCGCTGGTGCTGACCGGCGTGGTGAATTACCAGACGCTCAATGTCCCGGCGCCCATCGCCGTGGCCGTGGACGCGTTCGGCAAAAATCTCGCGTGGCTGCGGACGTTCGTAAAAATCGGCGCCATCGCCGGCTTGTCGTCGGTGATTCTCGTCATGCTGCTCGGCCAGCCGCGCATTTTTTATTGCATGGCCAAGGACGGATTGCTGCCGCAAATTTTCAGCTCCGTGCATCCGAAATTCCAGACGCCGTGGGTCGCGCAAATCTTCACCGGTGGCGTCGCGATGCTCGTGGCCGGACTGTTTCCCATCGGCCTGCTCGGCGAACTCGTTTCCATCGGCACGCTGCTGGCGTTCGCCATCGTTTGCGCCGGCGTGATGGTGCTGCGCAAAATCAATCCGGGTATCCACCGCCCGTTCCGCACGCCCGCCGTCTGGCTGGTCGCGCCGCTCGGTATCATTTCCTGCGGCGGGCTGATGCTCGCGCTGCCGGGCGACACCTGGCTGCGGCTCATCATCTGGATGATCATCGGCTTCGTGATTTATTTTGCCTACGGCCACCGGCATTCCAAGCTGCACCAAGGGCTTTCAGGCAAGGCCGGCGGACAACTTTGATTTGACAAATCAGCGCCTNNGCGCCGCGCTCAAGCGCTTCGCGAACGGCGGCTATGCGGCCACGTCCGTCCAGGACATTGTGGACGACGCGCAGGTTTCCAAGCCCGCGCTGTATTACCATTTCAAGGACAAGGCCGGTTTGTTCCAGGCGCTGGTCCATCAGGCGCACGACGAACGCTACCGCATCCTCCGCGAGGCGTCGGCCAACACCACCGGCATCCGCGCGCAACTGGAAAACATCCTCGCCGGGCTGTTTGATTACTTTGGCAAAAACCGTGATCTGATGCGGATTTCCTTCGCCACCATGTTCGCCGCGCCGGGCGAGGTGCCGGAGAATTTATCCTACGCCGACAAGTGCGAGCGCAATTTTGAATTCATCCATTCGCTCATCAAGCGCGCCAAAAAAAACGGCGAGCTGGACAAACATTTTGACAGCGAAGAACTGACGTTTGGTTTTTACGGCATGGCCAATTTCCACCTCGTCGCGAACATCGTGTCGCCAGACTTCGAGCCGGACAAATTGACGGCGAAGCGGGTGGTGGAACTGTTTATGGCCGGAGCCGCCCCGAAAACGGGCGTAAAGAAAATTAGGACTCAATCCAAGGAAAAATAATGAAACGAAAATTATTGTCGGGCATCCTCATCGTGGTGGCCGTCGCCGGCGGGCTGGCGGCGGTGAAGACATTGCAGATCAAAACACTCCTCAGCACCGCGCCCCCGGTGCCGGTGGAAACCATCGCGTCCGCCGTGGCGCACGAGGAAAACTGGCCGGACACGCTGTCCGCCGTCGGCTCGGTGAGCGCGGCGCAGGGCGTGACCGTCGCGCCGGAAATCGCCGGCAAGGTCACGGAAATCGCCTTTGAATCCGGCGCTTTTGTGAAGCCGGGCGACCTGCTGGTGCGGCTGGACACGTCCTCCGAGGAGGCGCAGTTGCGCGCGGCCGAGGCGCAGACGGAGCTGGCGCGGCTCAATGCGGAGCGCAACCGGAAATTGCGCGAGGACAAAACCGTTTCGCCGGCGGAACTCGACGCCACCGAGGCGACGCTGAAACAGGCGCAGGCCAATGCCGATGCCATCCGCGCCATCATCGCGAAGAAAACCCTCCGCGCGCCCTTCGCCGGCAAGCTGGGTATCCGGCTGGTGAACCTGGGCGAGCAACTCAACGTCGGCCAGGGCATCGTGTCGCTGCAATCGCTCGCGCCGGTGTTCGTGGACTTTTCGCTGCCGCAGCAGGAGTTTGCGCGGTTGCAGACCGGCCTCCAGGTGCGCGCGTTTTTGGACGCGTATCCGACGAACAAATTTGCGGGCGAACTCGCCGCGATCAATCCCGACCTCGACGCGGTGACGCGCAGCGTGCGGGTGCGCGCGAAGTTTGCGAATGCCGGCGAACTGCTCCGCGCCGGGATGTTTGTGCGGGTGAGCGTGGTTCTGCCGGAGGAAAAACCGGTGCTGGTCGTGCCGTCCACGGCGGTCATGAGCGCGCCGTTTGGCGACTCGGTTTTTGTCATCACGCCGGACGACAAGCCGGGTTCCACCAATCTCGTGGCGCAGCAGAAATTCATCCGCACGGGCCGGATGCACGGCGATTTTGTGAGCGTGGAAACCGGCCTGCAAGCGGGCGACAAAGTGGCGACCGCCGGCCTGTTCAAGCTCCGCAACGGCGTCAGCGTGCGCGAAAACAACGAGCTAGCGCCCAAGCCGTCGCTCACGCCGAATCCGCCGAACACCTGAACGGACGCGCATGAAATCATTCACGGATATTTTCATCCGCCGTCCGGTGTTGGCGGTGGTGGTCAGCCTGCTCATCCTCATCGCGGGTTTGCAGGCCATCAGTTCGCTCAATGTGCGGCAGTATCCGCGCAGCGAAAACGCGACGATCACCGTGACGACCGTTTACGTCGGCGCGAGCGCGGACCTCGTGCGCGGCTTCATCACGCAGCCGCTGGAGCGCGCCATCGCGGCGGCGGACGGCATTGATTACATGGAGTCGGCGTCCAAACTGGGCGTTTCGATGATCACCGCGCATTTGCGGTTGAACTACGATTCCAAAAAGGCGCTTGGCGAAATCAGTTCCAAGGTGGACCAGGTGCGCAACGACCTGCCGCCGGAAGCGGAAATCCCGGCGCTCACCATCGCCACCGCCGATTCGCAGTTCGCCTCGTGCTACTTGAGTTTCACGTCCGGCATCCGGACCACCAACGCGGCGGGCGAGGTGGAGACCAAGCCGTTGCTGGAGGCGAACCAGATCACGGATTACCTCGTGCGCGTGGTGCAGCCGCGCCTGTCCGCGCTCGAAGGCGTGCAGAAGGCGGACATCCTCGGCAGCCGCACATTTGCGATGCGCATCTGGCTGAAGCCCGACCGGCTGGCGGCGTTCAACATCAGCCCGAACGAAGTCCGCCAGGTGCTCGCGGCAAACAATTTCCTTTCCGCTGTCGGCCACACCAAGGGTTCGCTGATGCAGGTGAATTTGACGGCGAACACCGATTTGCGCTCCGTCGAGGAATTCAAAAAGCTCGTCGTGCGCCAGACCGGCGACCAATTCGTGCGCTTAAGCGACATCGCTGACGTGGTGCTGGGCGCGGAGGATTACGACAGCGAGGTGCGCTTCAGCGGCGAACACGCGGTGTTCATGGGCGTCTGGGCGCTGCCAAACGCGAACTCGCTGGACGTGGTCAAACGCGTCCGCGCGGAGATGGCGCTCATCCAAAAAGATTTGCCCGCCGGCCTTAATGCGTATGTGGCCTACGATGCGACCAAATATATCGCCGACGCGTTGCACGAGGTGGAACGCACGCTGGTGATGACGCTGATCATCGTGGCGGTGGTCATTTTCCTGTTCCTCGGCTCGCTGCGGTCGGTGCTGATTCCGCTGGTGGCCATTCCGCTGTCGCTGATCGGCGCGGTGTTCCTGATGCAGACGCTCGGCTTCACGCTGAATTTGCTCACGCTCCTGGCCATCGTGCTGGCCGTCGGCCTCGTCGTGGACGACGCCATCGTCATCGTGGAAAACGTCGAGCGCCATGTGCGCGGCGGCAAGACGCCGCTGGAATCGGCGCTGCTTGGCGCCCGCGAACTCGTCGGCCCGGTCATCGCCATGACCATCACGCTGGCGGCGGTGTATGCGCCGATCGCGTTCCAAGGCGGCCTGACCGGCTCGCTGTTCCGCGAATTTGCGCTGACACTCGCAGGTGCGGTGTTCATCTCCGGCATCGTCGCGCTGACGCTGTCGCCGGTGATGGCGTCACGGCTGCTCAACCATGACCGTGAGGAACACGGCCTGGCCGGGCGCATCAACCGCGATTTTGACCGGCTGAAAAATTTCTACGGGCGCGTGCTGGACTGGACGCTGGCGCGGCGGCCGTTGATTTACACCATCTGGATCGGGCTGACATTATTGACGATTCCGATGTTCAAGATGGCGTGGCAAGCGAAGGAAACCGCGCCGATGGAAGATCAGAGCATCATCTTCGGCGTCGTGGAAACGCCGCCGGACGCGACCATTGACCAGGTCTCATATTATGCGGACGCGGCGGGGCGGGAGTTTGCGAAGATCCCGGAGACGGCACAGATTTTTCAGCTCACGATGCCGGATCAGGGCTTTGGCGGCATGGTGCTCAAGCCCCGGGGCGAGCGGAAGCGGACGGTTTTTCAGATCGTGCCGGAGGTGCAGGCGATGGTGAACAAGATTCCCGGCGTGCGGATGCTGATGGTCACGCCGGCGCCGCTGCCGACCGGCGGGGAAAATTTTCCGGTGAACCTGATTTTGTCCGCCACCGCCGAGCCGGCGGAAATTTTGAAATTTGCGCAGCAGCTTCAGTTGAAATGCGCGACGAACGGGATGTTCGCCTTTCCGCCCATCGTGGACACGAAAGTGGACCAGCCGGAAGTGGAACTGGTGATTGACCGCGACAAGGTGGCCGCGCTCGGCCTGAACATGCAGGCCATCGGCGGCGATCTGGGCGCGCTCGTCGGCGGCAATTATGTGAACCGCTTTGATTTTTCTGGCCGCAGCTACAAGGTCATCCCGCAGCTTCAGCGCGGCGCGCGGTTGAACGCCGAGCAGTTGGAAAGCACCTACGTCCGCGGGCCGGCGAACCAGATGATTCCCGTCAGCACGTTCGCGCATCTGGAAAAACACACCACGCCGCGCGCGTTGAACCGGTTCCAGCAGTTGAACTCGGTGAAGTTGAGCGGCGTCGCCATCGTGCCGCTGGACACCGCGCTGAAATTTCTCGAAGGCGAGTGCGCCAAGACGCTGAACGGCTACAAGCTGCCCAGCGGCTACAAGCTGGATTACACCGGCGACGCGCGGTTTCTGCGCACCGAAGGCGACAAGTTTCTGCCGGCCTTCTTGATGGCCGTCGTGCTGATCATTCTGGTGCTCGCCGCGCAGTTCAACAGCTTCCGCGATCCGTTCATCATCATTCTCGGCTCGGTGCCGCTGGCGATTTTCGGCGCACTGGTGTTCTGCTTCTGGAAAATGCCGAACCCGAACATCCCGTTCTGGACGGACGGCTGGACGACTTCAATGAACATCTATTCCGAGGTCGGGCTGATCACGCTCGTCGGCCTCATCGCCAAGAACGGCATCTTGATCGTGGAATTTGCCAACCAGCTCCAGCGCCAGGGCCGCACGAAAATGGAGGCCATCCACGAATCCGCCATGCTGCGGCTGCGGCCCGTGCTGATGACCACCGTGGCGACCATCGCCGGCAACTTCCCGCTCACGCTCGTCTCCGGGCCGGGCGCGGCGGCGCGCAATTCCATCGGCATCATCCTCGTCGCCGGCATGAGCATCGGCACGCTGTTCACGCTGCTGGTGGTGCCGTCCATCTACATTTTGATCGCCAAAGATCACGCCGGCGAAAAACCGGTGGGAGCGAAAGCCAGTTTAAGCCATGAATAAAGACCAATCCGCCGCCGCGCCCTCCGTGGCCGCGCCGACGGGAAAATTCCAATCGCCGTTTTTCGTCTGGCCCGCCGCCCTTGCGCTGGCGGTGCTGCTGTATTTCGGAATTTCCTATCTCGCGAACGTGTTCACGCATGAATCCACCGACGACGCATTCATCGCCGGACATGTGGTTTCCATCGCGCCGCGGATTGCCGGGCAAGTGACGGCGGTTCACATTGTTGACAACCAGATGGTGCGCTCGAACGATCTGCTGGTGGAGATTGACCCGGCGGATTACGCAATTGTCGTCGCGCAGAAAGAAACGGCGGCGGAAGCGCAGCAGTCCAGCTACAAGACGATGTTTGCGGGCTGGCAGTTGATGCAGGCCAAAGTCACCACCGCCGAGGCCGACGCGCGCAAGGCGCAGGCCGACGCGGACGCCGCCGAGTCCACCGCCAAAAAGACGCGGGCCGATTTCGAGCGCGCGCAGGATTTGCTGAAGCAAAAAACCGTTTCGCCGCAGGAGTTCGATACCACGCAGGCCGCCAACACCAAGGCGCAGGCGGATTTGAAATCCGCGCGGGAAAACGTCGCCGCCGCCGGTTCGCGCGTGGAGGAAGCCAATCGCACGCTCGCCGCCGCGTGGGCGCAGGTCGGCA
>PLYV01000137.1 GCA_003151855.1 Limisphaerales bacterium | reverse complement strand
TGTTACCGATGTTCTGACTGCGCCTCGAACCGTCAGGTCTCAGGTTTCAGGTTTCAAATTTCGGTGCCCGGTCACGCCAACTTGACAAATGCCGGGACGATGCCAACTTTGTCGTCATGACCCATAAGCTTTATTTCCGTTATGCCACCCTGCTGTCCACCCTGTTGCTGGCCTTTGGCCTCGTGACGCGCGGACACGCCCAGAACAACAGCGCCCTCGCCACCCTGGACGAGGCCTACGCCACCCTGGCGCAGGCCGACCACGATTACAAAGGCCATCGCGCCAAAGCCATGAAACAGATCCAGCTGGCGGTCAAGGAACTCGGCGGCCGTATCAGCGGCAAAGGCAGGGGACACGAACCGCAGGGCACCTCCGACGCCCAACTCAAGGCCGCCCAGGTTCTGCTCCAGCAGGCCAGCACCGGACTCACCGGCAAACCGCTCAAGCATGTGAACGCCGCCATCACCCAGATCAGCGTGGCGTTAAGCATAAAATAATCCCACCGCCCCAACCTCAAATCAGTGCCACCCGCCCGGCGAAAGTCGTGCGGGTGTTTTTTTATGGGACATTGCGCTGCGAGGGCCGCCGCCCGGAGTGAGTGGCGGAAAGACGTGATGCTCGAATACTGGCTGGGAGAGAGCAGTTTGGTCTGGGATGTTCCGGGGTTTCACCGCCGGGCCGGCTGCGCTACCGACCAGCGGTAAAGGCGCTGGTCGCGAATTCAGCAAATGAACGCGAATTCAAACCCGGTCGGACGGGCCGGGATTCAACGCCAAGTCACCAAGCCGGCGCATTTCCCGATATCCCGCGCTGATTTTGCAAGTTAACAAAATCATTTCCCCATATCACAAAACCATTTTGTGATATGACCAAGACCTTTTGCGATATCGCAGAGCAGACTTGTGATATGACAGAGCAGATTTGCGATATCACAAAGATGCTTTGTGATATCACAAGGGTATTTTGTGACATGGCAGAGAAGGCTTGCGATATGACAAAAGCCTTTTGCGATATCACCGGGATTACATGGGATATGACAAATGAGGCTTGTGATATCACAAAGCATCTTTGTGATATCACATGAGGGCTTTGTGATATCACAATGGAGCATTGTGATATGGCAAAACGCCTAATATATATGGCAAAACCCTCCCGATAAGGCTGCTTTAGGCTCCCTGACCTGAAAAACCCATCGCGCAAGGTTAAGAAATTATGCCGAAATGTATGGTTTTTGCGTAGGTGTATCGTGAAAGTTTTTCAATAATTGCAAAAATCGTGGCCTTAACCACCAAACCATCCCGCAGACCCTAAAAACCGATGCAGGGAATTCAACGCCAAGACGCCAAGGAGCCAAGGTGCAGGGAATGGAGGATGGAGGATGGAGCCAGACAGACAAACCCCGGCGTCTTTGTGCCTTTGTGTCTTTGCGTTAAATTCTTGGTCTGGACGGGGCCGGAATTCAACGCCAAGGCGCAAAGTTGCCAGGGCGCAGGGGAGGGCTGTGGTCAGACAATCCTTGGCGTCTTTTGTGTCCTTGCGCCTTTGCGTTAAATTCTTGGCCGACTGCTAAGTCCTTGACAGGGTGGGGGAGGGTCAAATAAATTTTATCCCCAGCCAAACAAATTTAATTTGGATTAATCCACGGGAAACCGCATGAACTCCGGGCAAGGGCTAAATAATTCATCAGGAAGGAAATTCCTGATGATCCAAGCGCGTCCCGTCATCCCGCCGCAGTTCGCCGCTGGGTGCCTGCGGTTCATTAAAAATATCTGCGTAAAGGCTGAATCAGTGGGATGTAAATTTCAGGGTTCTTTTGCCTATTGCTTTTAATTTGATCATTCCAAGAATTTATATTTATGACAAAACTAGAGGTGCTTAAATCAATTGATTTCGGTCAATCTGTGGCTGAACAGGAACTTGAAGAGCTCCATAAATACTTCGTCAAAACAGCCCAATGGCAAGCTTTGTATGAAGGTAAAACTGATGTTGTATATGGTGCCAAAGGTTCTGGTAAAAGTGCCCTCTACACGCTGTTGGATGGGAATAAGGAAGCTCTGGGAGTGAATGGGATTTTCCTGTTTTTGGCGGAAAATCCCCGAGGTGCTACCGCATTCACGGATTTGCAAACACAGCCACCAGCAAGTGAATTGGAATTTGTCAACTTGTGGAAGCTCTATCTGCTAACATTACTAGGACAGTGTTTTGTCAAAGCTGGAACGTGTTCCCCAGACGGCAAAAAGGTAGTCGAAGCTTTACGATCAAGTGGCCTTCTTGCAGAAGGCGGCTCGTTGTCATCGTTTTTTTCCCGTGCCAGACAATACATTTGGAGATTTTTTAACTTGGAGTCATTCGAGCCCAACGTCAAATTTAATGAGGCGACAGGTTTGCCTGAAGGTGTCGGTGTTAAAATTTCATTTCGCGAGCCTACATTAGAACAATCTAAACAAGGTATTTTGTCTGTATCAGAACTGCTCCAGTATGCAGATACAGAAATGAAGCAAATGGGTTATACGATTTGGTTTCTATTTGACAGGCTTGACGTTGCCTTTGCGGAGTCTCCTGACTTGGAAACCAATGCACTTCGGGCTTTATTCAAGGTTTATCTCGACTTTGCTAACTACAAAAACATTAAGCTAAAGGTGTTTTTGCGATCTGATATCTGGAAGCGTATTACACAGGGTGGTTTTAGAGAAGCGACACATATTACTCGAACAACAACCATAGAATGGGAGAGGCCTTCCATACTAAACTTAATTGTGCGGCGTTTTCTAAACAATCCAAGTATTCTTGAATATTATAAAGTTACGCCAGAAATTGTTGAATCACTCGGACAACAGGAAAAACTTTTCTACAGAATATTCCCTAGGAAAATATCTTCCGGTAAAAATCCCGATACACTTGAATGGTTAATTGGCCGCACACAAGACTCAAATGGAGTGTGCGCACCTCGTGATTTGATAAATCTCATTAAATCAGCGATTGCGAGACAGATTAAACAACTTGAACTAGGTGACGCTGTGCCTCCGGATGAAAACCTATTTCAGAGAACTATCGTCAAAGACGCTCTTTCAGATGCTTCAAAGGACAAGGTGGAGAAGCACTTATTTGCGGAACACCCAAAATATCGTCCATGGCTCGACCAGCTTAGGGGTGGAAAATCTCAATATAATATAGAGACATTGTCCACTCTTTGGGAATTAACTAGGGATGATACGTTAGTTAGGGCTCAATCGCTGGAAGAAATTGGTTTTTGGCTGAAAGAGAAGCCCGATAGCCCGGAATTCTGGATACCTTTCATCTATCGTGACGGATTGGATATCAAACAAGGACAGGCAGAATGAAGCCGCCGCCCTTACCCACGCCCAGCGCAACATTACTGCGGATCATCTGAACGTGTCCGCCAGCTTCCATTCGCACACTAAAAACTTTTATGAACGAATCCGATCCGATCATCCCGCCCTTTCAAGCCGCGCCGGAGCCTGCCTATAAAGACCGTTCCACCGGCCTGACCATCTTCGGCGTCATGACGCTGTTGCTGGGCTGTCTCGCCGGCCTGTTCACACTGCTGATGTTTGTCTCGTTGCTGAAAGCCAGAACCGCCGGGTCGCCGCCGGTCAATCCTGCGGGCATCCTGATGATCCTCGGCATCTATGGCGGGCTGACGGTGGCGCTCATCTGGCTGGGCATCGGCTCCATCCAGGCGCGGCGCTGGGCGCGGGCGTTGCTGCTCATCTTCTCATGGAGCTGGCTCGTCATGGGTGTCTTCGTGACGGCGGTCATGCCGTTCTTCATGGGCAAGACGTTCGCTAACCTGCCGCCCAATGCCAAGACCGGTCAGCCGGCCATGCCGCCGGGGGTCATCACGGCCGTGATTGTGGGCATGACCATTTTCTTCCTCGTGTTTATGGTGCTGGTGCCGGCACTGTGGATTTATTTCTACGGCAGCCGTCATGTGAAAGCCACCTGCGAGGCGCGCGATCCGGTGACGCGCTGGACGGAGGCGTGTCCGTTGCCGGTGCTGGGCTTCTGCCTGTGGACGTGGCTGGCGGTGCCGATGATGCTCCTCATGCCGCTGGCCGGCCATGCGGTGATGCCGTGCTTCGGGACGTTCATCACGGGTTTGCCGGCGGGGTTGTTCTGCGTGGTCGTCGCCGCCGTGTGGGGCGTGGCGGGGTGGTGGCTCTACCGGCTGGATGCGCGGGGCTGGTGGCTCATCCTCGGCGGCATGACGGTGTTCATGGTGTCCGCGCTGCTGACGTATGCCAACCATGACATCATCGAGATGTATCAATTGCAGGGGCTGCCGGCGGCGCAGATCGAGCAGATGCAGAAGATGGGGCTGTTCACGGGCAACCGGATGAGCTGGTTCACGGTGCTGTGCACGCTGCCGTTCCTCGGCTACCTGGTGTTCATCAAAAAGTATCTGCGGAAAGATTGAACCGGCCGGACAGCTTCCCTTTAGTCGAGACCGGCCAGCTATTTTATCCAGAACAAACAACATGAACATATACATCAAACAAAACAACGAAACGACCGGGCCGTTTTCCGAGGTGGAGCTGCGGCATAAAATTTACAGCGGCGAACTGTCCCGCACCATTTCCGCCCGGACGGAGGACGGCACGGAGTGGGTGCCGCTGGAATCGCTGTTGAATGCCGCCACGCCTGAGGTGACTTCACCGCCGCCGGTGCCGCCGGTGTCGCTGGACCAGTTGCGGGATGCCAAGGAGAAGACGTCGTTGGTGTGGCTTTATATCGCGGCGGTGCCAGTGTGGCTGGCCCTGATTGTCTGGATCGTCGCGGGCTTTGGGATTCCGCTGATCTTTATCGGCCTGTTTGGTTTGTTTGAACTCATCGGCGGACTGTGGTTCGCGGCCCATCTTAAGACGAATGCGGTGCGGGTGTCGGAGACGCAGTTGCCGGAGTTGAACCAGGTGGTGGAGACTTGCTGCAGGAATCTGGGCATGGAGCGCCCGGACGTTTATGTGATGCAGCATAACCTCTGGAATGCGTTTGCGACGAAAATTTTTGGCCGGCGGATGGTGGTGCTGTATTCCGGCGCGGTGGATTCCATTCTGCTCCGTGGCGACTTGCAGCAATTGACGTGGCTGGTGGGGCATGAGCTGGGCCATCATTGGGCAGGACACCTGAACTGGAGCCAACGGTTGGCGAAGCTGGGCGGCTGGCTGTTCTGGGTGGGACTGTGGCATTCGCGCCGCGCGGAACTGACGAGCGACCGGGTGGGCTTGTATTGCGCGGGCAGCGCGAAGGCGAGCCAGCTGGCGCTCATGAACGCGACGGTAGGCGCACAACTGGCAAACCGGGTGAACGTGGAGGAGGCGGCGAAGCAATGGCAGGCGCATCGCGGCGAATTTTTTGTGAAATACCGGACGCTGTATGCCACGCATCCGCATCTGCTGGCGCGGCTGGAACATCTGAACCTCGCGGCGCAGGAGTTTGGCATGGCGCGATGATCGGAATCAGCCGGTGCCACGGTGAATTTTTTATGAACCCACAAATTCATTGGTTTCTGTCCGGCTTGCTGTGCGCGGGCCTACTGGCCGGTTGCAAACGAGTGCCCACCGCAGCGTCGGCGCGGGCGGAGGGTGACCGGTTGATCCAGCGCGGTCAGGCGGCTCCGCTCGCCATGACGACGAATTACATGACGCCCGCAGCTTACTTCGACCAGATCACTTCGTTTCCGGCCTGGCGGACGGTGCCGCGCGGGCCGCAAGTGTTTGACGGCGTGCCGCTGGAGATCGGCGGGATGATCTGTCTCTGGGGCGAGAATAACGAGAAGCAGTTGCACCTCAAATTCCCCGAGGCGCGCACGGGGATCCCCCTGAACCGGAAGTTTGAGACGTTGTATGTGTATCACGGGACGTTTTTCTCGGAAAAGGACGGGGTGCCGGTCTGCGCGGTGGTGTTCCGGTATGAGGACGGCTCGGCGGTGACGAACCAATTGCTCTACGGCGAGGACATGCTGGATTGGGCGGCCAATCGTGGCGGCCGGGTCATCGCGCCCAGCGAGTCGCGTTCAGAGCTGGCGTGGGTGGGCGGGTCGTTCGCGCCGGACCGGCCGAAGGCGAAAGAGCCGCTCCGGTTTTGTCTGACGGCGGTGGAAAATCCGCAGCCGGACGTGACGGTGAGCACGGTGGACTTGTTGTCCTGCAAAAGCAAAGCCGCCGCCTGCATCCTGGCCCTGACGCCCGGCAAAGCCGGCCTGATGAAACCAGCGCTGAGTTACCAATAGCCCGGCAACCATCAGCGCGGACTACCCGATGTGAACTGACTGAGATTTATGAACAATCCATGGCCACCAATTTCTCGCGCCTCGCGCAAGCTTGACGCGGATTATCTAAACTTGTCCGCCCGTTTCCGATTCGTCGGAGTTGGGCTGGCAATCGGCAAATGACTTTATTTTTATGAAACAGATCAACAGATTCGGTTGGATGGCCGCCAGCGTCTTGCTGGTGGCGGGATTGATGGTTGGTTGCAAACCTAAGGCTCTCGGGGCAGCGGATGGTTCGGCCCGGGCCGGTAATTATTTCCAGACCTCGTTCCAAAGCGAATGCCAGTTCATTGTGCAGGCGATTGTGTCGGATCTGGCGGAACAGATATATTACGCCGCCAATCACCGCTTGCCTGATGCGAAAACGTTCTCAGTCACTGCCACGGAAAAACCCGGGTCGCCGGTGGACGCGCCGGAATATGAACTACAAATCAACTTGGGATCAAAGCCGGTAAAATCTGACTTGGTCGTCAATGGCCCGATCTGGTCGCCGCAAGTTTATCAAGCCATCGCCCGGCAACTGGCCCAGGAGGTCGCGTTGAATCCCGGCGCTTTGCCGCCCAAGGGAAATACCACTTTGCTCGAAAAGTTGAGCGATGGCACGCCGGAGACCATTGAGCGGGAAAACCAGCGCCTGTCGGCGGCATTGCAGGGGGATTTTGGCAATCCTGAATTGCATGAGCAGGCGGCGGTTTTGTTGGGGGCGTTCATGCTGCGTGATCATTCGGGACATTTCCTGGAGCTGCGTTCGCCGCTGTCGCGGCTCACGGCGCATCTGGCGATGGCCGATTTGCTGCGTGGCTCCAGCCCGGCCGGCCTCAACGGCCAGATGGCGGAGACCATGATGCTGACACTGGTTGGGGATCAAGCGGCGGCGTTGGAGCACTTGAATGGCATCGGCACCAGCCCGGCGGCGGTGCTGCCGATGGTGCGGGCCCTGCAGGCGCGGAACACGGGGGATTACCGTCCGTTGGACAAGCTGGACGGCCTGTCCCGCGTCGAAAATGTGTCGTGGTTCTACGCCCGGTCCGATTTTGTGTCCACGCCGCTCACCTGGCCGCAGTTGAGCGACGAGCAGAAACAGACGGTTGATTATGTGCGGGCCGCCAATGACCTCGGTTACTCGGTTGAGATCGGTCATCAGCTGCTGGCGGTTTCCATTCCGCTGGAGATGCAGGAAATCCAAAGCGTTTACTCGCTGTCGCACGCGGAGAAGCTGACGAAGAACCATCTGGTGGCGGCGTTGAACGAGCTGCCGGAAGGCTGTTTCACCCGCGCCAGCGGAGAGGCCGCGGTGCGCGTCATCGGCTGGGGGCAATGGGCCGACTTTTTGCAGCGGCACCTCTGCCACGCCGTGCAGGAAAACTTTAATTTCATGTATTACAAGTGGGGCGTGCCGGACGATGCGAAGCAATTCGCGGCCAGGTGCGGGCAGGCGTTCGGCGGGTTGCGCCTGTATCCGTTCGTGCGCCGGCTCAATTGCACCGACGTGGAGTCCTATCACAAATCCGTGGACGACGGCTTCAAGGTGACCGTGGCCACGCCGCAACTGGTGCCGGCGGAGTGCTGGAATTATCTGTGTTACAAGGTCAACTTTGCGCCCGGGTATAACCCCAATCCCAATCCGCACGTGAACGAATGGCACAGCCACAATCCGCCGCCGGGAACGGTCTATGACCTGTATCCGCGGCTGAACCATCCCAGCCTGACCAGCCGGGCGGATGCCCTGACGCGTTTCGACCAGTTGCATGCCCTGGCGCCTTATAATTGCCGGATCACCCACTATTTGGTGAAGCACAAATACGGGGACAGTCCGAGCTATGAACAAGCCACCAACCTTTATCAGGCGGTGCTGCTCTATAGCGTTGGAGCCATGCGCATGGTGGCTTGGACGGTTTATAAGCAGCCGGAGCAATACACGAAACTGATGCTGCCGGCGGCGGCGCTGGACCCGACCAGTTACTACGACCTGGGCGATTATGAAATCGAACGACTGGAAGAGGATGCGGCGGCAAAATACATTGACTTGGCCTGCGCCGCCGACCCGGACAGTGTCCGCGTTTCGAACCACTCCTATTGGCGGGTGAAATATTATCTGAAGAAAAGCCAGATTGAGAAAGCGCGCCAGATTGCGGATGACGCCGGCGAAGTGTATTCCGCCGTCGGGTTGGAAGCCAAGGCCTTCTTCATGGAAAAGACGACCAACTATGACGCCGCCTATGAATGGTATGCGAAGATTGAAGAACGCTATGACAAATCCGGGCCGCTCATGGCCTTTTTTGAGCGCTACAAGCAACAGACCGGCGACACCCGGTTTGAACCGGAGTGGAAAAAACGCATCCATACTTATTTCCCCCACGGAAAGGAACAAGTTTCCCTGGCGGATTTTCATGGGGCTCCCACCGATGGGGTTTCCGTGCTGGAACAAAACGGCCTGACGAAGGCGGCCGGACTGCGGATTGGCGACGTGATTGTGTCACTCAATGGCACCCGCACCCACACGTTCTCCCAATACATGTATGTCCGCAGTGCCTTGACCGGGCCGGAGCTGGATCTGATCGTCTGGCAGGGCGGCGGTTATCACGAGATCAAGGCGAGTCCGCCGAATCACAAATTCAACGTGGACTTCGGCGATTACCGGCCGCAATGACGCAAACCACATTTGCCGGGCTGAAGCGAACAAATCAAAACTAAATTCCAAAAACCATGAACCTAAAATATCTGTGCGGTTTCGTGCTGGCGGGCTTGGCGCTGGCGTTGCCGGCGGCGGCGGATGTGGTCGGCCCGTTTCCTCCGCAGTTGTTGTCGTTCAGCGCGGCCAAGGAACAGCAGGCGCGACAGTTGGCCAAGGATCTGGATCTCCAGCTTTCGCCGGACATCTGGCGGTTTTTTGCAGCGGCCAAGCAGGGCGACTGGCCGGCGGCGACGAATGTCTATGCCCAGCTCCGTTTGCGGGCGGGACAGTATTCGGATTCGACGAATGATGTCGCGGTGGCGGGGCCGGTGTGGCAGACCGTCATCGAGGTGGAAATGTCGTTTGAGGCCTTTGCGTCGGGTGGGAAGAAATATCCGCTGGCCTTCGGCGAGGGCATCATCCAGTCCATCCCGGCGGGGAGCATTTACTTTGGTGGCACGGATCCGGGGCGCGGGCTGGTGACGGCGTTGTGCGCGTCGCAGCCAGAGGGCAAACCGTTTTACACGCTCACGCAAAACGCGCTGGCGGACATGCGGTATCTGGAATATCTGCGGGCGATGTATGGCCGGCGGATTTACATTCCCACGGCGGAGGATTCGCAAAAGGCTTTCCAGGATTACACGGCGGATGCGCAGCGGCGGCTGAAGCTGAATCAGTTGAAGCCGGGCGAGGATGTGCAGGTGACGGAGGGGCGGGTGCAGGTGAGCGGGCAGGTGGCGGTGATGGCCATCAACGGGCTGCTGGTCAAAACCATTTTCGAGCACAACCCGAACTGCGAGTTTTACCTGGAAGAAAGTTTTCCGCTGGACTGGATGTATCCGTATTTGTCGCCGCACGACCTGATCTTCCAGCTGAACCGCACGCCGCTGCCGCAGTTGACGGGGGCGATGCTGGACGCGGACCGCGCCTTCTGGGCGCAGAAATGTGACGCGATGCTGGGCGGCTGGCTGAAGCCGGAAACGTCGGTGAGCAACGTGTGCGTGTTTGCGGCGTCGGTGTATGGCCGTAAGGATTTTGTCCATTTCGCCGGCGACCGGGAGTTTGTGACGAATGATTACGCGATGAAGGCGTTCTCGAAGCTGCGCAGTTCCCAGGCCGGGCTGTATCAATGGCGGCTGACGAACAAGCCGGGAGCGGACCGGGCGCGGTTGCGGGCGGCGGCGGACCAGGCGTTCCGGCAGGCGTTCGCGCTGTGTCCCACCAGCCCGGAGGCGGTGTTCCGCTACATCAATTTTCTGCTGAGCGAGAGCCGGTTTGCCGATGCCGTCCAGATCGCGCAAACGGCCCGGAAGCTCGCGCCGGAAAATGAGCAATACGCCGCACTTTTGAAGCAGCTCCTGAGTTATCAGGAGCAGCAACGGCTGCAGGCGAAACACTAGAAACCTGCGCGCTCCGGCCTAACCTAAAAAAAGACCCAAATAATCATGAATAATCCACCAAATCCACTTCCTCCAATACCCCGCGATCAGCGCAAGATTGATGCGGATCACCTGAACCTGCTCGCCATCTTCCATTTCGTCGGGGCCGGCTTGGCGGTGCTGGGCATTTTGTTTTTGGTGGGGCATTACGCCCTGATGCACGCGGTGTTCACTAATCCCAAATTCATGGAGAACCAAAAGGGCGGCCCGCCGCCCGTCCAGCTTTTCGCCATATTGAAATGGTTTTATCTGGCCGGGGCCGTCTGGTTTGTGACCTCAGGCGTGCTGAACCTGATTTCCGGCCTGTGTCTCCGCGCCCGGAAAGGCCGGACGTTTTCGCAGGTGGTGGCGGGCGTCAACTGCCTGCACATCCCGCTGGGCACGGTGCTGGGCGTGTTCACCATCGTCGTCCTGTCGCGCGATTCCGTCCGGGAAGTGTATGAAAATTAAAAGGTGTTTTATGAAAAGAGCAACGGCGGTTTGCACCATTCTTTGCGTCTGGCAATTATTTGCCCTGGACCCGCCCGCAGCGGCGGAGGACATCACCACGTTGGACGGGCAGACGTATGCTGCGGTCCGGGACGTGAGCTTGAAGCCGGGCGGATTGTTCTTCGTCACCGGCTCGGGCACAACCATGAAGGGCGTGACGGTGCCTTACGCGAACCTGCCGGATGAGGTGAAGGAGAAATATCATTACGATCCCTATGAGGTGGCCCTGGCCTATGCCCGGCAGAACCGGCCCGTCACGTTGACCAAGAATATGGCCTTCTCGCTGGACCAGTTGGCGGTGGCCCAGCAAAAGGCGCAGGCGGAAAAGAAGCTGCTGGGGTTCATCATGGAATGGGACGCTTTTTTCGTGCCGTCCCAGCCGATGAAGCGCGGCAGCAACGCCGGGATGGCGCATTTTTACGACGTGTTCAACAACAATCTGGTGCTGGTGTTTGTGCGGCACGAGAGCGAACTGGGTTTGGTGCCGGACGCCGTGAAGCAGGGGTTCAACGGCCCGGAGGAGGGCGGGTTTGCGCCCAACATGGCGGTGGTCACGGCGGATTGCGCGCAGTTCGTCTGCGAAATTCCCTATGGCGGCGACCAGTCCAACGGCCCGATCCGGGAACAGATTTTCCGGCAGAAGATTGTGGTGATCAAACAATTCATCAAGGCGCAGGCGAAGGGCAAATAGGCGCGGGTGTTTGCCGGTCAAGGTGACAAACCGGGGTTGGGGGTGTAGGGTATCCTTGAGCCGAAAGGCCGGAGTGATTATGCGCCCGGCAATGCCATTTGATTTCGTCGTTGGTGGAGGCCTGCCCCCCGTTGCGGACGCTTACTGTTCGCATTGCAATTATTCTCGCCCCCGTCGCTTTACCACGCGGCGGGTTTTTGATGTTTGTCAGGCCGCCGGCGAGGCCGGAAAGCCGAACGCCCGCAGTCTTCCCGCGCCTGACGAAACGCAAACCATCGAACGTTCGGTCAGCCAGAAACGGAGGCCATTATGATGCCCAAATACAACATCGAATACACGATGCCGTTCAAGCGCGCCCGTGAGACGTATCACTATCGGAGCGATGATCCCGTGGCGTGCGAGGAATTCCTGGAGGAGCTCATGGAACGCGGTTATCACATCAAGGCTATCCGGCATGAGGGGCTGGAACTGCCCAAGCCGGACTTTGACAAGATGATCAAGACCGCCGCCGGGATGATGGCGGCCAAGACCATCTGCTTCACGCTTGGTATTTCCAAGGAAGAGGAACATTTCCGCTTTGGCTTCGCGGCGTGATGGCGGAGTCTTTCGGACGTGGCGGTGAGGCCGGCGAAGGTGGGCCTGGCTGATGCCTGTTTCGGCAGCGGGGAGTTTCCTGATTTTTTGAACGACCGGTCAACGGTCATTCGGCGGGGGGAGATTCGCGAAAGTGAATTCGGGAAAGAAAAGAGGCCGGACACGACTCCGGCCTCATTCACAACAACACTTGGTTTTTCGGTTGGAGCACTACTTCCAACAAGGAAAGTGTAGCAGTTGGATTTATTTCCGCCTGTCATCAGTTATGGTGAAAACGTCCCCACCGGCCAAAAAATGCCAAACAATGCGCAAGGGGTGGAAAGTCGGGCTGGCATATTGGTGCAAAAGTTGTGGGCATGAAACGCGGTTTCCTGATTAAGTTTTTCGTATTCTCATTTTCGCTGCTGCTCGCCGCGCCGGCGTTGCGTGCGGTGGAGAAACTCAAGAACGCCGACTGCCTCGACTGCCACACCGACCCCGCCAACAAGCGCGTGGTCAACGGCCACGCCGAGGCGATGGCGTTGTTTCCGACGAACGGATTTGCAAAATCGGTTCACAGTGGGCTGGACTGCATTGACTGTCACGACGGCATCAAGGAAATGCAGCATGACAAAAACGTGCCGCCGCCGAACTGCACCGGCTGTCACGATCAGGAAGGCAAGGATTACGCGACGAGCATCCACGGCATGAGCCACAAGATGGGCGCGTCTGGCGCGGCGCAATGCTGGGACTGCCACGGCAACCACGAAATCGTGCCGGTGAAGCATACCGATTCGCCGGTGTATAAAATGAATTTGCCCGCGACCTGCGCGAAGTGCCACAGTAACACGAATCTCACCAAGGAATATCAGATTGAGTTTCCCGAGGCCGCGAATCAATACATGGACAGCATCCATGGCAAGGCGCTGTTGAAGATGGGGTTGATTGTCGCGCCTTCCTGCAACGACTGTCACGGCGCGCACAAGATCAAGCGCAACATTGACCGTGATTCGCCCATCAACCACGCGAACATCGCGAAGACCTGCGGCAAGTGCCACGTCGGCATCGAGGAGACTTACAATAAAAGCGTCCACGGCCAGTTGCTCGCGAAGGGCGACGCGCGCGGGCCGGTGTGCATTGACTGCCACAGCGCGCATCAGATCGTGAATCCGACCGGAAATAATTTCAAGCGGACGAGCGACGAGCGCTGCGGCCGCTGCCACGAGGACCGGCTGGAAGGTTATCGCGACACTTATCACGGCAAGGCGATGATGCTCGGCAAGCCGAACGCCGCGCCGGAAGTCGCCGCGTGCTACGACTGCCACGGTTTCCACGACATTCTGCCGCCGTCAAATTCGGCTTCGCATCTGTCCACGAACAATGTGCTCGCCACCTGCCAGAAATGTCATCCGAGCGCGACGGCGAAGTTCACTGAATACCGGCCGCACGCCAATCCGCTGGACAAGAAAAATTATCCGCTGCTGCACGTCGTGTTTCTGGCGATGACCGGCTTGCTTATCGGCACGTTCAGCTTCTTCGGCATCCACACGCTGGCGTGGCTGTTCCGCGCGGTGTGGTTGTATCTGCATGACTCGAAAACGTTCCGCGAGGCGAAGTTCGAGACGCAAAACGGCGACGAATGGTTCACGCGGTTCGTGCCGTATGAGCGCTTCCTGCATTTCCTCGTGGTGACGAGCTTCCTGACGCTGGTGCTGACGGGCATGCCGCTGAAATTCTATTACACCGACTGGGCGAAATTTATTTTCAGCGTCATCGGCGGGCCGCAAACGGCGCGGATGCTGCACCGTTTTGGTGCGGTCATCACGTTCATTTATTTCACGCTGCATCTGGGTTCGCTCGTCGCGAAAACATGGCGTGGTAAAAAGAATTTGCGCAATCCCGAAACCGGCAAGCTGGAGCTCAAGCGCCTCATCGGCGTGCTGTTCGGCCCGGACTCGATGATCCCGACGTTGCAGGACTGGCGCGATCTGGTGGATCACAACAAATGGTTCTTCGGCAAAGGCCCGAAGCCGCAGTTCGACCGCTGGACGTATTGGGAGAAGTTTGATTACTTCGNNTCGAGAAATTCCCGATGGACACGGTGATTTTCTCCGGCCGCGTTTCCAAGACCGAGATGCTGCACGAACGCCGGCGCTGGTATGACCGGCTCGTGAAGAGCGGCAAGCTGGATGACTTCCGCGTGAAGGACGAATGGTTCCAGTGGAAGAACATCGCGCGCACGTTTGGCTATCTGTTCTTCGGTCTCGGCTTGGTGCTGCTGGCGCTGATCGTCTATGCAATGATTTCGCGGCTGGTGCATTGAAATGGAATTTGCGGGTTGCCGCGCATTCCTTGCATCAAAAGCTGGCAAACAGTTCGCAAGAAAAGTGGAGCCAGCCTTATCAGGCTGGCGAAAATTGCCCCATGAAATCTTTACGTCCGCTGATGTTGGCGGTTTGCGCGCTGCTGGCGCTGGCTGGCTCTGCTTTTGCCGGGGTGAAAAACAGCGACTGCCTCGACTGCCACGGCGACAACACGCTGGTCAAGACCAACGCCGCCGGCAAGGCGTTATCCCTGTTTGTGGACGCGGCAAAATTAAAATTGTCCGTTCACGGCACAAACGCCTGCATCAGTTGTCACGCGGACGTGACGGCGAAGCATCCCGACGACAACAAATCCATCGCGCCGGTGAGTTGTGTGGCGTGCCATGCGCGGCAGACGGAAAGTTTTCAGGCCAGCGTTCACGGCCTCGCGCTCAAGGCCGGCCACGACGACGCGGCGACGTGCAAGGACTGCCATGATTCGCACGAGATCATATCCGACCGTTCACCGACCTCGCCAATTTACCGCACGCGGCAGGCGGAGACCTGCGGTCAGTGCCACGACAAGGAGGCGCGCGACTGGCTGGCCAGCGCGCATGGCAAAGCGGTGGAATCCGGTTCGCTTGATGCGCCGACCTGCACGAGTTGCCATAACGACCATCAGATTCGCGCGCTGAAAGGCACTTCGGCGCGGACCATTTCCGAGGATGTCTGTGCGCCGTGCCATGCTTCCGGACGGTTGAACACCAAATACAATCTGCCCGGCGACCGCGTGAAAACTTTCTTGGAAAGCTACCACGGACTCGCCTCGCAGAACAGCGACGCGCTGGTGGCAAGCTGCGCGGACTGCCACGGTTATCATCGCGTGCTGCCGTCGGCGGATACCAATTCGCCGATCAACAAAATTCATTTGGTCGAGACCTGCCGCAAATGTCACGAACACGCGAACGCAGAATTTTCGCAGGGCAAAATCCACGTCGCGCCGGACGGTGCGGCGGCTGGGACGGATTTCGGGAGCCGGCTGAACAACTGGGTGCGGCGCGTTTATCTGTTCCTCATTTTCGCAACCATCGGCGGGATGTTCGCGCACAACTTCATCATTTTCGCGAAAAAAGTTGCCGCGCGTTTGCGCCACGAGGAGCGGCCCGTGGTGCGGATGTCCAATTCGCAGCGGTGGCAGCATTTCGTGCTGGCGACGAGCTTCATCGTTTTGGCGGTGACGGGCTTTGCGCTGAAATTTCCCGATTCGTGGCTGGCGAGAATCCTCGGCTCCAACGAGCCTTTCCGCCGGTGGACGCACCGCGTTGCGGGCATCGTCATGCTGCTGATCGGTGCGTATCACCTGGTTTACCTTTTGGCCACGCGCGACGGACGGAAGCTGGTGGCGGATTTGTTCCCGGTGAAAAAAGACGCCGCCGATGTCTGGCAAGCGGTGCGGTATCTGGGCGGCTGGTCGAAGGAACGCCCGAAAATCGGACGCTTCGGCTACGCGGAAAAAATGGAATACTGGGCGGTCGTCTGGGGCACGATCATCATGGGCGCCACCGGTCTGGCCATCTGGTTCAAGATTGATGTGACGCAACATCTGCCGCGCTGGGTCGTGTCGGTGGCGACGACCATTCATTATTACGAGGCGGTGCTGGCGTGCCTTGCAATCATTGTCTGGCACTTCTACCACGTCATGTTTGACCCGGAGGTTTACCCCATCAACACCGCCTGCATTGACGGGCGGATTTCCGAGGAGTTCCAGGCGCACGAGCATCCGCTGGAACGGCCCGAAAACGAGCCGCATATCGAGCCGCCCGGCGAATCTGAGTCTGGTAAGGAAATCTAATCTAATTGTGTAGCTAGAATGAATACTGTTTTTGAGCCAAATGTTGCTTGAAAAATGACAAGAAAGGGTAAGCGCGATTTGGTGGGGGGCACGATGATTACTTCAGTCAATCACAGTCAGGATTGAAATCAGCCATGAAAATCTTTGTTGCAGGCTTGAGCTACAAGACGACGCCGGTGGAGGTGCGCGAGAAACTCGCCGTCCATCGCTCGCGCCTGCAATGCAGCGGCTGCCGGCTCAAGCTGCGCGGCGGGCTGGACGAGGTGGTGCTGCTTTCAACCTGCAACCGGGTGGAGATCTACGGCGTATCGCCCTGGATTCACGGCCGGGTGCATCAGCTTTTCCAGGAACTCACCGGCAGCGATTTTGATTTCACCCCGCATCTCTACGTCAAGGAAGGCGCGGAGGCGGCGAAACATTTGTTCGCGGTTGCCAGCGGGCTGGACTCGCTCGTCATCGGCGAGACGGAAATCACCGGCCAGGTCAAGAACGCCTATCAGATGGCGAAGGACGCCGGTCTGGTTGGAAAAAAGATGAACCGGCTGTTTCAAACGGCGCTGTCCGTGGTGAAGGCCATCCGCACCAACACCGGCATCGGGCGCGGCGCGACCTCGGTCGGCAGCGTGGCGGTGGAACTCGCGGAAAAAGTCTTTGGCACGAGCCTCGGCGAAAAGACCGTGATGATTTTTGGCGCGGGCAAGATGGGCGAGGCTTGCGTGAAGCATCTCGCCAAGCGCGGCGCGAAAACGGTGCTGGTGGCCAACCGCTCGTTTGAGCGCGCGGAGAAACTGGCGGCGGAATTCGGCGGGCGCGCGGTGCGCATCGAGGATTCGGCGGCGGCGATGACCGAGGCGGACATTCTGGTCAGCTCGACCGGCAGCGCGGACATCGTTCTGAAACGCGCCGACGTGGAAAAGATTTTGCCGGCGCGGAAAAATCGCCCGCTTGTCCTGGTGGACATCGCGGTGCCGCGGGACATTGACCCGGCGGTGGCGGAGTTGCCGGACGTTTTTCTTTACGACATTGACGACCTTGAGGCGGTCGTCCGCGAGAACACGAAGAACCGCGAGCAGGAACTCGCGTTGTGCCAGCGGATCGTCGCGGAACACGCGGACGAACTGATGGCGCGCTTTGACTCGCCGTTTGCCAAACGTGCCACCACCGGCGAAATGATGCCGGGCTGGGCGCTGCGAACCACGGCGGCCTGAAAATTGCGCCATGATTTTTTTTAACAATCTTGACAGTGGATACGAAACCGCCGGTCGGCGTGGTGCGAGTCTGCTGTTGGAAACACGGTGTTGATATCCGCCGTGAGCAGCAGAACCAAACCTGAACAACAAACAAAACGCGCGCAGTTACACAAACAACAACATTATTATGAAAACACTCAACCTCCTCACTTTGACCGTGGTCGCAGGCTCGCTGCTGACCCTGACCGCCCAGGCCGGCATCCTTGGCAGTCCGCATGATTTTCACTCCCGGTCGTGGAACAACGATCCGTCCGATCCGGCCACGGTCTGTAGCGTGTGCCACACGCCCCATCATGCCGATACCGTCAGCGGTCCGCTCTGGGGTCACACGCCCATTTCCGCCTCGGGTTGGCAGATGTATGCCAATGGCGTTTCTCCGGGGGCCAACATCAAATATACGCCGGCGGCCGCGCCGACCGGCAGTTCTTTGGCATGCTTGAGCTGCCATGACGGATCCATTGCGGTCAATGCCTATGGCAGTGTCGCAAGTTCGGAATACATCACCAACGGTGCCGCCATTTCCGAGGGCAGCAAAAACCTGACCCACTCGCATCCGATCTCCTTCAACTATCAGGCGCTCGTCGGCACCGGCCCGACCCAGGACAAGTGGCTCAATGATTCTGTAAATACCCTTGTGCTGACGCCGGACGCCAATTCGCCCGGTTTTATTGCCGGCAACGACATGCACATCAAGGGATTTTTGCTCGACCAGCAGGGCAATCTCGAGTGCAGTTCCTGCCACGACGTGCATAACCAGGAAGGTTCGCCGTATAACATCGTCAACAATCCGCATCTGGTCAAAATCAACGGCACCGCCGGCGGCGTCGGCAGTTTGCTCTGCCGCAGTTGCCATAACAAGTAATCAGCAATGTCTGTTGTGCCAGCTTATGAATAATGGATTGTCCGCGCCAGTCGCCCGCCGTTTTGGGCGGCGGCCGGCCGGGCAGTCTTCATGAGCCGGCGCATGAACAAAAAAATATGAAACCAATTAATTACAATCTCATGCGCCGCGCCCAATCGGTTCTGGCGACGGGCTTGGTGCTGGGCGGTTTGTTGGCAGCCACGGCGCAGTCGCTGCCGCCGCAGCCGAATCAATACGTGCTGCAATCCAATTACGTTGCGGGCACCGTGGCCCCGTATAACGCTGGCGGCGGTGTGTGTGCCGCGGCCTACCAAAGCCCCGCCATCACCATCACCTCGACCAATTTCACCATAAAGTGGTATGGGATGAACGGGTATTATAGCGTTCAGGCGTCCACCAATATATCGGATACCAATTCCTGGATCACTGTTGCCAATGTTACTTCGTCAACTTTCGCCGGAAGCTACACCGGACCCAAGCCCGATCCGACCAACAGCTACAGCTTCCGTCTGGCTCAGGCCAACAGCTATGCCGGCGCTGACCAGTGCAGCAGTTGCCACGGCGATAAATACACCCAGTGGGGCGGCACCGCGCATGGCACGGCCATCAGGGAAATCTTGAATCCCGATGGTTCCTTCGTGGCGGGCCGCAGCCAGTCGTGCTTGCCGTGTCATACAGTTGGTATGAATCAAGCCACGGGATATACCTATAATACCAACAGTGCCAGTTACTCTTCAGCCCTGGCCAATGTGGGCTGCGAAACCTGCCACGGCCCGGCGGGCTGGCACAAGAACGGCGATCATGCCCTGATTGATCCGGTGGCCAGCATGGATCCGGCCATCTGCGGCAGTTGCCATCAAGGCGCCACCCATCCCACTTTCCAGGAATACACCAATCTGAACGCCACTGTCGCTAGCAATACGCCTTTTGGGGTTCTGCAAACCAAGGTTAATCATTATGGTGGCGGCCATAACAGCTTTGGCTGTGCGTTTTGCCATAATGCGGTCAACCGCCAGACCATGATCAATGAGTATTACGACAAGTTGGCGGGCAGTCCGCATCCGGTGACTATTCTAACTGGTTCTACGCCGACATGGACGGCCACCTGCGCCACCTGCCATGATCCCCATGCGTCCAATTATGTCGCCCAGTTGCGTTACCCAACCTATTCCACCAACTACTATTGTATGCCCACCGTCACGGATGTGCGCACAGTCATCGTGACCAATTATAACGGCACTTATACCACCAACTCGGTCAACATGAACACGGTGTTTGATGCCGTGTATAATCCAAAGATTCAGGTTTGCGGTCAGTGCCATAGCGGTGGCCGCGGTATGCGCTGGGATGGCACGGCTTATGGTCTCGTGACCAACCTCGTGTCTGCCACGGTAACCAATCTGGTGTCCATCTATACCACCAACAGCGTGACTTACACCAACATCTATGGTCAGGTGTTTAGCAATGCCCAAGGTAATCCTGTGACCTATCAAACCTATGCGGTGACGACTTCGACCAATCCTGTGATTGGCGTCGGTATCGTCACGCCGCTGATTGCCTATACCAACGGCACGGTTCAATATACTACCAACAGCTCAGGGTTCAGTGTGCCGCACTATCCCGTTCAGTATAACATCCTCATCGGTCAGGCGGATTTTGATTACGCTTCGAACGGGGTGCCCAATAAGACCCACGCGCACACCTCGGCGCCGGATCAATGTGCGACCTGCCACGTGCCAAAATATGCGACGGGTGCCCATTCAAATAACACTGGTCACTCCTTTGTCATGGACTTCTATGGTTGCCAGTCCTCCTGCCATTCGTCCTATAGCTCGGCGGCGCTCGCGGCCAAAGTGCTCAATCAGAAGACGACCCAGTCCAACAGCATGGTTCGGGTGGTATCGCTGTTGAACCAATGGGCCACCAACGTGGCACCGGACATCCTCCGGACCAATTATGGACCGTTGGCTTGGGAATTCCCCAGCATCGGGGCATTGTCAAAGAAAGTTACGAACAACGGCGTCATTTACTCGGTCGGCCCGCCCTCGGCCTACAAGCCTTCCTTGGGAACCGTCCCGTCCGGCACCAACGACAACCTCCAGTTGTCCACGGTTCCGCAGGACATTCGCATGGCCCGGTTCAGCCTCTATGTGGTTTATGAAGACCAGAGTCTGGGGGTGCATAATCCGAGCTATGTGAGCGCCCTGTTGGCCGATGCGGAAACCCGCGTGGCGAATCAGATCGGCCAGAGCGGCTATTCAGCCTACTTCGGGGCGAAGACGCTGACCGGCTTTGCACCGTTGAGTGTTGCGTTCACCAATGGTGCCGGAATCAGTTCATACAGTTGGAACTTCGGTGACGGTGGCACAACCAATGTCTCCAACCCGACTTATACCTACAACACGCCGGGTCTTTACTCGGTGACCTTCACGGCGGACGGCAAACCGTTGACCCGCTCGCAATTTATCTGGGTGCTGGCGAGGCCGGCAGTTTCGTTCACGGCCGACAACACGAGTGTGACGGCTGGAACGACTGTCAACTTCAGTAACACCAGCAGCAACACCAACGATGTTTACCGTTGGACTTGGTCGCCCATGTTTGGCGCCAGCGGTGCGCCAACGTATGACACCACCGGTGGACCGCTCAGCTTCACCTATACGAACGCGGGCACTTATAGTGTCACTCTCCGGGCTTCCTGCCCGGGCGGCAGTGCCAATCGTGTGACCGTCACGAACACGGCATACATCACTGTTCATTAAGGCTCGTCCTTAAGTTGGAATTCACGCGGGCTTTGGTCGAGCGATTGACCAAAGCCCGCCTTGTTGAAAACCGGGAAAACGCGGGCATCGGGGGAAAAGGCGCTTGGTTTTTCGGGGTTGACCGTGTAGTTTTGCAGGCCATTTTCGGAACGCTGAACGAAGGTTTCCGAGATGAATTTATGACCAGAATCCTACCTATGATGACCATGATTAAACGGCGGCTGGTTTCGCTGGCCGTCGGCTGCCTGTGGCTGGTTTTGCTGGCCGGTTGCACCGCCACCAAGCCCGCGTCCAAGACGATTTACACTTTTTTCCCGCCGTCGCCGGATGAGCCGCGGATTCAATTTCTCACCTCATTTTCTTCCGATGCGGAGCTGGGGCGCACCCGGAGTTTTGCCGATTTCATCACCGGGGAACAGCCGGTGGGCGGCCTCGTCAAACCCTACGGTCTGGCGTTGCATGACGGCAAAATCTTTGTCTGCGACACCGTGGGCAGCATGATCGAGGTGTTTGACCTGAAAAAACACCGGGCGTCCTATTTCGCCCCGCCGGGCGAGGGCAAACTGCGGACGCCGATCAACCTTGCCATTGACACCGATGGCACGCGGTATGTGGCCGACACCGGCCGGAATCAGGTGGTGATTTATGACAACGACGGCAACTTTTTAAGTGCCATTGGCAAAAAGGACGAGATGAAGCCGGCGGACGTGGCGGTTTCGACCAACCGGATTTATGTGGGCGATATGCTCAATCACGTCGTGCGGGTCTATAACAAGGCCGACCAGCAGTTTTTGTTCACCATCCCGAACACGAACAGCGCCGCGGCCAATGCGGGAAAATTATTTTCGCCCGCCAACTTGGCGCTGGACCAGAACGGCCGGCTGCTGGTGTCCGATGTCGGTGGTTTCAGGGTTCAAATCTACGACCTCGACGGAAAGTATCTGCGCACTCTCGGTCAGCAGGGCCTGTCGCCGGGAAGTTTCGCCCGGCCCAAAGGCGTGGCGGTGGATCATCAGGGGCTGGCATATGTGGTGGACGCTGCCACCCAGTTGGTGCAGATTTTTGACACGGAGGGCCGGCTGCTGTTGTATTTCGGTCAGCCGGGCGCCAGCACGCGCGGCCAACTCGTGCTGCCGGCATCCATCAAGGTGGATTACGAACACGTCGGTTATTTTCAGAAATATCTCGCGCCGGGGTATCAATGTGACTACCTGATCCTGGTCACCAGCCAGTTCGGGCCGAACAAGGTCAGCGTTTATGGGTTCTTAAAAAGGCCGGCCACGCCTTGACGTGGGGAAAATTTCAGGGACGAATGAGTCAGCACTTTTCAAAACCCAATCACCGTCCGGCTTGGCGTCGGGCCGGTGGATTTTGCCTTCTGCTTTGCGGCCTGACGCTGCTGATCGGTTGCAGCACGGAGAAGCGGCATGAGTGGCTGACGGTTTTCTTTGACGGCGTTCCGCCGGTGGGCGGCGTCACCAACGCCCCGGTCGTGGTCGTCGGGGAACCGCACGTGGCGATGGCCACCAATGCCGCGCCGCCAGCACCGCCCCGGCCCAAAGAGGTCATGCACCCGCCGTTTGCGGCGCGGAATTGCACCGCGTGCCATGAGTCGCAATTTTCCAATGCCATGCGGGGCAAGCCGGGCGAAGCCTGTTTCGTCTGCCACACGGTGATGCACACGAATTTTCTGGCCGGCAAGATCAAGCATCCGCCGGTGGAAGAGGGCGATTGCAAGAGCTGCCACGACCCGCACCATTCGCCGAACAAAAAACTGCTCCAGAAAACCGTGCCGGAACTCTGCCTGACGTGCCACGACGATCCGCTGGCGGCGGGCAAGTTCAAGCATCAGGCGGTGGAATCGGGCCAGTGCCTCGACTGCCATGCGCCCCATTCAACCAACTTCAAGGGCTTGTTGAAACAATCGGTCAAGGACACCTGCGCCGACTGCCATGATGATCTCATCGGCAAAAATAAATTTGTGCATCAGCCGGTGGGCGACGGCGACTGCCTGGAATGTCACACGCCGCACGCCGGAAAATTGCCGAAGCTTTTGAAAAAGCCAGTCAAGGACAAGTGCATCGAATGCCACGACGACCTCATCGGCAAGAAGAAGGTGGTGCACCAGCCGGTGGCCGATGGCGAGTGTCTGGACTGCCATAATCCGCACGCCAGCAAGATCAAGAACCTGTTGAAGAAGCCGGTCAAGGAGACCTGCGCGGATTGCCACGATGACATTCCGGCGAAAAACGCCAAGGTGATTCATCAACCGGTCGGCGACGGCGATTGCACGGCGTGCCACAATCCGCACGCGACGGACAAGAAGGCGCTCGTGAAAAAATCCGTGCCGGCGTTGTGCTGGGACTGCCACGACAACTTTTTGGAGAAGGCGAAGTTCAAGCACGACGTGGTGGAAGACTGCACCGGCTGCCACAAGCCGCATCAGTCGAAGGAAAATTTCTTGCTTGCCAAGGACGTTTTGAAACTCTGTGGCGACTGTCATGACGACAAGGATTTGCAGGCGGTCAAGGCGCATGCCGGCACGGCGGGCAAATCCTGCACGGCCTGCCACGATCCGCACGTGGGCAAGGATAAATTTTTGCTGAAGGCCGGGGCCGCCAGTGCTGCCGCCGGAAAGGAGACGCCGGCGGCCAAATGACCTTGGAGAATTTTCATCGTCGCCGCTGGCTGGCGGGCTTGTCCGCCGTCAGCTTCGCGGTTGGTTTGGTGCCGGCGGTCCGGGCGGAAGATCCTGACTGGTTCAAGCTGAACGGGCTGCCCGAGGTGAGCGTGGGCGTCGAGGCGGAAGGCTCGACGGAGCGGACGAGGTTGAGCGGCGGCAGCTCGACCTACGATTTTACTTCTGTCACGCCGCTGGTGGGATTGCATACCACCGGTTCGATTTATCATCCGAACCTGTTGACCTTTGATTTAGGCGGCGACTTGGGCTGGGGCTGGGAAAACAACTCCTCCAGCGGTTCGGGAGCCGGCCAATCCCGCAGTGAGAGCGCGGATTTGTTGCGGTATCTGGCCGAGTTCAACCTGTTTTCGGAGAAGCCCTGCAATGGCTCGGTTTTTGCCGCGCAAGACCACACGTATCGCGACTACGGCTCGTTCAACACCTACACGGTGGACGCCACCCGCTACGGCGGCCGGATGAACTGGACGGCGGACGGGTTCACCTTGAATGCGGATCTGGGCTATCGCAGCGAAGACGCTTCCGGCCTGACCGATTCCTCGCAGCTGACCGAGACGTATTTTAATCTTCTGGGCATCCAGCAGCGTAAGACCGGTGAGACGACCGTGACCCTGCACGCCAACGAACTGGAAAATGATTTTAATTACGGCAACCGCCAGGACACCAAAAACTGGTCGGCGGGCGTTGCGGATTCGGAATTTTTCGGCAGCCGCCGGCAGATTGGTGCCAGCACCGGTTTGAGTTACAGCCAGTCCGAATATTCCGGGCAGCAGTTGGACACGCTGAACGCGAGCGAGAACCTCACCGTCAATCACCGCCCCAATCTGGACAGCTACCTGATGATGAATTTCAGCCAGAACGAGCTGCGCCCGATTTCTTCCACGCAGGTGCAAGGCACGGTTGGCGTCCGGCATCAGCTTTACGAAAGCCTGACCTCCGTCGTCGAAGGCCATGGCACTTATCAGGAGGATTCCGCGAATCCCGGCAGTTCCACCTTTGATCAATACGGCCTGCGGCTGTCGGAAAATTACACCAAGCGCCTGCAATCCTGGGGCCGGCTGGCGGTCGGGGCGGGAGCCGGCGTGGATCATCAGGATCAAAGTTCATCCGGCGGCACGATCTTGACGCCCTCCGAACCTCATCAGCTTTATCTGCCCAGCAGTCCCGGCTACCGGCCTGTTTATCTGAACCGGCCCGAGGTGATTGATTCCACGATTGTGGTCAGCGCCGGCAGCGACACGCTGGTGTATCCGACGGACTATACTATTGTTCATTCTGGTGAATTGACGGAAATCAAGCTGGTGGTTCCGGCCAGTTCCCATCTCCAGGGCCTGCTGCAGACCAACGACAATCTCGCCGTCACCGTGACCTACCAAAGCGCATCTTTGGGCGACAGTTCCTACGACACGGTCAACGCCAATTTCCAGGTCCGGCTGGATTTGTTCAACCGGTTTGGCGTCTATGGCCGGGCGAACTGGCTCGACAACAATGCCCCGCCGCCGGTGCTCGCCCAGACGCTCGCCGACCTCGTCGGCGGCGTGGATTACAATTACAAATGGTTCCGCACCGGCGCGGAATACGAGAGCTACGATTCCAATTTCACCCGCTATCAGGCGCTGAGGTTCTTCCAGAATTTTGACTTCGCCCTGTCCAGCGCGTCCTCGCTGGGCTTTGATTTCAACGAGTCTTTTTACCACTATCCCGGCAGCCGCGACCAGTCCGAATACCAGGGCATGAGCCGCTACAACATCCGGCTGCCGATGAACCTCAACTGGTATATCGAGGGCGGCGCTTTGACGCAGGACACGGGCGGCACCGAACAGGTTCAGGGCATGGCGCGCACCGGCATCGGCTGGAAGCGCGGCAAATTGAGCCTGCGCGTCGGCTACGAATTCAACAGCCAGTCCACCACGTCCGGCGGCTTTACGGAAGACCGCATCAAACACCGCTTCTTCACCTACTTCCGGCGGTCTTTTTGACATGAAACCGATGCTGAAAAATGTTCCGTTCGCCAGGCCGGCCCTCAAGCTGCGCGGCGGTTGGCGTGGTCGGAACGCTTTTGTCATCGCGGCCTGGCTCGCGATGTTGTTCAACCTGTCCGCATCCGCCGAACAAAAACCGGCCCCGGCCTGGCCGCCGCCGCCGGCACCGCCGCGCGTGGTTTATGTGCGGCAGATTTCCGAATCGCCGGACATCGGTGTCCGGCCGCCGGTGTTGCTGCGGCTGGCCAACTGGATCACCGGCGTGAACAACAGCCGGCAGAAACTGGACCGGCCGTTTGGGCTTTCGCTGGACGAGTCAGGAAACCTTTTGGTAGCCGACACCGGCTCGGCCACGGTGAACTGCTTGGACTTGGCGCATAAAAAATGGCAGCGCTGGTCAACCGTCGGTGGCACTCGCCTGCTCTCGCCGGTGGCAGTCGTGCGGCGCGGCGCGACGTTTTTTGTCGCCGACTCCGCCTTGGGCAAAGTGATTGCCTTCGATGAAAAGGGCAGGGGACAGTTTGTCATCACCAACGAACTCGAACGCCCGGCGGGACTGGCGCTGCTGGGCGACCATTTGCTCATCGCCGATTCGCAGCGGCACCAGATTGTCGTTTGCGGGCTGCACGGAGAATTCATTTCCAAGTTTGGCTGCCGGGGCAGCGGGCCGGGCGAATTTAATTTCCCCACGCACATCAGCGTGGACAGCCAGCGCCGCATCTACGTCACGGATTCCTTGAATTGCCGCATTCAGATTTTCGACGCCGACGGCCATTTCCTGCGCGCCTTCGGCAGTGCGGGTGACGGGCCGGGCTGTTTCAGCCGACCCAAGGGCGTGGCGGTGGATGGTGACGGACACGTTTATGTCGTGGACGGCGTGTTCAACAACGTGCAGATTTTTGATGAGCCGGGGCGGCTGCTGCTCGACTGGGGCGGGCCAGGGGCGGCGGCCGGCGAGTTCAGCCTGCCCAACGCCATTGTCATCAATTCCAAAAATGAAATTTTCGTGGCCGATGCCTACAACCACCGGCTCCAGATGTTCCGCTACCTCCGCCAACCATGAACCGCGCGCCGCAATTTAATTTTCGTCGTCGCCGTCTTGCCGTCGCCGTGGCCGGCCTGCTCCTGCTGGCGGCGACCGTCCGCGCCGACAGTCCCAACAGCATCATTTACTCCAAGCACAATCTTTCCGTCAGCGGCTCCGGCCCGGTCCACGCCAAGACGGAATCCGACGTCTGCATTTTTTGTCACACGCCGCACGGCGCCTCCGCCACCGACGGCCCGCTGTGGAATCACAAAATGTCCTCGGCCCCTTACACGCCGTTCACCAGCCCGACGCTGACGGCGCTGAATGTCACCATCGGCCAGCCGACCGGCTCATCCCGCCTGTGCTTGAGTTGTCATGACGGCACGGTCGCGTTGGGCCTGGTGAACAGCCGGCCCGGCGGCATTGACATGAACAATCCGCTGCCCGACGCCAGCAACCTCGGCACCGACTTGTCTTCCGATCATCCGATTTCGTTCATTTACGATTCCACTTTGGCCAACAACGCCAGCGCCTATCCCGCCGCCGGCGGCTTGGTTGATCCGGGAACGCTGCCGCCGGAAGTGGTTTTGGAAAATAAAAACACCCTCCAATGCACCACCTGCCACGATCCGCACAACAACCAATACGGCAGTTTTCTGGTCATGGACAACAGCAGTTCGCAGCTCTGCGTGACGTGCCACGCCTTGCCCGGCTGGACCGGCTCCGCCCATGCTGTCTCCAGTAAAGCTTTGCCGGCGGCCTTGGCCGGTCAAATCGCGCGCCCCAAAAGTGGTTTGTCGAGCAAGGCTTCCATGTCGGCGTCGTCGGTCGCCCATGCCGCCTGCGCCAGTTGCCACACGCCCCATGCCGCCGCCGCCAAATCGGGACTGATGCGGTTTTCTACGCCGGAAAAAAACTGCATTGACTGCCACGGCGGTGACGGTCCCGGAAAAAATGTCGCGGCGGATTTGAAAAAAATCAGCGTTCATCCCGTTTCGCTGGAACTGGACGTGCATAATGCGCGCGAAGATCTGGTGAACCCGCCGGTGCGTCATGTCACTTGTGCCGATTGCCACAATCCCCACGCCACCAGCGGCGCCCCAGGCTCGAAAGGCCGGGTGTCCGGCGCGCTGGCTTCCGTCGCCGGCATCAGCGCGGGCGGCGGCGTCCTGTCCGCCGTCACGCATGAATATGAATTGTGCTTCCGCTGCCATGGCGACAGCGCCAACCGCGGCCCGGCCAGCGTTCCGCGCCAGTTTGTGCAGACGAACACCCGGCTGGAATTCAACCCCGGCAACACGTCGTTTCATCCGGTGGAAGCTTTCGGGAAAAATTCCCGCGCGCCCAGCCTTATTCCGCCGTTGACCGCTGCCAGCCTCGTCACTTGCGGCGATTGTCATAACAGCGACCAGGGTTCCGCCACCGGCGGCACCGGCGCGAACGGCCCGCACGGCTCGGCCTTCGCGCCGTTGCTGGAACGCATGCTGCTCCTGACCGACGGCACGCCCTACAATCCCAACAACTTTGCCCTGTGCTACAAATGCCACGCCAGCGCGGTGGTGGACAGCTCGCTGGCGTCGAGCTGGTCGGGTCATCAGACGCATATCGAGAATTACAAGGCCGCCTGCACCACCTGTCACGATTCGCACGCGGCCACCCAGCCGCACTTGGTCAACTTCAACACCACCTACGTCCAGCCCGTGAACGGCGTGATCAACTACACCTCCACCGGCATGAACCACGGCACCTGCACGCTCACCTGCCACGACGGCAGTGGCGTCAACCATCCGCATATCGCTAAAAGTTATTAAGCGCCCTGACCGCGGATTGACTTGGCTGCGAGGAATGACAATTACCGTGTAGCCGGAATAATTTAACCCTGCTATTTTGAACCCACGAATATGAACCTCAAACCGCTTCTCCTGCTGGGCTGCCTCGTGTTGCCCGTCCAATTTGCCGGTGCCCAAAATCCCGCGCCGGCGGCATCCGCCGCCGCCGAGGACGCCATCTCCGGCAAAGTCGCTGAAACCATGACCACCGCCGGCTACACTTATGTGCTGGTGGAGCACGCCGGCAAAAAGGACTGGGCGGCTGCGCCGGAATTCGCCGTGAAGGTGGGCGACACGGTTTCCTTTGCGGCTTCGCTGCCGATGCCGAATTATCACAGCAAATCGCTGAACCGCGATTTTGACCAGGTCTATTTCACGGGCGGCATCACGGTGAATGATGGCGGAGCCAAGGCCGCATTGCCGCCGGGGCACCCGTCATTGGCTGGCGCTGGCAGCCCGACCCTGCCGCCGGGGCATCCGGCTTTGACTGCGGCCGCCGCCAGCCCGAATTTAGATCTGACCGGCATCAAGCGCGCCGAGGGCGGGAAGCTCGTTCAGGAAATTGTTTCCAGCGCCGCCAAGCTGGCCGGCAAGGAAGTGACCGTGCGCGCCAAGGTGGTCAAATACAACGCCGCCATCTTGGGCAAAAACTGGCTGCACGTCCGGGACGGCTCCGGCAGCGCGGAGAAAATGGACAACGACCTGACCGTCACCACCAGCGCCGCCGCCAAGGTGGGCGACACGGTTCTGGTCAGCGGGAAAATCGTGGTGAACAAGGATTTCGGGGCTGGCTACAAATACGCGGTGATGTTGGACGACGCCAAGGTGACGGTCGAATAAGCGCGTTGGTTCCCGGCAATCTTTAGCCCAGTCTTCCCAGCAGCCGGAGCAGTCCGTCCAAAATTGTCAACGGATGCGGCGGGCAGCCGGGGATGAACAAATCCACCGGCACGACGGAAACCGCGCCGTTTAGAATCTGCGGATGGCCGATGAATGGCCCGCCGGCAATGGCGCACGCGCCGACGGCGATGACGATTTTCGGCGCGGGCACGGCGGCATAAGTTTTTTTCAGCGCCAGTTCCATATTGCGGCTGACGCAGCCGGTGATGAGCAATCCGTCCGCATGGCGCGGCGACGCGACGAATTGAATTCCAAACCGGCTCAAATCCCAGCCGATGGTGCCGAGGACGTTCACATCCGCTTCGCAGGCATTACAGCCACCGGCGCTTACCTGGCGCAAGCGCAGCGAGCGACCGAAAAGTTTTTTCAGTTTTTCATCCAGCGCGCCGGCGAGGCGAAGTTCCTCTTCGCCAGCTTTTCCCAAAATTAAATCTTCGCGCCGCCGCACCGCCATCGGATGTTTGCTGGTCTGGGTGATGGCTTTCGTTGGGCACACCTCGACGCACGCGGCGCAGAAAATACATTTGCCCAAATCCAGCGCGACCGGATTTCCTGGCGTCCTCGCGATCGCCTGTGTCGGGCAAACCGGCACGCACGCGGCGCAGCCTTCGGCGCATTTCGCCGCCTCAACGCGCAGCGCGCCGCCGTGCCGGTCGGGCAGCGCGGGCGGCGGGCCGGCGGGATACGCCATGGTCTGGCAACCGTGTCGCAGCCGATGCAGGATGGTTTGGTGGGCAGACATGGTCAGAGATCAAAGCCGCAATACGACAGGTTGAAACTTTTGTTGCAGATTGGAAAATCCGAGATGGCCTGGCCGCGCATCGCCAGCGCGAGGCCGAGCCAATTGTGAAACGACGCGTCCACGATTTTGTAGCGGCGAAATCTTCCGGCAGCGTCCGTGAGCGCAACGTGGCAGACTTCGCCACGCCAGCCTTCGACCAGCGCCACGGCCAGCGTGTCTCTGCCGGGCGATTCGGCGGTGGCAAAGATTTCTCCTTCCGCTGGCGCAGCCAATTGTTCCTCGATGAATTTGGCGGAGCGCTGAATTTCCAGCCAGCGCACCCGCGCGCGTGCCAGCACGTCGCCTTCCGGCCAGACAACCACCGGCACGGGCGCGAAGCGATGCCAGCCCGCCGGATGATCGAACCGCACATCGCGCACCAAGCCGGAAGCCCGCGCGGCCACGCCGACCAAACCAATTTCAGCGGCCTGTTTGGCGGAGATTGTGCCGGTGAACTCAAAGCGGGCGCGCACGGAATTCGATTCCCACAACCATTCGGCGGCTTCGTTCACTTCGGTCAGCGCGACGCGGAGTTTGGCGAGCAACTGCGCCGAGCGATCCGTTTCCAAATCATATTTGCATCCGCCGGGCCGGATGAGGCCGCGCCCAAAACGATTGCCGCAAAGCAGCGCGGTAAGATTCAAAAAATCGCCGCGGATTTTTCCGCAGGCGGAAGCTGTGGGCAAAAATGCCACGTCGTTGGCGAGCGCGCCGAGGTCGCCGGTGTGATTCGCGAGCCGTTCCAATTCGAGCGCGATGGCGCGCAGCCATTGCGCCCGCAGCGGCGCTTCCGTGCCGGCGAGCGTTTCGAGAATCGTTGCGTAAGCCGTCGCGTGGCCGATGGTCGTGTCGCCGGCGACGGTTTCCATTTGGCTCATCGTCGCGCGGTGCGGGCCGCCCGCGAGCGCCTCCTCGACGCCGCGATGCTGGTAGCCGAGCGCGATTTCCAGATGCAATACGTCCTCGCCGTTGCATTGAAAACGAAAAT
>PLYV01000258.1 GCA_003151855.1 Limisphaerales bacterium | reverse complement strand
GACGCTCATGCATTTTCAGCCACTCGCCAAGCCGTTTGCCTTCGTAACTGGGATCATCGAGAAATTGAGATTCAAGCGGATGCTCCTTTTGACGGTTTTCCGTGAGAATTTTTTTGGCCCGGTTAGCCATGTTGAGATCCGAATCGGCGGCAGCGGCTTGCATGGCTGATTCAACGGGTGGTGTCAGCGGATAACGGCACAGGAGCCGGAACGCAACCCGCCGTGTTTCGGTGTCGGGCGATTGGACGCGACTGAGGATGATTAGCAAGGCCCGCTCAGGGGCAACATCCACCAGGGCTCTGAGCGCCAAAGCAGTTGCGGGTTTTCCACGAGCTAGGCAATTGGTCAAAATAGGCAGTGCTTGGTCTGAATCAATGATGATGATTGTTTTCAGCGCCGCACCCGCCACATTGGGGCCACCATGCTCGACGAGATTGGTCAGAATCGGAAACGCGACCAACGCATTTGTTCCAAAATTTGCGAGCGCTCCGGCTGCGTTTGCGCTGACCGTAGAATCTTTCAAAGTCTCAATCAACAGCGGAACCGCCAGTTCCGGTGCGCTGGTTTGAGCGCCGATGGCGTCCACGGTCGTGACGCGCACGGCATCAGATGCGTCATGGAGGCGGGGTTTAATCCGGGTGATATAGACTTCGACATCATCTGTCACGGATGCCAGTTGTTCAACAGCCCATTGTCTGACGGCCACGTCCTGATTGGTCAATGCCTGACAAATGACGGGTTCAGCCGGTTTGCCGATGGATTCGAGACATCTCCCAATGACCAAAAGCCGTCTTGGTTTATCCAGGAGTTGTCCCAACGCTTCGGCTGCGGGAGCGCCATTCGTTCCCAAAACTTCAAATCCTCTTTCACCGAGCCACCAAAAATCTTCCGCTGAATGCCAGCGGATAAAGCGGTCGCCGATGTCATCGCTGATTCTGAATTCGTCCCCGATATGCATGATTGTCATGCTGATCGGGTCATCTTCAGACCGAACCAGTTTCAACAATTTCGGCAGAACCAGCTTTGGGCCAATGCCGCGTATGGCGTTCTGGGCTTCGGCCAGCCGCTGCGTTTCCATCAGCGGCGTGTCCCAGGATTGTTGCAGCCAACTGGTCAACGACCGGCCCTGATAATGAGGTTCACGCCCCAGCACGATGACGATTGCCAATGCCGCAAGCAGCACGACAAACAACCATGCCCGACGAGGTTTCATCTGGTTTGTTGCTTCGCCCATTCCCGCACGCGGTTCATCATTTCTTCACGGCGTTGGGGATTAATCATATAGAGATTGAACAAAGGTGCCCTTTTTTCCTCCCAACCAAGCATGATGGCAATGGTCAGCGCCGCTCGGTCGCAAATTCTCCATTCACGTCCAGGTATTTGCCGAGAATAAACAATTGGCGTCGTATCATCCAAAAGCGGAATCAATTGTGACACAGCGTTCGTGCCACCCAGATTGCCCAATCCGACCAGCGCCTGTTCGCGAAAATAGCTGTCAATCTGTTTATCTTTTGCCTGCGCCAGCAGAATCGCTGACAAACGGTCGGGCGAAAGCTTGCTCAAAGCCTGGGTTGCCTCCGGCTCATATTCAGTCTCCCGAAGTTTCATAAGCGCATCCACCGCCCCGGTATATTTCAAATTGCCCAAGGATTCGATTAACGCTCTGGTGAGATCATAATTGTGCCCCGGAATATTTACCGGCCGTGGCGGCAGGCGCAATGGCGCTCGCCGATTATCAGAGTCAGCCGCGTCGGTTCGAATATACATTCGGGTTTCGACCCAATCTGGGTCAAGAACACGGACAGCATGATTTTCTTCACCACGGAAATCCTGCGTTATTTCCCGAGACTGTTCATTCAAGATTTCAAGCGGGATGTTGGTGGTCACCAGCATAGCCTTTAATTTTGCCAGCAATACGGGCGCAGAATTCGTCGCGCCAATGCGGGCAAGTGAATTCGCCGCCGCCGCCGCCACAAACTGATTGGGGTCATTCAGCATTTTTTGCAAAGCCGACTGGCTCTGTGCATCATTCCAACCGCTTTTGCCGACGGCCATGACCGCCTGCCATCGCACCCCGGCGGTCGCATCACGCAATCCCTTCAAATACGTCTGGTGCGTCGCATCTGTCTGTTGCGGGAGGCAACTCAAAATCGCGCAGTAATAGCGGCGGGTTGTGGGAGATTGACGGTCAAAATTGGTTATAAGATTTGTCACATCCAGTCGCGCTGGTTGGTCGAGAAGAATTCGCGCCACGGCTTTTGCCAGCATGTTGTTTGGCGATGCCAGCAATGGAACAAGTTGTTTTTGATGCTTGTCCCACGCGAGCCGCCCGATGACTTCTGCAAGGCCATCAATGACATTCCACCTTTCGCTGCTNNTCATCCCCACCTTGGGCCGCGAGCCTTTTCAGGAGTTCGCTGACACTGATTTCCGCGTAGAAACTACGGGTGAACGCCGGGGCGGGAGGAGTTTGGCCCTTGGCTATCAATTCGCGCCAGGAATCGTCATCGAGTAATGCTTCATCGGGCCGGACAAATTCGCGATACGTCATCA
>PLYV01000223.1 GCA_003151855.1 Limisphaerales bacterium | reverse complement strand
TCGACGTGCCGATCCATGCCGACGACTATGTCCACCGCGTCGGTCGCACCGGCCGCGCCGGCCGCAGCGGCCGCGCGATCTCGCTGGTGCCGTTCCGCGAGCTGTTTCAGATCCGCAACATCGAGCGCTTCGCCAACGTGCGGATTCAGCGCGGAAAAATCCCGACGGAAAACGAAGTGGCCGAGGCGCGCGAAAATGTTTTCACCGACAAGCTGCGCGCGCTCCTCACCAGCGGCGAATTCACCAAGCACGATCGCCTGATCGAAGGTCTCATCGAGGAAAATTTCAGTTCGTCCGACATCACTTCGGCGCTGATTCATCTGCTGCAAAGCGGTGAAGCGGCCAAGCCTGCGCCAAAGGTCGAGGAATACGACCGGCCGCAGCGCGAGGAGCGTCCGGGCCGCTTCGATGACCGGGGCGACCGGGGCAATTTCCGTGACGAGCGCCGTCCGCAGTTCGACAGCCGCCGCGAGGAACGCCCGCAACGGTTTGATGAACGCGCCCGGCCGGATCCGAAGTTTGCCGATCCGAAAAAATCCAAAGTTGCGCCGTGGAAAGCCGCCGCCGCACCGGCCGCGAGAACTCCGAAAGTTGTGATTCCGCCGCCCGCGAAAACGGTGGTTCCGCCGCCGGCTGAAACCCGTAGGAGTCGAGGTGACGAGACTCAAATTGAAAAAAAGTCCGAGACGCCTCACGTCGTCACCGACCAACCAGAGGTGAAAACGGAAGTGGTCAAAACTTATTCCGACGAGGAAATCCTCGCGTCGGTGAAAGCGCCGGAACCGAAGCCGGAATCAAAATTGTTCCTCAAGCCCAAGCCCGCGCCCGCCGCGCCGGCCAAGCCGAAGGAAAGCCGCGGCACGCCCGCCGGCCAGACGCGCCTGTGGATGAGCCTCGGCGCGGAACAAGGCGTCGCGCCGATTGATGTGGTGAACTCCGTCGCGGGCGAAACCGGCCTGCCCGGCAAGGTCGTCGGCAAGGTGGATGTGCGCGAGCGCCACGCGTTCGTGGATGTGGCGAGCGAACACGCCAACAGCATCATCGCCAAGCTGAACCGCTCGGAAATCAAAGGCCAGAAGGTCAAGGTCAAGCTGGCGTGATGAGCGACGAAGCATCAGCGGAACCGGTGGTTCCAGCCAAGAATGTCGAGCGGCTGTTTCCGTTTGTGGTGAAGACGCGCGGCTTGCTCGTGGGCCGCGACACGTTGCGCGCGAACAAGAACAAGCTGCATTTCGTCCTCATCACCGAGGACATCGCGGCGAGCAGCCGCGACGAGGTGTTGAAGGATTTTTCGCACTATCCGGTCGTGCAACATTTCACGGTCGCCGATTTTGAAAAATTCTTTGCGGTCAAAGGGGCCAAGGCCATCGGCTTCACCAAGTCCGGCCTCGCGCAATCCATTTACGCCGAATTGAAATCTTTTCGCCTCAACAAACCGGAGGTCAAGCCCACGCCGCCAAAGACGAAACCGTCCGCTCCAGCTCAACCGCCATCGGAATAGTGTTTCAGCCTTCGTGGAACTGGCGGAAGGCCGGTTCCGGCGGACTCGAAAAATCCCAGTCCCGCTCACGCCAGTGAAATTGCAGCCGGCCCGCGTGCAGCGCGTGCGACGGCAAAATGAGCCGCGTGCGTTGCTCTTCCGTCAGCCGTCCCTCGACGAGCGCGAGATACAAATCGGGATTACCGCCATAGATTTTATCGCCGACGATGGGATGGCCGAGATGCTGGAGGTGGATGCGGATCTGGTGCTTGCGCCCGGTGCGGGGGAGGACTCGGAGCAGGGAAAATAATTCCCCATCACGCGTGAATCTTTTTTTCACGAAAAATTCCGTCTGCGCCGGCGCGCCATCGGCACGCACACAATCCTTGATGGCGACAATGCTCGTTTCATCCTTGCCCAAGGGCGCATCAATCATCCCCTGCTCCGCCGCGACGTGGCTGTGGACGATGGCGCAGTATTCTTTTTGGATAGCGCGGGATTCCCAGATTTTGCCGAGTTCGCGCGCCGCACCAACCGTTTTGGCGATGACCACGAGGCCGGAAGTCTCGCGGTCCAGGCGGTTGACCAGGCGCGGCTCGGACGCCGTGCGCAAATGCAGACGCGCCCGGCTGATGAGGCTGGAATACTCGTCGCCCTTCGTCGGATGACAGACGAGATCGGCGGGCTTATGCACCACCAGCAGTTCGTCGTCTTCATGGATGATGGTGAACAGGCTTTGCAAGCGCGCTGAATGTGCCATGTCGGCGGCCAAAAACAGAGGCTTTTGTCGGTGCCAACTTCAAGAACACAGCTGGATTTTAGGCGGCGGCGATGTAAGCTTGTAGCCATGAGTGCGGAAACCACAGTCCCGGCGGCCCCCAAGATTCTGGTGATTGATGACAACCCGATCATCCAGCGCACGGTTTATTTCGGATTGCGCGACCACGGGTATCAGATCCAGATGGCCGGGGACATTGCCTCCGCCATGAGCATCCTTCGCCGGGAAAAAATGGATCTGCTCCTGGTGGATCTTTCTTTTCCGCTGGATGCGTCGGACATCGGCAGCGTGCCGCAGGACGGGTTTTTCTTTTTGGACTGGATTGCCCGCACCCCGGCCGTTTCCAAGCCGCCCATCATCATCATTTCCTCCACCGAGCCGGCCCAATACAGCCCGCGCGCCGCCGCCGCCGGCGTCAGTGCCTGCCTACAAAAACCGCTGAACAAGGAATTGCTGTTCGCCACCGTCCAGTCGGTTCTCGGCGGCAAACCGCCGGCCGCCCTGCCCAATCAATCCTGATCAAATCCCGCCAAAGCGACGGTTGCGCTTGGCGTATTCTTCCAGCGCCGCGAAGAACTGCGGCCGCTTGAAATCCGGCCAGAGCGTCGGCGTGACGACCAGTTCGGCATAGCTGATTTGCCAGAGGAGAAAATTGCTTACGCGCATCTCGCCGCTGGTGCGGATGAGCAGATCGGGATCGGGAATGTTCCGCGTCCAAAGATGCTGCGAGATGACTTCCTCCGTGATGTCGGCGGGATCAAGTTTCCCCGACTTCACCTTCTCGGCAATCTGCCGCGCGGCCTCCACAATCTCNNGCCATGATGAGCGTCAGGCCGTTGTTCTTGGAGAGCGTGGCGATGGCTTTCGCGAGCTGCTCCTGCACGTTGTCCGGCAGGCGATGAATCTGGCCGATGACTTCCAGCCGGACGTTGTTTTTGTTCAGGTCCTTCGTCTCGGTCTTGAGGTAGTGGACAAGATACTTCATCAGCGCGTCCACTTCGTCCTTGGGCCGGTTCCAGTTCTCGGCGGAAAACGCGTAGAGCGTGAGATACTTGATGCCCAGTTCGCCCGCCGTGCGGATGATTTCACGCGCCGAATCCGCGCCGCGCCGGTGGCCCTCGATGCGCGGCAGGTGGCGCGACTTGGCCCAGCGCCCGTTGCCATCCATGATCACCGCGACGTGGCGCGGGAGATTGGCGGCGGCTTCGGCACTTAAATTGGATGCGGCGGGGCTCATGGTTGCAGCCGCAGATTATGCGGATTCAAAAGTAAAAAACAAATAAATGCGGCCCCTTATTGAGTCGCGCGCAATTGGGTGATGGCGTGCGACCGCCCCGGCTGCGTTTGGCGCGCGGGGCAAAGGTCGCCACGACATCGACCCCGGCTCAATTCGCTTTGGGCCGACGGCTGCGCTTCGTTGCGTTTCCGACCAGGCACTAATCCATGAATTTAGCTTAAGCACCTTGGCATTTTTGCCGATGGTGATTGTGATCACTTTTAAGTGTGGCCGTTGTGTGTCACGGCAGGCAAGTGGGATGCTTGATGTTGATTGGCCAAAAACGGTCGCAAGCCGTTGCTGACAGATGTCTTGTAGCCAAAGTTTAATAAAACGATGGTTGAGCGCCGCGCTTGAAACTCATAAATGAGCTGCAATGCCACAATCGGCAAATTTGTTGTGTGCTTCAGCTTGTTCGCTGCGAGCGCCCCATCCGCTTTTGCCGCGACCGTCACCAAGGCGCCCGTTGGCACCGACCTCACCGCTGGCGCAAGCTGGTTGGCACCGTTCATTTCGTCAGGCTCCAACGATATGGCTACTTGGAGCGGTTCAGTGCTTGGAGTGGGTTTGACATTGGGTTCAAGCAAACAGAGGTCGGCCATCAGCGGATCAGGTGCGGCAAGCGATATTGCCGTCAGCGGCGTGGTGAATGCCGTGGCCAACAGCGGTTACACGCCGGTGACTTGGGGAAATCTAGCCAAGGGTTATGCGCGCTGACCCCAAAATATTTTTCAGGTATTTGAGCCTGCTCGCAATATGCGCCGGCCTTTCCGGTGCCGGGGTGGCTCTGGGGCAAAGTATTGACACTTGGACAAATGCGGCCGGCAACCATTATGTTGGCACTTCCGCCAACTGGACCAACAGTTCAGGGGCACAGGTGACTCCTGCCGCTAGCGACACGCTGCGATGGATTGGCGCGACGGCAAATAATCCGCAGTTGATAACAAACGACGTCGCTGAAGGCTCTCCGGGTGTCAGTGTCAATTTGACTGCCGGACAGGTGAACCCGGTAACCATTTACGGTAGTTCAAACATGAGGTTTGTCAGCATCAATGTTGCATCAGGAGCCGGAGCATTGACCTACAACGGCAACACTGGCGGAAACCCTTACATGGGAAATGACTATGCACACTACTGGACGAACAACTCGTCTTCAACCGTGTCTTTTCTTAATTCTTCATGGCAAAGTGGCGGTGGCGGTAATCACGAGCTAGACTTGTATGGCACAGGAAACTGGCTGTTTGGGAACAATATTCAGTTCACAAATTCCGGCGCGTCTAATCTCTCCATGTATGGCTCCGGTTCAGTGACACTTAATGGCACGAACAACGGCACTTTTTATGGCGGATCGGCTGGAACCATTACAGTGAACTCCGGCACGCTGGTATTTGGCGGCACAAACGCATTATATGGAACCAGCGCCCTTACCCTGGCCGGCGGCAATCTGGACTGTTCATTGGCCAACTTGGTCAACGCCAATGTCAACCCGCAGAACTGGAACGGGGACTTCACGTTTGTCGGCTCGCAAAATATGAATCTCGGCACCGGCGCGGTGACGCTGGGTGGAAATCGGCAAGTCACCGTCAGCGCCAACACGCTGACCGTCGGTGGTGTCATCGGTGGGAGTTACTCTTTGACCAAGGCGGGCAACGGAACGCTCACACTTTCCGGTGCGAACATCTACACCGGCAACACGACCATCAATGCCGGCACGCTGGCCTTGAGCGGCGGTTCAATTAACAATTCGCCCAACATCACGGTTTCCAACGGCGCGACTTTCGACGTTTCAGGGGTCGCGGGTTATACACTGGGCGGCAGTCAAATCTTGTATGGCAGCGGCACCGTCAACGGCTCGTTCAACACAACCTCCGGTTCCAAGATTTACGCCGACAACGGCGTTGCCGGCGTTTATGGCACCAACACTTACAACAACAACCTGACCAATGTGAGCGGCGCGACGGTCTATATGAATTTGGGAGATGCCTACAACGGGACCAACGACCAAATCGTCGTGGGCGGCACGTTGGCGCTCAACAGCACGGTGTTTCATCTGCGGGCGCCGGGCACCTCCGATTATCTGGACTTCGCGCACAACTACATTCTGGCCAGGGCGGCCAGTGTGACCGGATCGGCTTCCGCCGTCTTCGATGTTGCGCCCTTCAACAATTCTTATTTCTCGGTGGTTGTCACCAGCACGAACGTGCAGTTGCATTGCACTCCGGCCGCTCCGACGCTCACCGCCACGGCCAGCCCGTCGCCGGCCCTGCGCAACCAAAACGTCACCATTGCCGCGACGGTGACGGCCGGCAGCGCGCCGGTGACGAATGTGACGGTCAACCTGTCGGCCATTGGCGGTGGCACCGGAACGCTGGTGCAGTCGAACAGTTCGAGTCTCTACACCAATACTTTCACCATGGCACCTTCCACCGCCGCCGATAATTACAATCTGACGGTGACGGCCATGGACCAGACGCCGCTGACGGGATCAAACACGGCGGCGTTGACAGTCAACGTGAGCATTGACACTTGGACAAATGCGGCTGGCGACCATTATGTGGACACTTCCGCCAACTGGACCAACAGCACGGGGGCACAGGTGACTCCTGCCGCTGGCGACACGCTGCAATGGATTGGCACAACGGCAAATAATCCGCAGTTAATAACAAACAACACCACTTTTGGTCCTCCCGGCGTCAACCTAAACCTGACATCTGGACAGGTGAACCCGGTAACCATTTATTTGAACTCGGATTTTCGAATTGGGCCGGCGTTGTCAGTATCTTCTGGCGCTGGTGCGTTGACCTTTTCGGGTGTCAACGGTGGTAATCTTTACATAGGAAATGACTATTACCACTACTGGACGAATAATTCAGCTTCAACCGTGTCTTTCCTTAATTCCTCGTGGCAGAGCGGTGGTGGTGGCAATCATGAGTTGGACTTGTATGGCTCTGGAAACTGGCTGTTTGGAAACAGCATTCAATTCACCAATGCCGGGTCGGGCGGAAACCTTTACTTGAATTTGAATGGCACTGGGGCAGTGACACTTGATGGAACGAATAATGGCTCTGTGTATGCCGGTGGTTCTTCTGGCGCTGTCACAGTGAACTCCGGCACGCTGGTATTTGGCGGCACAAACGCATTATATGGAACCAGCACCCTTACCCTGGCCGGCGGCAATCTGGATTGTTCGCTGGCGAATCTGGTGAATGGCAACGTCAACCCCGAAAACTGGAACTCAGATTTCACATTTGTCGGCTCACAAAGTTTGAACCTCGGCCCCGGCGCGGTGACGCTGGGTGGAAACCGGCAAGTCACCGTCAGCACCAACACGCTGACCGTCGGCGGGGCGATTGGCGGCGGTTACTCACTGACCAAGGCCGGCGCTGGCAATCTGACGCTCTCCGGTCACAACACTTATAGCGGTGGCACGGTTGTCAGTGGTGGAACGCTGGCGCTGGCTGTGGGTGGCTCGTCTGCGTGTGTTCTCGGAACGCTCACTATCAATTCAGGCGCCCTTGTGAGTTTGGGTGCCCAAGATGCGCTTGGCTATGGAGCAGTGGCCTCGCCCGTCAACATCGTGGGTGGAACCTTGGATAACAGCACGAGCACCAATAACGGCTGGATCACCACATTCAATTTGACCGGCGGCACGATGAGTTCCACCGGTGGTGGCGGCTATAATTTCAACGGTTCATCAAGCGCCATCAACAGTCTAGCCACAAATATCGTTTCCACCATCAGCGGTCCCGTTGTGCTCCGGACAAACGGGGTGGTTATTACCACTGCGGCTGGAACGGTGCCCAGTGGAATTGACCTGAATATTTCGGGCGCGATCAGTGATGGTGGTTCTGGATATAATTTAACCAAGGCTGGACCGGGCGCGCTTGCGCTTTCCGGCACGAACACCTACACCGGCGGCACGGTAGTCAACGCTGGCACACTGTCCATCAGCGGTTCCGGTTCGCTGGGCGCCGGCTCGTATTCGGGCGCGATCAGCAATGGCGGCACCATGACTTTTAGTTCGTCTGTGGCCCAGACATTGGATGGCCCGATTTCGGGGAGCGGCTTGTTGCAGGTCAGCGGCAGCACCGTGACGCTTTCCGGCACGAATACGTTCTCTGGACAAACGAAAGTCGTCGGTGGCGGCGTTTTGAACGTTTCATCCGTGAGCAAGGCATTGGGAAATGTGTCGGACATCAACCTGGGCGGCTCCTGGGCTAACGGAACATTGTTCTACACCGGCACCGGGGAAACATCGGATCGCGTCATCAGTTACACCGCTGCCAACGGTTCCGACTACGAACCCAACCAGGTCATTGACCAGTCAGGGTCCGGCTTGTTGAAATTTACCGGCAGTCTGAGTCAGGGCGGCGTTCGCGCCCATTACCTCATTCTTCAAGGTTCAACCAGCGGCGCGGGCGAAATCGCTGGAAATATTTCGGGCAGCGGCGGCGCGACCACCATCGTGAAAAACGGCACCGGCACCTGGACGCTGTCAGGCAACAACGCCTACACCGGCGGCACAGTGGTCAACGCCGGCACCTTGGTCGTTTCCAACGCGGCGGCGCTTGGGGCCGCTGCCAACCTGTTGACCCTGGCCTCCAACGCCACCAGCGTTGTTTTGCAAGTCGCCGCCAACCTGACCAGCCCGCAAGCGACAACCTTGAGTGGCGGAGCCGACGGTGCCAGTGGAACCGGAAGCGTGATCGTGGACACGCTGACCAACCGGACGGCCCAGCTTCAAATGAATCCGTCGGCTGGCCCGGCTTTCCCTGGATTGATTGTGCGGGATCAAGGTTTGTTGGTGCTCTCCGGCACAAACACCTTCAACTACTTTTTCGCGGGGAACAGCAGTCTCGGCGGCAATTTGCTGATCACCAACGGCAGTTTTGTGGTGTTCCAAAACAACGGCAACAGCAAGTTTGACCAGGGCGCGAATGTGACCATCGGCAGCAACGCTGTTTTCGCCGTGGGTTCCGGCAACGGTGGTGCCTGGTTCCCATTGGGCGACACCGCGGGAACCACAAACAACATGACCATCGCCGGCGGCTCATTCATCGTTACCAACAACTATGGTTTCCAGGTTGCCCGCAACGGCGACGCCGCGCTGACCATCAACAGCGGCAGCGTCCTGGTGAACGATACCGGCACTCTTGGCCTTTCCATGAGTGAGGGCAACGGACACTCAACGCTCAATCTGAATGGCGGTCGTCTTACGCCGCTGCTGTTTCGATTCGGTGGCGGCATGGAGGTAATCAATTTTAACGGCGGCACGCTGGCGGCCAGCGCCAGCCGCACGGACTTTCTTCCCAGCAGTGGAGAGACCGCGAACGTGCGCAATGGCGGCGCAGTGGTGGACAGTGCCGGATTCAACATCACGATCAGCCAGCCGCTGGTTCATAGCGGCATTGCCGGCGACAACGCAGTTGACGGCGGCTTGACCAAGCTCAACTCCGGCACCCTGACGTTGTCCGGTGCGAATACCTACACCGGCGGCACGGTAGTCAACGCCGGCACCCTGGCGTTGAGCAACACCGGATCCATCAGTAATTCGGCGAATATATTTCTCGCCGCCAGCGGCACCTTTGATGTGTCGGCTGTATCAACCTTCAACCTCAGCAGTAACACTGTTTTGCAAGCCCGTGGCACCGGCACCGCTCCCGGCTCCACCGCCGCCACCATCAACGGCGGCGGCACGGTCAACCTGAACACTAATTCCATCATCCTCAATTTCACACCCGTCTCGTTCAGCGGCGATACCACCCATCCCGCGTTGCTGGTCACCAACGCCTCGCTCACGCTGAACAACAACGGCATCACCATCACCAACGCCGCCGCCACTCCGCTCGGCGCGGGCGTTTACCGCCTCGTTCAAGTCGGCAACGGCTCCAGCGGCTCCATTTCCGGCACGCCCAACGCCACGCCGGTTGTTGTTTCCGGCTCCGGCATCGCTGCCGGAACGACCGCCTCCATTTCTGTTTCGAGCGGCAACCTTAACCTGACCGTTCAGAATGTTACTACAAATACCCTAGCTTTGACTTCCGGCAGCAATCCCTCCACCTACGGCAACTCCGTCACTTTCTCCGCCACGATCAGTCCCGCTCCCACTAATGGCGAGAGTGTTACTTTCAAGGACGGCGCAACCACGCTGGGAACGGGAACGATTTCAGCCGGGGTCGCCGCCTTCAGCATCAGCACACTTGCCTATGGTTCACATTCCATCACGGCGGTGTATGCCGGCGACGTCACCAACACGGCCAGCACGTCTGCCGCGCTCGCCTTCAACGTCAACCAGGCGGTCGTGACCGTGGCTTCCGGCATCACGGCCAACAGCAAAACCTACAACGGCACGACAACGGCGACGATCAACTCGAACAGCGTGGTCTTGAGCGGCGTGGTCGCAGGCGACTCCGGCAACGTGGTGCTTTCGACGAATGGATACGGCGCGACGTTTTCGAGCGCGGCGGTTGGCACCGGCAAGACGGTGACGGTGAGCGGGCTGACATTGACGGGCAGCGCGGCGAGCAACTACACGCTGACGCCGCCGACGGGCCTGACCGCGAACATCACCGCCGCCACGCTCACCGTGACCGCCAACAGCACCAACCGCGTTTATGGCGCGGCCAATCCGACGTTCACCGGAAGCGTGACCGGCCAGCAAAACGGCGACAGCATCACCGCCACCTTCACCACGACAGCCGGCACCAACAGTCCCGTGGGCAGTTACACCATCACGCCGGTTTTGAGCGATCCGGGCAACAAGCTGGGCAACTACACGGTCACCACCAATGCCGGCACGCTGACGGTGACGGCGGCTGCCCTGACGGTGACGGCGAACAACACCAACCGCATTTACGGCGTGTCTAACCCGTCGTTAACGGCCAGTTACAGCGGCTTCGTCAATGGCGAAACCGCCAGTGTTGTGCTCGGCACGCCGGGTTTCAGCACGTCCGCCACTAATAGCAGTCCGGTCGGTAGCTATGTGATTACACCGTTGGTGGGCAGTTTGACTGCGACTAACTACAGCTTCACTGTTTTCAACAACGGCTCGCTCACCATTACAAAAGCCAGTTCCACCAACGTCGTTTCTTCCTCATCCAATCCGGCACCAACCGGTTCTAATGTGACTTTTACAGCCACCTTGACGGCGGTGGGGCCGGCCAGCGGCACACCGACGGGCGCGGTTCAATTTTTGGCCGATGGCACCGCGCTCGGCGCACCGGCGACGTTGAGCGGCGGTATCGCCAGCCTGACCACCAATTCACTTTCGCATGGAACGCACGTCATCACGGCGCAATATGCCGGCGACGGGAATTTCGCCGGCAGCACCAACACGCTTGGCTCCAATCAGGCAATCAACAGCGCGCCCATCGCCGGCAGCGACACGCTGCAACGCTACCCAACCACCGGCGCGAAGATGCGCGTGACATCGCTGCTCGCCAACGACACGGATGCGGATGGCGATGCCATCTCGCTTATTTCTGTCAATGCCGCGAGCGCGCAGGGCGGCACCGTCACGACCAACTACGGCTGGGTTTTTTACACGCGTCCCGCCGGCTACACGAATGCGGACAGCTTTACCTATGTTATAACTGACGGCAGCCTGCAAGCCACCGGCTCGGTGACGGTGGCGATTGTTTCCGACACCAATGCGGCGCAAAACACCGAGCTGTCCCAAAACCTCGGCAACGGCAGCTTGCTTACGAGTTTCTTTGGCATACCTGGGCGCACTTATACCATCCAATACACAACCAACCTGGCCACACCCAACTGGCAATCCCTGGGCACGGCGGCGGCGGATGCCACCGGACAGTTTCAATACACCGATTCACCCGGCACCAACCTGCCGGCACGATTCTATCGCTCAACCTATCCATAACTTATGAAAACTAAAATCACCTCAAATAATTTCGGTCCGATGCTTGCGCAGACGCGAACCGATTTCGTCCACCTGCGCAACAAACCTCAACAGTCAACACATATGAAAAAACTAATAGCAGCCATCATGCTGGTATGCCTGTGGGCGGCAACGCCGCTCCTCCAGGCGCAAACCATCGAAACCTACACGTTCACCACCAACCGCCTGGTGCCCGACGGCAACGCCGCCGGCCTGAGCGACGTGCAAAACATCAGCTCCGCCATCGGCAACATCACGTCGCTGAAGGTGGGCTTCAAACTCACCGGTGAATTCAACGGCGACCTCTATGTCTATCTTCGCCATTCCAGCGGCTACAGCGTGCTGCTCAACCGTCCGGGGAAAACCGCCGGGAACGCCGCCGGCTATGCCGACAGCGGTTTCAACGTGACCTTCCAGGACGGCGCGGCGAATGGCGACGTGCATCTTTATCAGAGCGTCACCAACCTCGCCGACGGTTCGCCGCTCATGGGGACTTGGCAGCCGGATGGCCGCACGAATGATCCCGCGAATGTCACCGACGCCGCCGCGCGCGCCACCGCGTTGAGCAGTTTTAACGGCCTCAACGCCGCTGGGGAATGGACACTCTATGTTTCCGATGTTGAATCCGGCGGCACGAACATGCTCACCGAATGGTCACTGCAAATTTCCGGCGGAGCCTATCCGACGCTGACATGGGCGAACCCGGCGGACATCACCTATGGCACGGCGCTCGGCGGAACGCAGTTGAACGCGACGGCGACTTACAACTCAACGAACGTGCCGGGCACCTTTGCTTACTCGCCCGCCGCTGGCACGGTGTTGAACGCGGGATCGAGCCAGACGCTCACGGTGATTTTCACTCCCACGGATGCAAGCAGCTTTCTGCCAGTCACCAATCATGTCGCCATCAACGTCCTGAACGCTTCATTGATCGTCACGGCGAACAGCACCAACCGCCTCTACGGCGCGGCTAATCCGGCCTTCACCGGCAGCGTGACCGGCCAGCAAAATGGCGACAACATCACCGCCACGTTTGTCACGACGGCTGACACCAGCAGTCCCGTGGGCGGCTACGCCATCACGCCCGTGTTGAGCGATCCGGGCAGCAAGCTGGGCAACTACACCGTCACCACCAATACCGGCATACTGTCGGTCGGCCAGGCTTCCATCACCGTCGCGGCTGGCAACAAGAACCGCATTTACGGTGCCGCCAACCCGACGCTCACGGCCAGCTACAGCGGCTTCGTCAACGGCGAAACTGCCGGCGTGCTTTCGGGCAGCCCGGCGTTGGGCACGAGCGCCGGCACCAACAGCGTCGTGGGCAATTACACAATCACAGCGGGAGCAGGCTCGTTGATCGCGGCCAACTACAGCTTCACCTTCACCAACGGCACGTTGACTGTCGGCAAAGCCACGGTGACGGTGGCGGCGGATGACCAGAGCCGCATTTACGGCGCGACGAATCTGACGCTGACAGCCAGCTACAGCGGCTTCGTCAACGGCGAAACTGCCGGCGTGCTTTCGGGCAGCCCGGCATTGACCACGAGCGCCGACACCAACAGCGTTGTGGGCAACTACCCCATTGAGGTAAGCCTGGGCAGCCTCAGTGCCACCAACTATGACTTTGCCTTCACCAACGGCACGTTGACCGTCGGCAAAGCCCTCATCATCGTCGCGGCCAACAACACCAACCGCGTTTATGGCGCGGCCAATCCAACCTTCACGGCCAGCTACAGCGGCTTTGTGGATGGAGAATCCCAAAGCGTGCTGGGCGGCAGTCCGTCGTTGACCACGAGCGCCAACACCAACAGCGTTGTGGGCAACTACACTATTACGGCGAGCGTGGGCAGCCTCAGCTCCACCAATTACGCGTTTGACTTCACCAACGGCACGCTGACAGTGACGTCTGCGGGCTTGATCGTCACGGCGGACAATACCAACCGCCTCTACGGCGCGGCGAATCCGGCCTTCACCGGCAGCGTGACCGGCCAGCAAAATGGCGACAACATCACCGCCACGTTTGTCACGACGGCTGACATCAACAGTCCGGTGAGCGGCTACGCCATCACGCCAGTCTTGAGCGATCCGGGCAGCAAGCTGGCCAACTACACCGTCACCACCAACACCGGCACCCTGTCGGTCGGCCAGGTTACCATCACCGTCACCGCCCAGGACAAGAGCAAGGCGTATGGCGCGGCATTGCCGGTCTTCACGGCGACTTATAGCGGGTTCGCGCTCAATCAAGGCACCAATGACCTGACCGGTCTGGCGACCATCACAACCGAGGCCACGGCCAGCAGCAGTGCCGGCACCTATCCCATCACCGCCAGCGGCGCAACGAGTGCGAACTACTCGTTCAACTATGTTGACGGCACGCTCACCATCACCAACTCGCTGACCTCGGGCGATCTGGTTTCCTCGGCCAACCCGGCGCTGCCCGGCGCGGACGTGACGTTCACAATGACCGTCAGCGCGGTCGCCCCCGGTGTCGGCACGCCGAACGGAACGGTGACCTTCAAGGCGGATGGCAGCGTCCTGGGAACCGGCGGTTTGTCCGGTGGCCAGGCTGCCTTCACCACCAACAACCTCGCGCACGGCTCGCACACCATCGTGGCTGAGTATGCTGGCAACGCCAACTTCGCCGGCGTCACCAACACGCTGGCGCAAAGCCAGGTCATCAACACGCCTCCGGTCGCCGGCGGCGACACCATTGAGCGCTATCCGGCGCAAGGCGTGAAAGTCCGGCTCGCGGAACTGCTGGGCAAGGCCAGCGATGCGGACAGCGACACACTTACCATCACCGTCAGCGCGACCAGCGCCAGCAACAACACGGTCACCGTCAGCGGTGCCTGGGTGTTCTTCACGCCGGTTCCCGGCTTCACCAATGCGGATTCGTTCACCTACACCGTCACGGACGGCCACGGCGGCAGCGCCACGGGCACCGTGACAGTCGCCATCAAGGTGGACAACGCGCCGAGCCAGAACCTGGTCATCGTCAATCTGGACAACGGTTCCTTCCGCATTGACGGCAACGGCATCCCCGGCCGCACCTATCGCCTGCAATACTCGGACGTCACCGGTCCGTTTGTCTGGCAGGATATTGAGAGTGTGACGGCGAACAGCGTCGGCGCGTTCCAATACACGGATACGTCCGGCTCTTCGATGCGGTTCTACCGCACCGTCTATCCGTAAACCAGAGGCAGTCAAACGGGGCTTCGCCGGATCCGGCGAAGCCCCGTCTTAACCGGAACGATTCTTTTGAACCACGAAACACACGAAACCCACGAATGAAACACAGAGGCAAAACAGGCCGGATGTGCCAACGTCCATTCCCCGGATGTCGCCCGCCATTAGGCGCCTCTCGCCCGCCGTCGAGCAAACTTTCTTTCACCTCCTTTTTCGTGTGCTTCGTGTGTTTCGTGGTTAATCGAACTACATTGTTCCAGCTAAAAACTTGAAATTGAAAATGATCAAAGCAGTAGTCACGGCGCTTTTCACCGCCGCCATGGTCGCGACGGCATTGGGTCAAACCAATGCTTACGTCTTCAGTTTCGCCGTGGACGGTGCCGTGCCCGACGGCAACTCCAGCGGCATGATCAACCAGCAAACCGTCGCCGGCACGCAGGGCGCGATCTCCGACCTGAACGTGAACATCAGCCTGGACGTTCCGCGCAACGCCGACCTTTACGCCTATCTGACCTTTGACGGCCAGTTTTCCGTGCTGCTGAATTGTGTCGGCATGGCTTCAACCAACCCGTTTGGCTACGGCGCGCCCGGCCTAAACATCACGCTTGATGACCGGGCCGCGAACAACGTGCATTGGTATGAACAGTTCAGCCCCACCTTCGACGCCAGCGGCCGTCTGCTCGGCACCTGGCAGCCTGACGGACGTGCTGTGGATCCGGGCAGCGTCAACGAAACCGTGAATCCAACGGCCCTGCTGAACCAATTCAACGACCGCCCGGCCAACGGCACCTGGACACTGTTCGTGGCCGATCTGTCGAGCGACGGTGAACCAACCGTGTTGGTGAACTGGGGCCTGCAAATCACCACGGTTCCGGAACCGGAACCCTTGTTGCTAGTCGTGTCCGGCGCGTTTCTGCTCTGGCGTTTCCGTCAAATCAGACTGCGAAACAGCGGCAGAGAGTAGGCTGACGGTGTGGTTGTGGGATGACTAGCTGTTCGTCCGGGCGTTCTTCACGCCCCATTCCAGACATTCGGTGTTTGAAATACGGCTCACGTCTTTGCCCACCAGTCCCGGCCACGACTTTAGCAGGGCGATGACGCGAAATTTGTAATACTCCTTCGTCTTGGGTTTGACGGCGGAGTTTTCCTGCATTCGCTTCTGGAATACCGACAATGCTTCTCCAAAGGTCATTTTGCCGTTAAAAATCGCATTGACGCTTTGCGCCTTCTGGCGCTCGATTTTCTCCAGATCGACCAGGCGAAGTTTGGCGACGGTGATTTGATTTGTCTTCAAACTCCGGCGAATGAGCTTGCCCTTAATTTTCAATCAGGCAAAATAAACCTGTGAAGGCTTGTAGCGCAGCAGATTTACAAAGGTCGGCTTTTGCCAATCGGAAGCTTTATCCGGCTGTTTCTGTGCGTTCACGGTTTCAGTATCAGATTGTCAATCTGTGAGCATTGAAATGTCGAAAAAGGCCAATGAATTTATGGTTCGGGGCGTAGCGTAGCCCGGCTAGCGCGCTTGCTTGGGGTGCAAGAGGTCGGGAGTTCAAATCTCCCCGCCCCGACCATTTTTAAAGGGTTTTTCAATAGGGTCAATCGTTCCTGACAGATTCCTTCCAGAAAGGTGACTGTCAGGTCTTTATTGACCATGAAAACCGAAAAGTTCCCTCTGACGGTTACAGAGAAGGGCGTTTCAGCAAAAATCCGAAAGGCTTCGCAATCCAAGGCCGGGAAAAATTATGATGCTTACGTCGTAGAATTCACCCTTTTTGGCAGACGCAAACGAGTATGGCGTTCCGATCTCGACGAAGCGAAAACCGTTGCTCAAGATGCCTGCAATAAAGTTGCCAACGGAGATCAATCGTCGCTCGAATTGCGGGACGCTGACCGGATGGCCTACGTCCGGGCCGTGGAAGCCGTGTCGCCCGTCGGGGTTCCGATTGACACCGCCTGCCGTGAATATGCCGACGCCCTGCAAATCCTCGACGGCAAGGCGTCCATCATCGAAGCCTGCCGAGAATGGGTGAAGCGCAACGCCGTCCTGTTGCCGAAAATCACCGTCGCGGATGCAAACCAACAGTTGCAGCGGCAAATCATCACCGACGGCAAATCCAAGTGGCGTCAGAAACAGATTGCCGCCGCGCTTGACCGTCTGGCCGAATCGTTCAACGTCCAAGTCCACACCGTCACACCAAGCCTGATGCGCGCGTTTTCCTGAATCCACTCCGCGCTCCACAAATCCTTGCCGTGATAATTGCCGCCATAGACGGAATAATCACCCCAATGCAGAAACAGCCCGAATCGCGCAGCCTGCCACGTCGCCAGCGCGGCCTGACGTTCGGGATTGGACGGCTGGCTGGTGGTGGCGACGGCTGGGTTGTCGGGGGTGATTGCGCCGTTGTCCGTTGTTTCAGCGAAAATCTTGTCACCGGCGACCAGTGCCAATCCGGCCACCAGGCCCGCGCCAAATCGGCGGGCGGTATTCAGATGCGGCCAGGGCAGGCGGGCAAAAGGTGATGGATGAGGCATGAAAGCTTTATAGTTTCAACTAATTTGGTTTGCGAGGAGTAATTCAAAATCTATCCGAAAGAGAGTTTGTAGGCTGGTCGCACTGGTGGGAAAGTGAGGCATACAGCCAAACAATTTAACCAAAGCGTCCCCATGATTTTGTTTTTGCCGTCAGTTAAGCAATTCAAACCAACATCAAAACGTCCCAGACAGTGCAGCTAATCCATATGATTTCTCTTCGACGGCGACTGTAGTCGTTCGTCAATCGTTAATTTTTCAAACGCAACCCATTAAACAACCCATGAAACAAAAAACAACCATACAACTGTTCGGCGCTATTCTGGCAGTGGCGCTGTCAACCGGCTCCGCTCTTGCTGCCGGCACGGATACCTGGGGCGGAAATACCGACGCGAACTGGACCACGGCCGGCAACTGGACCACGGCCGGCGGCAGCACGCCACCAGCCAACGGCGACTCGCTGGTGTTCGGCGCGGCGGGATCGTCCGGCCTGACCTTGAACAACAACATTTCCGGCCTGACGGTCAATAAACTGACTTTCAACAGTGGCGCGAGTTTGTTCACCATTGGCGGCAGTGGCCTCACGCTCGGCACCGGCGGCATTGATGCCAGTGCGCTGACCAGCGGCACCGAGACGATCAATGCGGCGATTACACCTGCGGCAGGTCTCCAGAAATGGAATGTGGGGGCAGGAGCCACGCTCGCCCTTGGCAGTTTGCCCACCCAATACGGCCCGGCAGGAGCGATGGTGATTATATCAGGCACCGGCACCAAGACCACGACCGCTGCCGATGGGTGGAACTGGCGTTCTGGTGCTGTGGCCAATACCGGGCTGACGGGTCCGGGGTTTGTGATCGACAATGGCAATAATACCTATGACTGGGCGAGCGCCGGAAACAGCGGCGGAACGATTGTGGCTGCTACCTATACAACGGCAGCAAATACGGATGCGCACAACGTGAAGGTTACTGGTAATACCACCGTGTCCCCCAATGCCTCTTGGGCCTCGCTCTTGGTGAGTGGTGCCACCCTGACGGATAACGGTGGCAATACTTATATAGACACGGGTATTATTCTTCAAAATGGCGGCACCATCAATGGTTCGGGACCGTTAAAAGCCAACAATGACGGGCTTTACATTTATGTGCCAGACACCGGCACGATTAATTCAAGTATTCAAAATAACGGTTCGACGGCTAAACTTCTCTACAAGGCCGGCCCGGGGACTTTGACTTTAACCGGAGGAAATAGCTACACCGGTGGCACGTTGGTATATCAGGGAACTCTGGCCTTGGGGGCTGGCGGTGGCAACGGGGAGGTCAGGAACACGCTCACCATCTATCCCGGCGCGACGGTGAAGATGACGGCTGCCGATGCGTTGGGTTACAATTCCGGAGCAGTGGCTACGCCCGTCAACATCGTCGGCGGCACGCTGGACAATGCGCAAAACGGGAACAACGGTTGGATCACCACGTTCAATTTGACGGGCGGCACGATAACAAACAGTGTTGCCAACACGGGCACGGCCGGTATCAATTTCAATGGTTCGAGCAGCGGCCTCAACAGTCTGGCCACCAATATTGTTTCCACCATCTACGCGCCGATTGTGCTGCGCGCGGACGGGTTGACGATCAATACTGCTCAAGGCACGGTGCCCGGCGGGATTGATTTGAGTGTCATGGGGGGAATGGTTGCCAACGGCAGTTCGAGCTTTACGAAAGCCGGCGCGGGGACACTGGAGCTTGCCGGCACCAGCACGCTCACTGGTGGCACAATAACGGTCAGCGGCGGCACCTTGCTGGTGGATAGCGCGACCGGCGCCGGTTCCGACGCGATTACAGCCAGCGGTGCCGGCACTGCGGTGGGTGGCGTGGGCACCATCGGCGGCAATGTGTCTTTGGGTTCGACGACGGTTCTGTCTCCGGGCACCAATTCCACGACTGGCCGGACATTGACCTGCACTGGCAACGTCACCTGTTCTGGAGTAACCAACATCTTTGATCTCAGCAATTCCGCCGCCGGCGCAAATGACAAGGTTGCCGTGACCGGCACCCTCACCATTGGCAGTGCTGACACCATCAAGATCAATCCCATCACCACCAGCACTCTTGATACGGCGGACTACACGCTGTTTACGGCCGGTTCCATTTCTGGAAGCGGCACCCCCACGTTGGCTTGGGGCACCAGCACACCGGCGAATTCGAGCTATTACAGCATCGTCAAGTCTGCCACCACCGTGGTGCTTCATTATCAGGTCCCGGGCGCTCCTCCCACTGTTGGAAAAACAACCTTTTCGCCGGTCAGTCCGGTTTATCTGAACACGGCGGTGACCGCGAGTGCGACGGTGAGCAGTGCCGGCACGGGTTTAACTTACCAATGGCAGAGCAGTCCTGACAGCAACACCTGGGCGAACGCTTCCGGCTCGTCCACGTCCGCCACCTATACGCCGAACACCTCGACTTTAGGAACCACCTACTATCGGCTTCGGGCGACCGATAGTTATGGGACTACCACCGGTGCGGGTGCGGCCTTGACGGTCATCAGTGCGCCCACGGTCAATTCCGCCAGCGCGTCGCCCAGTTCGTTGGTGCATTATCAGAGCACCACCATCACCGTGAACGTGACGCCGGCATCGGGACAGAGCATTACCAGTGTGACGGTTGGCGTGGATGGCTTGGGCGGAGCCGGCGACCCGGTCACCCTGACCGGTCCGGGCGGCAATGGAGCCGGCAACTGGACCGGCACGTTCAATGTGTCTGGCACTTTGGCGACGGGGAGCTACACCGTGAGCGGTGTGGTCAACCAGAATAATGGCGGCAGTGCCGCTTGGTCCGTGACGGGCATCACGGTGGCCAACTCCAATCCGACCTGGAGCGGCGGCGGCAGTGACAATAAGTGGAGCACGGGCGGCAACTGGAATTTGGGGCATGGCCCCGGCGCTGGCGACAGTGCGACGTTTGACGGTTCGACCCGGCTGACCAACAACTTGGATGCCAGCACCAGCATGGCTTCGCTAACCTTCAACAGTGGCGCTGGCAGCTTTGACATCACCAATTCCAGCAGCACGCTGACGCTGACGGGTGGCTTGACCAACAACTCGGCCAACGTGCAGACGTTGGATGTGCCGGTGACGTTGAGCGGCGCGCCAACCATTAGCTTGGCGGTGGGTAACGTGGCGATCACTCGTCCAGTCTCCGACACAGGCGCTGGATTCACCGTGGTTGGAAACAATACGCTCACGCTCACAGGCACCAACACGTTCACCGGTGCCGTCACCGTTTCCGCCGGCACGCTGCAAGTTGCCGGCGCGGGTCAGTTGGGCAGTGGTAACTATGCTACCAATGTTGATGTCGAGAGCGCGCTGTGGTTTAACAGCACGGCGGCGCAAACCATGTCCGGCATCATCTCCGGTGCCGGTTCATTGATCCAGGCCGGCTCCAGCACACTGATATTGTCCGGTGCGAACACCTTCACCGGCGGCGTCACGATCAGTAACGGCATTGTGGGCGTTGGCAACAACGCAGCGCTCGGCACGGGAACTCTTACGCTGAATGGCGGCACCGTGCAAAACTCGGCGGGAGTTGGGATGTGGAATGATGTCGTGGTGGGCGCTGGCGGCGGCACCATCAAGCTGGGGGCGGTATCCGATTTCTGGGTCGGGGGCAGCCTGACTGGAACGGGCAACCTGATCCTCGGCGGCGCGTCTCCGGGAATCAACTCCCTCAACGTCGGTTTAAGCGCCAACACCATGTCTGGCGGCAGCATCACGATTCCGCTGACCGGCAACAACCAGACCGTCGTCCGGTTCAAATCCACGACCTCAGGCAACGCCGGGATTCCCTGGTCCATTGGCGGCGCGCCGGATCGCTTTGTGACGCTTGATTTCGGCGTTGGCGGAGTGATTGAGTTCGGCTCGCTGAGTGGCGCGGGAACCCTCGCCTGTAACGGGTCGGGACTCCATACTGTTCAGGTGGGCGGGCTTAACGCGGATTCCACATTCGCTGGCAGGCTCCTTGATAACGGTGGCACGATGGCACTCAACAAGGTCGGCACGGGCAAGCTGACGCTGACTGGCGGAACCAGCACGATGACCGGCGGCGTTAACATCTCTGATGGTATTCTGAACGTTGGCGGTGCCAATCTGTTCAGCGCGAACACTCCCATTACCTTCAGTGGCGGCATGCTCCAATACTCGGCGGCCAATCAGGCTGATTACGCCTCGCACTTCGTCAACAGCGGCAATCCGATCTTGATTGACTTGAACGGCACCAACGTGACCTTTGCGTCGGCCATCCCCAACAGCAACTCCGGTGGTCTGGTGCTCACGAATTCAACCGGCTCCGGCAAGCTCACCTTCACGGCCAACAGCCTCTACAGCGGTGACACACTCATCAATGGTGGCACCTTGGCCCTGAGCGGCGGCGGCAACATCAGCGGCACCGCCAACATTATCGTGGGCAGCGGCGGCGTGTTCGACGTTTCGGCGGCGAGTTCCTACACGCTGGGCAGCGCTCAGACTTTGTCCGGCATCGGCACGGTGACGGGCGCCGTGACGACGGCCAACAGCGGTTCGACGATTTCGCCGGCGGGAGCCTGGGTGGTTGGCACCTTGACCTTCAAGAACAACTTGACCATGAATGCCGGAGGTTCGGCGGCCTTTGACTTGAGCGATAATCACCTGACCGGTAATGACCAAGTGGTCGTCAATGGCAACCTCAAGCTCGGCACGGCCGATACGATTCACATCAATGCCATGACCGGCGGCGGTAATTTGGATGAGACGGGCGACTATGTTCTTTTCAGCGTCACCGGCACGCTGACGATGAGCAGCATTCCGGTGCTGGTGTTTGACAGCACGCCGCCCGGCGACTCCGCAAATTGGTGGATCAAAGCCAGTGGAAAAAACGTGGTTCTGCATTATTCGGTCAATCCTCCGCCGATCGTCACCAGCGTCACGGTCACCAATGTTGCTGACGGCTCCACGGTGGTTACGCGTGGTCAGTCGGTGACCGCGTATGCGGTCGTGCAAAAAACGCTGAACAACATCAGCAGTGTGACGGTGGACTTAAGTGCGATTGGAGGCTCGGCGACGCAAGCCATGACGCTGGTGACCAGCTCCGGCAGCACCTATGAATATTCATACGGCCCGGTGGTCGTCGGCCCGGGTGCCGTGGTGGGATCGGATTCCATCGGCGTGGCAGCGACGGACACCAGTTCGGCGGTAGGCACCGGCGCGGCCACCTTGACCGTCAATTCGACCACCGAAACGTGGAGCGGTTTGGCGGCCAATGACAACTGGGGCAGCGATGCCAACTGGTCTGGCGGTCTGGCGCCGGGCTATTCCGGTGACACTGTGATCTTCACCGGCAGCACGCGCTTGACGCCGAACCTGGAAGCAAACTACGACGTGGCGAGCCTGACCTTTGATGGTTCGGCGGACGTTTTCACGATTGGCAGCACGTCCGGCAAATCGCTGACCTTGAGCGGCCCGCTGAACAACAGTTCAGCCAATCTGCAAACCATCTCCACGCCCGTGGTTTTGAATCCTGGATTCATTGTCAACGATTCTGGCGCGGGCATCGCGCTGGCGGGGCCTGTGTCCGGTAATACCGCTCTGGCGGTCTCCTCCGGCAGCGTGACCTTGGCGGGTGCGAACACCTACACCGGGAATACGACCCTCTCCGCTGGTATGTTAATAGCGGCTAGCAGCGGCGCCATACCGAGTGGCGCGGGCAAGGGCAACGTGATTCTGAGCAGCGGCACAACCCTCGACGTGCATGGCACCAATGTCTCCATGAACGGTCTGTCGGATTGGGGCACTATTGACAATCTGGGCCTGGATGCCTCCACCGTGACTATCGGGAATGGTGACGCCAGTTCGACCTATGCTGGCATGATCGTGAACAGTTTGGGGCCGATCTCGCTGGTGAAAGTGGGTTCGGGAGCATTCACCATCAGCAAGAACAACACCTATTCCGGTGACACCAAGATTCTCGGCGGCTCGGTAATCCTGCCCAACGGAGCCGACAATTCCTTCAGCGGCGGCGCGCTCACCCTCAGCAACGGCACCATCGTGGTGCAAGCCGGCGGCGGCGGTTCCTGGAACAGCGCGAACGCCTGTTACCTCGGCAACAGCCTGGTCATTCCGGCCGGAACCACCAACGTGATTGACGATTCCGTGAACAACTACGGCAACCTGTGGGTGGCCGGTGACAACGTGAATTGGACGGGCACGGGAACGCTCAAGTTCCAGAACAACAGCGGGGTCAACCAGCCCGGATTGATTTGGAATGGCAATCCGCTCGCCACGTTTAACGGAACCATCATTCTCGGCTCCGCCGCCAACAACAATAGTTTCGTGTTCAACGGCATCGCCTACAGCGGTGTCTCTGATGGCGGCACGGGCGCACAGGTGACCAACTTTGATGCCTCCGGCACGGCGTGGAACTTGGGAGACGTTGGCTACAGCGTGACGCAAGTGGCAGACCCTGCCTGCACCCGGGTCAAGATGGGCAGTATTTCCGGCACGAATGCGAATACCATTCTTAAAGGCGGTTCCTCATCCGCGTCGCCGACCACGTTTGAAGTGGGCGCGTTGGGCACCAGCACAACCTTTGCCGGAAAAATCATTGATTGGGCTACCGGAGGCACGGCCCTGACCAAAGTCGGGTCGGGATCCCTCACATTGTTGTCCACGGCCAATAGCTACACCGGCGCGACAACGGTCAGCAACGGCACATTACTGGTGAACGGCACCATTGCCAGCCCGGTGACGGTGAATGGCGGCACCTTTGGCGGCACCGGCACGGTCAACAATTCCGTCACGGTCAATTCTGCTGGCACGCTGTCACCCGGCGCGTCCATCGGCACGCTGACCATCAACGGCAATCTCTCGTTGTCCGGCAACACGCTGGTCGAACTCAACCGGAGCCTCTCGCCGGCGCAGTCCAACGACTTCGTCAATGTGAGCGGCACGTTGACCTACGGCGGCATGCTGACGGTCAACAACCTCGGCCCGGCCTTGGCGGTGGGCAACAGCTTCCGCCTCTTCCCGAGCGGCGGCACGGGCACCTTGACCGTGGTTGGCAGTGCCGGCAGCGGATTGGGCTACAGCTTCAACAATGGTGTGTTGAGCGTGGTGACCGCCGGCCCGAGTGGTCCGGGAGTCATCACCAACAGCATCAGCGGAAACTCGCTGCATCTGACCTGGCCCGCCGGCCAAGGGTGGACGCTGGAGGCGCAGACCAACAACCTCTCCACTGGTTTGAGTCCGACCGGCTGGAGCCCGGTGTCGGGTGTTGGCGATGGGAGTGCCACCATCACGATTGATCCGGCCAAGCCCACGGTGTTCTACCGGCTGAAGTATTAGTCATCGAATGCGTTGATGGAAAATAAAGGGGTCGCCGTGGTTTTGCATTGCCGCGGCGACCTTTTTTCAAAAGTAAAAGTGTCAAAAATGAACAAGCTGAAAATGGTTCGACAAAAGGCGGCATTTACCTTGATTGAATTACTGGTGGTGATTGCGATTATCGCGATACTGGCGGCGATGCTGTTGCCGGCGCTGGCCAGCGCCAAAGAGCGGGCGCGGCGCACCGTGGACGTGAGCAACCTGCACCAGCTTGGTTTGGCTTCCACGATTTACGCGGGAGACTTTAAGGATGCTTTTCCTCCGGGGGGGGATGATGTTTCGCATTTTTTTGTGGGCATATTTAATTCTATGATGACATACGGCATGGTTTCCAATGCCTTCGCGTGCCAATGTATCTGGCATTATCCGGGTGGATCAAAAGCGTTGCTCGGGAATAACGTCGGGGAGCTTGTATCGTCAGATAATGGGACTACCACTGGTAATAACCCGTGGTGCTATATCGGCTGGGATTTTTTTCCTGATAGCACACCTATTCGTTCAACCAGTGCGCCGATGACGCTTGGAGGAACCGTTACTTATATCCGCCCGCACAAGACGACAGACCGGTTTACACCCGGTTCTCAAACGCTGGCGACCTGTTTGCTTTGGCAACCTGGGGCAGGTGCCAGTTGGGGTTCCTATATGCCTCACTTAAAAGGTGGCAACGCGGGCACCTTCAACAACGGTGTTAGCCATCCCAATCCCGAAGGATTGGCGGTGGTGCGGATGGATGGCTCTGCGACCTGGGACAAATGGCTTAAATTAAGCGCGCTCGCCTCGGACGGGGGCACTAACTGGTATGAACCGCGTTAAAGCCTATGAAAACCGGTGATTTTATCAAAGTTGGCGCGGTAATTCTTGCATTGCTGGCCGGGAACGGCTGCGACAAACACCAGAGTAGCAATATTCAAAACAATCGTTACACGGCCTTGGGTGTAGTGATGGCGGCAAAACTGAATGAAATGTCCGGCGGCAAAGGCAGCATTGTTTTGGTAGTTGGAGAAAGCGACAACAACCAGCCGACACCCGTTGGCCAGGCGATTGCCGCCTATCGCAATGCTTTGGGCAAATTAATTCAGATTAGCGCCACGGAAACAGTGACCATGCCAGCCGTGCTGATGCCTGGCTTTGAACCGCTGCCTGCGGGTAAGTTTGCTGAATTGCTGCAAAAGTATTCCAGCGCTGACTATTTGGTTTCCTTTGTTGGCGTGCCGCTTCTGACCTCCGCACAAATTGCGCAGTTGCCATCGCCGCGGCCGCAGGTGGTGGAGGTGATCGCATACAACGCGCCAACCAAGGCCATGTTTGCCGGCAAAGTCCTTTCCCTCGCGGCGGTGTTCAAACCGGGAGATCAAGCGGCTGCGGTTGGAGGTTCAGCGCAGGAAATATTTGATGACCAATACCAGCTTGTCACGCCAGCTACAGCGGGTGGCTTGCCGCGTTGACATTGACGGGCACAATCACTCGCTGTGCCCAATGATAATCTGGAACTCCCGGCGGCTGGCGTGCTGGTTTTTGACCATTCGCAGCGGCTGGACTCTTGGAAGAAGAGTCGCAACAACTATTGCGCGCGCCGAGGATTAATTCTTTATAGAAATGTAGCCCATTAAAAAACGCAATCAGAACCGGGGATTAGTTGAGCCAAGGCGCATGATTGACAAGACCAGTTTCCAAATTTAATCGGTTCGGAACGGCGAGGCTGGAAGTCCAGCGCGATTGAACAAATTCCCTTCCGGCACATTCGCCCAGCCATAGCGCACGGCAATAGGCCTTGAAACTTCGGTGTCATTCACCACGACCGTTTCGCCGACAATTTTTGCCTGCGCCGAATGAAACACCTTGTCCGCACCGGCAACAGTAAAACCTTTCAATTCGCCATCCTTCGCCACAAGTCCGCCGCCGAGGTGCGTAAACTGCAAAATCACGTTTGTGCCGTCAATCTTCAGCGAATCGAAAACCGGACCTGAAAATTCGATTTTTTCGCCGTAGGCCAGCGCGCGCGCCGCCAGCGCCAATCGCGCGCCGACGGGTTGTTTGTGCTTGGGATGAATGTCATTGGCATCACCGCAATCAATCGTCACGGCCATCGCCGTATTTTTTGTGCGCTGCCACGCGAGCAATTGTGCTTCGCGAATTTCCGGTGTCATGCCGCTGAAAGGCGCGATTTGCACGAACAAAAACGGGAAATCTCCCTGGCTCCACGCCTGCCGCCAATTGGCAATCATCGCGGGAAATAATTTTTGATATTGCTGCTCGCGTCCGACATTTGCCTCGCCTTGATACCAGATGACACCGCGAATCGCATACGGCAGCAGCGGCGCAATCATGCCGTTGTAAAGCACCGTTGGCGCGCTTGGGTCCTGGCTGAAATCGGCCGGCGGCCAGCCGGTGATTCTTAACGAAACGCTTTGTTTGCAAAGCCAATCGCCGGTGAGTGAAAGGGAATTGGTTGTCCCACTTGCGTTGAACAGCAAGCGCATCGCATCGCCGCCGCCATACATTCCACCGCCGCCGCCGGTGTCGAGCATGCGCACGGCGATGACATTTTGACCGTGCTTCAGCAAACGGCCCGGCACGCGATAAACTCGCGGACACGCTCCAGCCAACCGTCGCGCCGATTTGTGTGCCATTGACCCAGGTCGTGTCGTTGTCGTCAATCGCGCCCAGATGCAGCAGCACATCCCCGCCGTCCCAGTTTTGCGGCAGGTCAAACGCGCGGCGAAACCAGAAAACACCGTCGAAATCCGGATAGCCGGCGCTTTCCCAAAACGTCGGCAGCGTCATCGTTTTCCAATCGTTCGTGTCCAAATCCGCCGCGCTCCACGCGGACTCCGGCTTGGAACCTGGATCCACTTTTTCATACCACACGTTTTGCCGGGCTTGCGTTTCGCGTTCCGCCAAAACCGGATCGGCGGCGAGTTTTTTTAATCCGGCGAGTGATTCGGCGAAATCGGGAAGTTTTTGCAAACCCGTTTCACTCGTCCACGCTTCCGCCGGCGTGCCGCCCCAGGAACTGTGAATGATCCCGACCGGCACGTGCCGCGCGGCGAAAAGGTCGCGCGCGAAAAAATAACCGACGGCGGTGAAATTGGTCACCGTTTCCGGCGCACAGACGGACCAACTGCCTTTCACTGTCGTTTGCGGCGTGAAGGATTTTACCTGCGGCACATAAAATTGCCGGATTTGCGGATAATTTGCGGCGGCGGCTTCTTTTTCCCAATCGCTGATCGGTTGTTGACCAGGGCGCAAACCGAGTTGGCGTTCCATGTTCGATTGTCCGCTGGCCACCCACACTTCGCCGACGAGGACGTTCGTGACGACGCTGGTCGTGTCGCCGGCAACCGTCAACGTCTGCGGCGCGGCATTTGGTTTCATCGGCTTGAGCCAGATTTTCCAAACGCCATTCGTCGCCATGGTGGAAATCTTTTGGCCGGCGAACGCCACGGTGATTTCCCCCCCCTCGCGCCCGCTGCCCCAGACTGGCACGCGCGTGTCGCATTGCAAAACGGCGTTGTTTTGAAACAGCGGGTTTAGTTCCGCCGAGATTCCGGCCGTGGCGAAAGCGCAAAATAATGTGCAAATAATCCTGGTTGTTTTTTTCATGGTTCAAAAATCCACTGCCCCCCCGCCTCAGCATATTTCGCAACGGCGACGTTGGCAATGTGTGTGAACTTGGCGACGGCCTGCGAACGCGAACGCACCTGCAGTTTTTCGCGAATGCGATAGAGGGCCGAGTTTGACGCGATAGAAACGCTGCGATGCGGCGGCGGAATTGGTGTCTATCCATGTGAACGGCAGCTGGGGCGAATTGGTGGTGAGAATCGTGCTCCACTGCGACAGGTTCGTCGAAGTTTCAACCGTGTAATCTGGCCCGCTCTGGCCGCTGATCTGAAAGCTGAGTTGTTTGCCGACGACAGAAACATTGCCAATGCCGGCCGACGTGAGCGGATTGACGACGATAAAAAAATTTTGCGTGGTGCTCAAGACGGGCGAGCCGTTGTCGGAAACTTTCAGCGTGAAATTATTGGTCGAGTTGGCCTGCGTCACGAGCGGGCGGAAGGAGAACGCGCCGCTGTTGGTGTTGAGCGTCGCGTTCGTCGCGCCGGAGAGCAGGGCGAAGGTCAGCGTCTGCGCCGGCGAATCCGTGTCGGTGGCGCTGGCGGTAAAGGCGACGGTCTGGCCGACGTTGACGGTGCGATTGGTGATCGCGGCGAGCACAGGCGGCGTGTTGCTGACCAAACCCAGAACGAACGTCGCGTCGAAACTGTGGCTGCCGCCGCTGGTGATCGTGCCGCCGCTGGTGGGAATGACCGCGATTTCGCCGCCGGCGTAGGTGTTGTTCCCGGCCACGGCCAACGCCGCCCAGCCGCCGCCGCCCGGGATGCCGAAAGAATATGCGTAGGTTTTGTTGGTGGCCAGTGGCACGTTCAGTCCGCTCCATTTCAGCCAGTCGCCGTCGGTGAAGCCGGGATTGGTCGCGCTGAACGTGTTGACCAATGTCGCCGTGCTGCCGCTCATCGAATAAATGCGCAGGTAATACGTCGGCGTGCTGGACGGCGAACCGTAACCGCCGCCGTTGTTCAATCCCGCCGTCTTGATGGCGACCGACACGAGATTCAGCGCGTTGGCTCCGGTGGTGAACGTCTGACCGACGTCCGGATTGTTGTTGGAAAAATAATTTATTCCGTCAGGCCAGGTCGTGTCGCCGCTGGTGGACAGTTGGAAAATATCGTTGGGGCCGTGAACGGGCGTGCTGCCGCCGAGATCGGTGAGGGTCGGCGCTGCCGGGTCCAAGACGGTTTGATAGAGACTGTGGGTGCTGCCGAGGTATTTGCCTTGGGAGACATATTGCGCGGCGACGACGTTCGCGCCAATCGGCAAAAGCGAATTGGTGACCGAGGCCGTGCCGCCGGAGAGGGTGTTGGTGCTGAATGGCACGTTGTTCGCCGCGAAGATGACCGCGCCCGTTACCGTGCCCGCCGACGAAGTCAGCGTGACCGTGTAAGTCACCGGCGCGCCATAAACTGAAGGCGTTCCTGATGAGGTGATCGCGGCGGTGGTCAGATTCGTCGGCGTGAGTCCCAGCAGCGCGTTGGCAACCCGTTGCGCGACGATGCCGGCACCGGTCACGGTTGGGTGGACGCCGTCCTGGAACAAGTCCGGCCGGTCGATCAGTATCATGTCGTTGTCAATCAACTGCAGGCCCGCCTGGGTGGAGATGATGCCGATGGCCGGCTCCACGGTATTCTCGATAAACACGGGATCGAAGGTCGTGCCGAAAGCCGTCGGCATAAACATCGGCGTCGTGTAACAGACGAACACCTTGGGATGCGTCGGGAGATTCGTGTATTGCGCGATCAGCGCGCGGTAATCGCTGTTGAAATTGGCGGCATTCCAGTTCCACGACTTGGAGTCGTTCGCGCCGAACATCATGACGACGATGTTTGGGTTGGAATTCATGCTGTTGGTGTAGGCCCAGGAGGAATAGGACGAGCTCCAAAAAGAATTGTCTGATACCTTCAGCACAGTCGAGCCGGAGGCCCCGTCATTAATCACCGTGTAGCCGCTGCCCAAGAGCGTCTGCAACTGGGCCGGATAGCTCTGCGTGCCGGGATTCGACAAGCCGTATCCCGCCGTGATGCTGTCGCCGACGCAGGTCACCACGATCTGGGCGGCTTCAGACGACGAGCCGACGCAGAAAAAGGCGAGCGCAGCGGCAAAGGCAAATCGGAAACAGGTAGAATGGGTTCTCATTATGTGTGGCTTTGTGTTTGTGGTGGCTTGAGTCAGTAAAGATCACCAAAAACAGCTCGCCCGTCACGTCGTCAAAACTAATGAGCAACCGGTTTATCGCGGAATTGTGGGGAGACGGAACACCAACGGCGTTCAGTCCTTCAGCCTGGATTGCAAGGAGCGAGAACTTTGTGTTCATCGCCATCTATGGTGCAATTTGGCAGAAGCTCGAAGATAATGATTATGTATGGAGCAATGGTGCGTAGCTTTGGCAGATGCTCTAGTTCATGGTGCATCGTGCGTCTAGCTCACACAATCACCTAACACTTGTCCACCCAATCGAGGACAGGTCAGTGATTTCTTTCCCGCCATGAATGAAAGCGGCACTGTTAATTCATGGAACCAACTTAATTGTTGGCGGCAAAAGATGAACTGGGATAAATTCCGGCCATTATGAGCGATGTCACGCTGGTTCTTGACGCCATCAGTCGGGGTGAAAACCAGGCGTCTGAGGAGTTGCTATCACTGGTCTATGACGAGCTTCGGAAGATGGCGGCGGCGCGGATGCTCCGGGAGTCGGCCGGTCACACCCTTCAGCCCACCGCGCTGGTGCATGAGACGTGGTTGCGATTGGTCGAAAGCGGCTCACAGAATTGGGAGAATCGAGTCTATTTTTTGGCGCCGCGTCGGAGGCGATGCGCCGCATCCTCGTGGAACACGCCCGGCGCAAGTCACGGTTGAAATATGGCGGCGGCCAGGAACGGCTGAATATCGAGGATATCGAACTGGCGGATGCCACTCCGGATGCGAAGATTCTTATGGTCAATGACGCGCTGGAGCAGTTGGATCGGGAGCATCCGGTGCGGGCACGGATTGTGGTGATGAAATACTTCGGCGGCATGACTAACAAGGAAGTTGCGGAAAACCTCGACATCTGCGAGCGCTCGGTGGACCGGCACTGGGTTTGCGCCAAGACGTGGCTGTTCAACAAAGTCCGTGGTCCAATGTGATGGGTGGCGATTTTTATGGCGGAATCTCATGTATCCACGTCGCATGACCTTGCTGTAGTCTACGACTGAATTTCGTCGAAATACTATCCGAAAGAGAGGGCGCGAGTGGCGGGGCGGGGTGCTATATTCATTAAATACCTGTGACCGAGCTATGCAAACAACCGGTGTTGCCAGGGTATATAAAACCTAGTTTCGCTGACACAATGATTTAAAGATTTATGTTTACTACGTTTCGTTTCCCGCTGGGCGTTTTCGCTTCGCTATTAATGATTTTTGGCGTGGCCCAATCCGTCCGCGCCTTTGACCATCCCAGCGCGCTGCACACGCAGGCGGATTTTGACCGGATGAAGGCCAAGGTGCAGGCGGGCGCGCATCCGTGGATTGACAGTTGGAACATCCTCATCAACAACTCCTCCGCGAATCTGGGTTACCCGACGCATCCGCAGGGAATCCTACAACGCGGAAATGGCGGCGGCGCGTGCCTGGCGGCGGACAATTACCAGTTCGCGTATTATGACACGGCGGCGGCGTATCAGTTTGCGTTGCGCTGGAAGGGCACCGGCGACACCCGCTACGCCGATGCCGCGATCAACATCCTGAACCAATGGTCCTCGATTTGCACGAACCTGTGCGGCGATCCGAATATCCAACTGCTGGAGATTTACGGTTACCAGTTTGCCATCGCCGGGGATATCATGCGCAGCTACACGAACTGGGCGGCGGCAGACGTGCAGCGGTTTCAGGTTTGGATGGTCAATCTCTGGTATCCCATGGATCACAACTTTCTCCTTCAGCATCAGGGAGCCTGTTCCACCCACCCGTGGGCTAATTGGGATCTCTGCTCGATGAACTCGATGATGGCGATTGGGATTCTGTGTGATGACACCAACATTTACAACGAGGCGCTGACGTATTTCAAAAATGGCCTGGGTGCCGGCAATATTGAACAAACCGTTTACATCATGTATCCGGGTTATCTGGGGCAGGGGCAGGAGGAGGGCCGCGACCAGGGACATTCAGGTTTGGATGTGGCTCAACTCGGCATTTTTTGCACCATGGCTTACAACCATGGCGACGATCTGTTCGCCTACCAAAACAACCGCGTGTTGTCGCTTTGCGAATACTTCGCCGAATTTAATCTCGGATATAACGTGCCCTATACGACCTACGACAATTGCGATGCCGCCGCGCAAACGAACATCGGCGGAAGCAGCCAGGGTGACAACCGGCCGTGTTGGGATCTGATTTACAACCATTACGTCAACCTCAAGGGACTCGCCGCGCCGTGGTCCACGATCTATGCCACGCGATCGCGACCCGAAGGCGGCGGCGGCAATTACGGCTCGACCAGCGGCGGCTACGACCAGCTTGGTTTCACGACGCTCACATGTTCGCTTGATCCAATCGTCATCGGTTCCAATCCCAGTGGTTTGACGGCAAACTTGAATGGCCAACAGCAAGACATCCTCTCGTGGTGGGGCACGGCCAATGCGACAAATTATCTCGTGAAGCGGGCCACGACCAGCGGCGGGCCTTACACCACCATCGCCACCAACACGGCCAATCAGGTGGCTTACACCGACCTCGGCGTAAATAAGATCCTCTCGACCAATCTATTGACTTACACCGATACGAGCGTGACGAACGGCGGGACGTATTACTACACCATTTCCGCCCTGACGTCGCTGGGCGAGAGCGGCAATGGCAACGAGGCGGTGGTCAGTGTGCAGCCGCAGTTGATTGCATTTTACAAATTCAACCAAAGCAGCGGCTTGAACGCGACCGATTCCTCCGGAAATGGCCAGACCGCCACGCTCAATGGCGCGACGTTTCTGAGTGCCGGCCACAGCAACAACTGCGTGAATATGAACGGTTCCAGCCAGTATGTGACCCTGCCGAACAATCTCAATACGAACCTGGCCGATTTCACCATCGCCACGTGGGTGTATTTGAACGGCACCCAGGGCTATTGGTCGCGCCTCTTTGATTTCGGGGTTGCCAATGTCCCCCCCGGGGCTCCGTCGGTGCCGATGCGCTATATGTTTCTGGCACCCTCTGCGGGCGTGATGACCTTTTGCATTACCGTCGGCTCCGGCGGTGGCTCGCAATCCGTTAACGGCTCATCCGCGGTTCCTATCAATGGTTGGCATCACGTTGCGGTCACGCTGGCCGGCACAACGTGCAATCTTTATATGGACGGCGCGCAGGTTGGTTCAGGCACCATTACCATCACGCCGGCACAGTTGGGTAGCCTGAATGCCAACTACCTCGGCAAATCGCAATATTCCGCCGACCCGTATCTTAGCGGCCGGGTGGACGATTTCCGCATCTATAACGGAGCGTTGAGCGCAGCGCAGATCGCGGCGCTGGTGGCGGCGTATCCGGCGCAGCCGTCCGCGCCCACGAACGTCGTGGCCACCGTGGCTTCGGCCAATGAAATTGATGTTACTTGGTCGCCGGCCAATGGCGCGACCAATTATTATGTGAAACGCTCGGCCGTAAGTGGTGGGCCTTACACCACGATTTCGGTTCCGCTCACGCAGACCAATTTCAGCGACACCGGTTTGATTGGCGGCAAGACTTACTATTACGTCATCACTGCCATCAACGACGGCGGCGCGACCAATTCCGCCCAAGTCAGCGCCACGACATTGACCGCGCCACCCGCGCCGGCGAGTCTGACGGCGACGGCCGTGTCGAGCACGCAAATCAATTTGTCGTGGCCGGCCAGCGCCGGCGCGACGGGCTACAATGTCAAGTGCTCGTATTTCAGCGGCGGGCCTTACACCGTCATCGCCACCAACGTCACCGCGACGGGCTACACCAACACTGGTTTATTTGATGCGGTGACCTATTACTACGTTGTTTCCGCAGCGAACGCGAATGGCACGAGCACCAACTCGGTCGAAAGCCATGCAACCACGCAACCCTTGCCAGCCACGCCCGCAGGTGTCGTGGCTATACCGGGCAACCTATCCGTGCAAGTGCAGTGGAATGCAGCAGCCTATGCGGCGAGCTACAACGTCAAACGCTCCACGACCAGCGGCAGCGGCTATTTCACGGTTGCTTCAAACGTGGCGACCACCAGCTTCACCGACATCGGAGTGACCAATGGCACGCCGTATTACTATGTGGTGTCCGCCGTTAACGCCGTCGGCGAAAGTGCCAACTCGGCGGAAGTCAGCGCCACCCCGACCGACCTGTTGGACTGGTGGAAATTTGACGAAACCAGCGGCAGCACGGCGACCGACAGCGGTGCCCGGGCAAACAACGGCACGCTGATGAGCGGTGCAACGTGGATTTCAGGCATCATCAGCAACGCCGTGCATCTGGACGGCACGGCCAATGGTTATGTAAGATTTCCGTCGGGATTGGTCAGCACCCTCAATGACTTCAGCATTTGCTGCTGGGTGAAAGCGGATGCCAATGCCACGTGGGCGCGCGTTTTCGACTTCGGTTCGGGCACGGGCACTTATATGTTTCTGTCGCCGTTCAATGGCAGCGGCGTGGTGCGTTATGCCATTCTCACGCCCAGCAGCGGTGGCGAACAGGCGATCACCAATTCGTCGGCGCTTTCGACCGGCATCTGGCATCATCTGGCGGTGACGCTGTCCGGCACGACCGGCATCCTCTACATTGACGGCAAGGCCGTCGGCACCAACAGCAGCATGACGCTCACGCCGTCGAGCCTGGGCAGCACCACTACAAATTACATCGGCAAGTCGCAGTGGAACGATCCGAACCTGACCGGCAGCGTGGATGATTTCCGCATCTATGCCCGGGCGTTGAGCGGCGGGGAAATCGTGGCCCTGTCCACCTTTGTTCCGCCGGTGCCCGCCGGGCTGACCGCCGTTGCCGGCAACGCCAAGGCCACCTTGGTCTGGGGCGCTTCCGGCGGGGCAACCAGCTACAACGTGAAGCGCTCCACCACGAGCGGCAGCGGCTATGTGACCGTGGCGAACGCGACGCTGCCGCACTTCGTGGACAGCGGGTTGGTGAACGGCACCACCTATTACTACGTTGTGTCCGCCACCAACGCCGCCGGCGCGAGCGCGAATTCCTCCGAAGCGAGCGTGACGCCGAACGCCGGGGCGGCGACGGCTCTGTTCTGGAGCGGCGCGGTCAACGGCACTTGGGATACCGCAACGGCGAACTGGTTGAACTCCGTGACCTCCGCGACGTTTGCGGACG
>PLYV01000209.1:1029-5406 GCA_003151855.1 Limisphaerales bacterium | reverse complement strand
TCATCCAGGCGTTCGGCAACTTCGTGGTGCAGGGCAACTACGTGGTCGGCATGGTCATCTTCCTGATCCTCGTCCTCATCAATTTCATCGTCATCACCAAGGGGGCAGGGCGCATCGCGGAAGTCGCGGCGCGCTTCACTTTGGACGCTATGCCGGGCAAGCAGATGGCGGTGGACGCGGAACTCAACGCCGGCCTCATCAACGAGACCGAGGCGCGCAACCGCCGCCGGGCGGTCGAGGAGGAGGCGGATTTTTACGGCGCGATGGACGGCGCGAGCAAGTTTGTGCGCGGCGACGCGATCGCGGCCATTCTCATCACGCTCATCAATATCGTCGGCGGCTTCGCCATCGGCATCCTGCAAAAGGGCATGACGATGACCGAGGCGCTCCAGCATTTCACAATTTTGTCCATCGGCGACGGCCTGGTCTCGCAGGTGCCGGCGCTTATCACCTCGGTGGCGGCGGGCATTCTGGTGACGCGCGCCACGTCGAAGAACGATCTGGGCCGCGAGTTGAGCCGGCAGTTGTTGTTTTATCCCAAGGCGCTGACGATTCTCGCCGTGATGATGGGCGTGCTGGCGATTGTTCCCGGCCTGCCGACGCTGCCGTTTCTGGCGATGGCGGTTATCGTCGGCCTGCTTTCCTACACGCTGCACCGCCACGGAATGCCGGAGATGGCGGCAGCCGGCTCGCCCGCCACCGCCGGTGGAATGCAAGGAAAATCCAATGATAACAAGGGCGGAACGGCTGGCGCGCCGGCAGTGGTCGAGGCGAAGGCCGGCGACAAGCTGGAAAATCTGCTTACGCTCGACACGTTGCAAATCGAACTGGGCTACGGCTTGGTGGTCTTGGCGGACAAATCCAAGGGCGGCGATTTGTTGGAGCGTGTCACCGGCGTGCGGCGGAATTTTGCGTCGGACATGGGCGTGTTGATTCCACCGATCAAGCTGCGCGACAATTTGCAGCTCGGCACGAATGAATACCGGTTCGTGCTGAAGGGCAACGCCATTGCGCAAGGCCAGCTCATGCCACAGCACTGGCTGGCGATGAACGCGACCAACAGCCAGGTGGCGCTCAAGGGCATCCCGACCGTCGAGCCGGTATATCAACTGCCGGCGACGTGGGTGACGAACATGGAGCGCAAAAACGCCGAGGTCGCCGGGTTCACCGTGGTGGACGCGCCGTCGGTGCTGGTGACGCACCTGTCGGAGACGGTCCGCCGGCATTGCCACGAAATTTTGACGCGGCAGGACGTGCAGGCGCTGATAGACAATTTGAAGCTGACGCACGCGGCGGTGGTGAATGAATTAATTCCTGGCCAGTTGAGCTTGGGCCAGGTGCAGCGCATTTTGCAAAACCTGTTGGCCGAGGGGATTTCCATCCGCAACCTCGCCGGGATTTTGGAGAAAGTCGGCGACTACGCGGCGTTCACGAAAAATCCCGACGAGCTTTCCGAACACGCGCGCCGCGCGCTCGGCGCGCAACTGACCAAGCCGTTCCAAAACGAAACCGGCGGGCTGCGCGCGATCACGATTGATCCCCGGCTGGAGGCGCAACTGGCGCTGGGCGTCCGGCAATCGTCGAATGAAGTCGCGCTGGTGGTGGATCCGAAACTGGCGCGGCACGTCGTGGAAGCGCTCTCGAAATTCGTGCAGCAGATGATCGCCGCCGGCCAGCAGCCAGTGGTGCTGTGCGCGCCGCAACTGCGGCTGGCGTTTCGCCGTTTTTTCGAAAACACCTTCAGCGACCTCGCGGTTTTGTCCTATGCGGAAATTCCCGCGCGGGTGCAGGTGCAGAACGCGGCGGTGATCCCTTCTCCTGAATGAAACACATTTCCATTGTCGCCGAAAACGCGGCCGCCGCGCTGGCGCAGATCCACGCCGAGCTGGGGCCGGACGCCGTCGTCGTGAGCGTGCGCAAACTGCCGGCGAACGGGCTTTCGCGGCTCTGGAAACAAACCGGTGCCATCGAGGTCACGGCGACCGTGCCCGAGGCGGAACCGAGAAAACACTTGGTGCCGCCGGGCGAGGACGCGTATGTGCCGTTCGGCGACAAGCTTGAAACCGACCCGGACGCGCCGCTGGGTTTGCGCCGCTGGAAAAGCATCGCCTGGCTGGAATCCATGGGTTTGCTGGCCTCGGTGGCCGACGAACTGGAACGCCGGGTTTGCGCCGCGCATGGGGAAAATCCGCCGCCGATGCCGGTGGCGGAATGGGCGGCGGTGCGCGCAGTGCTGGCGAAATTCTGGCGTCCGGCGCGGTCCCCGATGGAAGGCACGGGCCGGCCGCATGTTTTTATCGGCCCGGCAGGATCGGGCAAGACGACGGCGCTGTGCAAATGGATGACGGCGGCGGCGCTGCGCGACGAGCAAACAGTTCATGCCTGGCGGTTGGACGGCGAAACCGCGAATGTGGCCGAGTTTCTCACGCTGCACGGCGAAATGATCGGCGTGCCGGTGGAACGCTTTTGGAACGCGCCGGTGGCGGCGGATTTGCTTTTGGTTGACCTGCCGGGTGTCGAGCCGGGCAACGCGCCGGCGCTGGCGGCGTTGCGCGAGCGGATTGCCGCCCTGCCGTCGCCGCATGTGCACCTGGTGCTGAATGCGGCGTATGAAACCGCCGTCCTGTTTGAGCAATTCCACGCGTTTGCGTCGTTCGCGCCGGAGGATGTGATTTTCACGCACCTGGACGAGGAGCGGCGGCGCGTGAAGCTGTGGAACTTTGTGTTGGGCACAAATTGCTCCGTGAGCTTTCTCGGTGGTGGGCAAAAAATTCCCGGTGATTTTCGGCGCGCGGAATCGGCGCTGTTGTTCCCAAACTAAAATCACCGGTAAACATTGGTGATTATGCGCTTTTAGAAAAGTTTCCGTCCGCTGGCAAACCTCCTGCTAAACGTTAGATGAATACTCATGAAGCCGTTGATGATTTTAGGTTCACTGGTTGGATTTTTAATCGGTGCTGGATTCAGCCTCGCCGGAAATTGCCCGTGGCCCACCGTCTTGTGGCGGGCCGGCGTGGCCGCGCTGCTCGCGGGCATGCTCGCGCGTTGGTGGGGCCGCATCTGGGTGGAAGGCTTGCACAGCGCCATCGAACAACGTCGCCGCCCGCGTCCGAACGTCAATTCAGAAGCCAAACCCGGAGTCAAATCATGAGCACCTGCATCGCCGAATCGCCGGAAACAAACTTTATCACCGCCACCGCGCTCAATCCCACCGCGCAGGAACTGTGGCAGCGCTATCACCGGCGCGCGGAGGCCGACGTGGAAAATGCCCTGGTGGAAAAATATCTGCCGCTCGTGGCCGCCGTCATGGGCCGGCTGGCGATGACGCTGCCCGACCATGTGGACCATGACGATCTTTACAGCGTGGGGCTGGTGGGCTTGTTGCAGGCGATGCGGAATTTTGACCCGGCCTGCGGCACGTCATTCGAGACCTACGCCCGCATGCGCGTGCGCGGCGCGATGCTCGATGAACTGCGCCGCATGGACTGGGTGCCGCGCACCGTCCACGAAAAGGCGCGCAAGGTAAAGGACACGATGGCGCAGCTCGAGCAACAACTCGGGCAGGCTCCCGCCGAGGCGCAGGTGGCCAAGGCGCTGGGGATTTCCCTGAAGGAATACGAGGCGCTGCTCAACGAAGTCCGGCCCGCCGCGTTTGTCTGCCTGGACGCGGCCAGCGCCACCGATGAGAGCGATGGCGGTGCGCTGCACGAGGTGATCGCCGACCTGACGGAAGAAAGCCCGGTGGAAAAAGTTTCGCAGAACGAGTTGAAGGCGGTGGTTTTCAAGCGGCTGAAGGAGTTGCCGGAGATGCAGCGCAAGGTGCTGGCGCTTTACTATATCGAGGACATGCACCTGCGCGAGATCGCCGAGGTCTTCGGCCTCACCGAGTCGCGGATCTGCCAGATCCATTCCCAAGCCATCTTGTCCATCCGCGCCTATCTGCAACGCTTTGAATCCGGTCTGACCGACCGATCCACCGCCACCCGCGCATGATCATCATCATTGGTGCCATCACGGTCCTGCTGTGCGTCTTCGGTGGCTTCATGCTGGAGAAGGGCAACATCTTCGTGATATTGGGGGCGCTGATGAATGAGGTCATCATCATCGCCGGTGGCGCCATGGGTTCACTCATCATCATGGCCCCCAAGAAAGTGCTGGTGGACATCGTGCGGAATCTGGGGTTTTGCCTGAAGGGCACACCTTATAATCGGGCCGCTTACGATGACCTGCTGAAAGTGCTTTACGAATTGTTTCTGCTGGGCCGGCGCAACGGCATGATCGCACTGGAAGAACATGTGCTGGAACCGAAGACCAGTTCCATCTTCAAAAAATATCCGCGCTTCTCCGTCAATGAGCACGCGGTGGAATTTCTCTGCG
>PLYV01000209.1:0-999 GCA_003151855.1 Limisphaerales bacterium | reverse complement strand
CATCGTCATCACGATGGCCTCGATCACCGGCGCGGTGGAGGTCATCGGCACCCATGTGGCGGCGGCGCTGGTGGGAACTTTTCTGGGCATCCTGCTGGCCTACGGTTTTGTGGGACCGCTGGCGACGAACATGGAATTCATCGGCGAGGCGGAACTGGATTACACGCGGTGCATTGCCGCGTGCGTGATCGGTTTTGCCGGCGGCATGGCACCGGTGACGGCGGTGGAGCTGGGGCGGCGCGGTTTGAGCAGCGAGTTCCGGCCGGGAGCCGAGGAGATGGAGCAGATGTTCAAGTCACTCAAGAGCGGCAAATAATTTTCCCCGCGCATGGCCAGAAAAAAACATCTCCACCACGGCGGTTCGTGGAAGGTCGCCTATGCGGACTTCGTGACGGCGATGATGGCGCTGTTTCTCTGTTTGTGGCTCACGTCGCAGGACCAGAAGATCAAGGACGCCGTCGAGCGCGCGTTCCGCAACCCGTTTTCCTCCGTCACCAAGGAATCCGTCGGCATCATCCCGAACAAGGACGCCTCCGCCACCAGCAAGCAGGCCGGCCGGTTTCAATCCGTCTCCGCCGTGGAGATGGAGACGATGCGCCGTTTGAGCGACGACTTGGAAAAACTGCTCAAGCAGGAGGACCCCGAGCAGTCGGGCGTGAAGATTGATCTCACGCCGGAGGGGCTGTGCATCAACATTTTTGACCGCGCGCGCAAGCCCGTTTTTACCGCGAACTCCGACACCTTCACCGAATACGGCGGCTGGGTGTTCAGCACGCTGGCGTGGGAAATCTCGCGTTACTCCACGTTCCGCCTGGAAATCCAGGGCCACACCGAGTCCGGCGCCGAAACCGGCCACGAGGTTCACGGCAAATGGGAGCTGTCCGCCGAGCGCGCCAACGCCGCCCGGCGCAAGCTCGTGCAAAACGGCGTCGCCGCCTTCCAGGTCTGCAAGGTTTCCGGTTACGCTGATGTCTCGCCGATGCCGGATTATCCGCCCAC
>PLYV01000257.1 GCA_003151855.1 Limisphaerales bacterium | reverse complement strand
TCGTGGGAAATCAACAGCATCGCCGCCACCGGCCAGCCCGTTGGTGCCTGGGGACATTTCGGCGAGGTCATGCGGCAGATCGGCCAGTTGTCATGGGAGGCGGTGCTTTCGCCCTTGACCAGTCCACCATTCGCCGGGCAGGTGAAAAAACGCTGGCTGGAAACGGTTGCGGGCCTGCTGATGTTCCTGGCCGTCCTGTGGTTCCATCACCGGACAAACAGCCACCTCATATTTCTGCCGCTGTATCTGCTGCCCAGCATATGGCTCTCCATCCGGGTGAACCTGCGTCTGGGTGTCCTCATGTCGCTGACCGGGGCGGCGGGCGGGGCGCTGATCCAGCATTATGCGGATGACGATTTCAAATCCTGGCCGGTGGTGGGATGGAACATCGTGATGCGGTTTGTGACCATCCATCTGATCGTCTCCCTCATCGCGCGGCTGCGCCGGCAACAGACTTCGGCCATCTATTTCAAGCCGCACCTCCAGACCCATCTGGCGGGTGAAATGCCCGGTTACGGGCCGGTGCTGCTCACGGGGCTGGCGTTGTTTGCCGGGCTGGTGGGCACGCAGAGGTGGGCCAGCCCGCATCTGGTTTTCCTGCCGTTTTATCTGGTGCCCTGCCTCATCTATGCGCTGGTGCCCGGCTGGGGCTGGGGCGTGGGCATGGCCATCGCCGCCGCCTTTGCGGGGGCCATTGTGCCAGGATTCAGCGACCCGGATTACAACACCGTCTTCGTGGTCGTTTGGAATTTCCTCATGCGGCTGACCATCCTGCTGGGAGCCGTGCTCATGGTCAATTCCACCCGCCGCCACGAACGGCTGTTTGCCCGCCATTACGGCCGGCGGCCAACGTCGGGATAATTCGCTTGCCAGCCGGAAGCCGGCGCCCAAACTATTCTGGATTTTCAATGGTCAACCTCACCAAAGTTTTCTGGCTCTACGGCCGTTCCGGCGCGGGCAAGACCACGCTCGCCCGGCGTCTGCTCGCCGGCCTGCACAACCGCAACATCCCCGCCATTTACCTCGACGGCGACGAGATGCGTTCGTCGCTTTGCTCCGACCTCGGCTTCAAGTCCGAGGCGCGGCTGGAAAACCACCGGCGCATCGCCGAGGTCGCCCGGCTGCTTGCCTTGCAGGGCTTGAACGTGGTCGTCTCCACCATGGCGCCCGAACACCGCCACCGCGACCTCGTCAGCCAGACGCTCGGTGCCCGGCTGATCTGGTATTACATCCACGCGCCGCTCGCCGTCTGCATGGAGCGCGACCCCAAGGGCATTTATAAACGCGCCAAGGAAGGCCAGATCAAGCTGCTGATTGATTATCCCTTTGAAGCCCCGCGCCCGCAGGAGTGCGTCAACTACATTGACACCTCGGTGCAAAGCACGGACGACTGTTTTCAAGTCATCTTGGAAACCACCCAGGCCCAGCTGGCCGATTACATCATCTAAATTCCGGCGAAAAAAAAATCGTCACGCCGCCGGGCGGAATTTCTGCGCCACCGGAATCCGCCGGCCCATGCCGAACGCGCGCGGCGAAACCTTCAAGCCCGGCGCGGCCTGCCGCCGCTTGTATTCGCTGAACGTGACCTTGTTCACCACATCGTTCACCACCGCCGCGTCAAAGCCGCGCGAAACAATTTCCGCCTTGCCCAGATTTTTCACCACATACAAATCCAGGACCGCGTCCAAAATTTCGTAGGGCGGCAAAGAATCCTGATCCTGCTGCCCCGGTCGCAATTCCGCGCTCGGCGGCTTGGTGAGGGAATCGTTCGGGATGATTTCGCGCGCGCGATTCACCCATTTGGAAATTTTGTAAACGTCCGTCTTCAGCACGTCGGCGATGGGCGCAAGTGCGCCGTTCATGTCGCCGTAAAGCGTGCAGTAGCCCACGGCCATCTCGGATTTGTTGCCCGTGGTCAGCACCAACCCGCCGAACTTGTTCGACAGCGCCATCAACGTCACGCCGCGCAGGCGCGACTGGATGTTTTCCTCCGCCTCGTTCGGCCGGGTGCCGGCAAAAACCTTTTGCAACTGCGCCTCGACCGCGTTGAACGCCGGCTCAATCGGCAAAACCTCGTAACGGATGCCCAGATTGCGCACCAGTTTTTCCGCGTCGGTCAAACTGCCGCTGCTCGAATACCGCGCGGGCATGGCCACGCCGAGGACATTTTCCGCGCCGAGCGCGTCCGCCGCGATGACCGCGATGAGCGCCGAATCAATGCCGCCGGACAAGCCGAGAATCACGGATTTGAAACCGCACTTCCGCACATAATCGCGGATGCCCAAGGACAGCGCGGAAAAAAGCAGTTCCTCGCGCGGCGGGAACAGGTTTTCAAATTTGAGATTTGAGATTTGAGATTTGAGATTCAAATCCACCACCAAAACCTCCTCCGCAAAACCCCGGCCCAGCGCGATGACTTCGCCGTGGGCGTCCAGCGCGACACTGTGGCCGTCGAAAATCAGCTCGTCGTTCGCGCCGACGGCGTTGACCTGCGCCAGCGGGATTTTTTCATCGCGCGCCACGCGGCGCAGCATTTCCAGCCGCGTGCGCTCCTTGCCGTCGTGCCACGGCGACGCAGACAAATTCAGAATCACTTCCGCGCCTTGCGCCATCAGCTCGCGCACCGGGTCGCGGCGATACAAACGTTCCGGCCAGAAATCCTCGTCGTTCCAGATGTCTTCGCAGATTGTGAGGCCAAGCTTGGTGCCGTTGAAAACGAACGGCTCGATTTTTTTTGCCGGTTCAAAATACCGGTCCTCGTCAAAAACGTCATAGGTCGGCAGCAAGCTTTTGGTCGTGGTCCAAACCACTTGGCCGTGCTGCAAAACGGCGGCGGAATTTTTCAGCGCGCGGCCGGGCCGCTCGGAATTTTTCTCAACGAAGCCGACGCAGAGCGGAACGCTGCCAATTTGCTTCGCCGTTTCCGCCAGCGCGGCGAGGTTAGCTTCGACAAAATCCTCGCGCAGCAGCAGGTCGCGCGGCGGGTAGCCGCAGAGGAAAAGTTCCGGCGCGACGGTGAATTCCGCGCCGCGCGCCACGGCGTTGGCGTAGGCGGCGAGCAGTTTTTCGCGGTTGGCCGCGAACGCGCCGATGGTCGGGTTGAGCTGGAGCAGGCCGGTTTTCAATCGCGCAAGACTAACGCCGCCGGCGCCTTTCTGAAACACGAAAGTTGCCGGTCAGCGGGCCGGTTGATCCAGGCGGAAGGGGGCCGCAGGCAGGCCGGCGGCATTGCACAGGTTCACGGTCGGATTGTCGGCCCACGCATAGCGGAGACTGGCGGGCCGGGCGACTTGCGGGCTGGTCACCACCACGGTGTCCCCGTCGATTTCGGCCCGCGCGGGTGAGAAATTCCCGTCCGCCCCGGCGATTTCAAAACCGGCCGGCGGTTGCTGGTCACGCGTCTGCAAGCCGAGCGCCTGAGCGAAGCGCACGCGGATGGATTGGTTTTGCACCTCGCAGGCGACCATCACCGGCCCGCTCGCGGTGACGGGCCGCCGGTAGGTTTCAGCGAGGGCGATGAGCGCGAGCCGGTGGCCGACAGCCTGTTTGTTTTTCGGATGGAGACTGCCGGGTTCGCCGACGTCCAGGGTGACGGCCATGCCGGTGTTCGTGAGCTTCAGGCAGGCCGCCTGGCCTTCGCGGAAATACGCCCATTTTTTTTGCGAGGCGTCGTCCGGATTGCTCCAGTTCGGCAGTTGCACGAAATAAAACGGGAAGGCGGTTCCGCCCCAATCCGCGCGCCAGCTCTCAATCAGCCGGCTTTGCTGGAGAACATAATCCCGGGGATTGCCGCCGGCATTGCCCTCGCCTTGATACCAGAGCACGCCCTTGAGGCGGTAGCGGAGCAAGGGATGAATCATGCCGTTGTAAAGCCGCGCCGGCAAAAGGACGGCGAGGGCGGGCGAGCCGGGGCGGGCGTTGAAATGTCCGAAGGCCTGCCGGAAGCCGGGCAAGGTTTCCAGGGCGGCCAGCGACAGCCAGGAATGGATCGGCGTGCCGCCAGCGGAACTGTGAATCAAACCGACCGGCACCCCCAGCGCCGCGTGGATTTCCCGCGCGAAAAAAAATCCCACCGCGGAAAATTCACCGACGGTTTGCGGGCTGGCCGGCTGCCAACCGGCATGGATGACCGTGTCCGGCTGCGGTTCCGGCGCGGGATTTTGCGGCACGCACATCTGGCGGATGTCCGGCTCGCTGGCCGCGGCGATTTCCGCGTCGGCCTGGGCGGCTTCGGACACCCGCAGGCCCATGTTCGATTGCCCCGCGCAAAGCCAGACGTCGCCGACAATGAGATTCGTGCGGGTGAGGGTGCTCCGGCCGGTGACCACCAAGGCGCCGCCGGTCCGGGCCGGCATGGGCGCGAGCGACACTTCCCAGTCCCCGCCGGCACCGGCGACCGTGCTCCGGGTTTGGCCGGCGAACGTGACCGTGATTTTTTCGCCGCGGGCGGCCGTGCCCCACACGGGCACGGCCACGTCGCGCTGGAGCACGGCGTTGTCGGCAAACAGCGGGGAAAGGGCCGGGTCCGCCCGCAGCAGGGCCGGCAGGGCCGCCAGCATGAACGCGACCAGCCGCGCGCGATGGGGAACGGGTTTCCTCATCCCGGGTTGAGAATGGCAAAGCCCGGCAGATTGCGCAGCACGGTGAACGCCAGCGCGGCGGCGAGGAGCAGCCAGAGAAATTTCACCGGGAAAAATTCGCCGTTCGCCCGCCCGCGAAAATTATTCCAGCCGAACCAGACACCGCGCGCCGCCAGTGCGCCAAGCGCCAGGACAAACAGCGCGTTGTCGCGCAGCGCGACGGAAAAATTTCCGTGCAGCAGCGCGTAGACCGCGCGCGTCGCGCCGCAGCCGGGACATTCCAGCCCGGTGAGCCGGTGAAACTGGCACACGGGATAAAACGCGTGCGTCGACGGGTTGAAAAGAAAAACCACCGCCGCGCCTGCGAGCGCGAGGGCCGCCAAGATGATGACCGCGAGCCGGCTGGTCAGGGCGGGCGCGGAAATCTTGGGCGGAACCGCGTTCATTCAAATCGAGCCGAGGTGCCAGCTCACGTTGGCCGGCGTGGCCGCCAGTTGGAAAATGCCGAAACCCAGCGCCAGCAGCAGGCTGATGGCCGAGCAGATCAGGCCGGCGAGCGCGAGGCCCCAGCCCGCATCCTTGTTGGTCTGGTGGCCGATCTGCACGAGCGCGATGATGGAAAAAACCAGGCCGAGAAGGTTGAACGGGCAGCCGCAGCAGCACACGCAGGAAAGCAGCCCGCACACAAAACCGGCGGTGGCGAAGCCGTTCGACCGGCGCGCCGGCGGCGGTGGCGCGATGACCGGCGGCGGGCCGCCGCATTCGCGGGTGAATTCCGGCAGCAGGCCGAGATAGGTCCACTCGCTGGCGCCTGCGGGCAGGACGGGCGTGCGGCTCTCGACGCGTTTTTGCGCGAGCCACTCGCGGATTTGCGCCGCCGTGGCCGGCCCGTAGGTGTGACCGTCGTTGCCGATGATTTTATACATATCAATGATGCGTGAGCTTGCGCAGCGCGTAGATCACCAGCGCGCCCAGCACGACGCTGGCCACCGCGAGCAGCCACATCTGCCGCTGCCGGTGATCCACCGGCTTGGGCGGGTTGAACAGATCGTCAAACTCCCGCAACGCGCCCAGGAAAACCCAGTCCTTGCCGCCCGGCGGCAGGACGGGCGACTTTTTGTCGAGCCGCTGCTCCATGATCCACTGGCGGATTTGCGTGTCGGGAACCGGCCCGTATTCCTGGCCGTCCTCGCCCATCACTTTGTATTCAGGTGGGTTCATGTTTCGTCGGGATTGCGCCCGGTGCTGCCGGTGTCCGCGCAGACGCCGCGTTTGGCGGCGGCGGCGAACGCCAGCATCGTTTTCGCGCCGGGACTGGTAAAAATCGTTTCCGCCGCGGCCAGTGCGGCGCGCAGCGTCTGGCCGCCGCGAAACAGAAAATGGTAAAGTTTTTTCAGCTCCAGCCGCTCCCCGGCGGAAAAGCCGGCGCGGCGCAATCCCACGGTGTTCAGGCCGCAAATCCCGTTGTCGCCGCGCGCCACGGTGAACGGCGGCAGATCTTTGCTGATGGCCGAGCCGCCCTGCATGATCGCCAGCGTGCCGACGCGGCAGAACTGATGCACGAGGCAATTTCCCGAAATGAACGCACGATCCTGCACGGTGACGTGGCCAGCCAACGTCGCGCCGTTCGCGAAAATGACGTAGTTGCCGACGAGGCAGTTGTGCGCCACATGGGAGCCGGCCATGAAAAAATTATGCGAGCCGACCACGGTGTCCTCGTCCAGCTTGTTGGAGCGGTGAACCGTGACGTGTTCGCGGAAGACATTGCTGTCGCCGATGACGAGGCGCGTCGGCTCGCCGTGGTATTTCAAGTCCTGCGGCGCGTCGCCGATGACGCTGCCGGCGTGGAACTGGTTGCCCGCGCCGATTTTCGTCACGCCCGTCAGGTAGGCGTGCGGCCCGACCGCGCAGTCCGCGCCGAGTTCCACATCCGCGTCAATCACGGCATACGCGCCGACGCGGACGTTGGCGCCGAGTTTCGCCGACGGATGGATGATGGCCGTGGGATGGATCATTTTGCTGCCACAGATTCACACAGATAAACCCAGATTAAAACTGATTTTTCAAGCGCGAAGATGTTTTGTGCCGTCGTCGCTTCGCTGCTAAATTGTCAGGGCAATGACTGGCGCTGTTCCACAAGCCGTGAATCCGCAATCCGCAATCTGCAAATCGCATTTGCCGGAGCTGCTCGCGCCTGCCGGCGACTGGGATTGCGCCAAGGCCGCCGTGGAGAACGGCGCGGACGCGATCTACTTCGGCCTCGACAAGTTCAATGCCCGGATGCGCGCCAACAATTTCACCGAGGCGGATCTGCCGAGGCTGATGGAATTTCTGCACCGGCGCGGCGTCAAGGGCTACGTCACCTTCAACACGCTGGTGTTCCAGAACGAAATCGCCGATGCGGAAAATTACCTGCGCGCCATCATCGCGGCCGGCGTGGACGCGGCCATCGTGCAGGATGTGGGCATCTGCAAACTCATCCGCGAACTCTCGCCCGATTTTCCCATCCACGCTTCCACGCAGATGACCGTCACCAGCGCCGCCGGAGTGGAATTCTGCCGTGACCTCGGCTGCAACCTCGTCGTGCTCGCGCGCGAATGTTCAATTGCAGAGATTGAGAAAATAAATGCGAGTTTCAAGACTCAAGATTCAAGTTTGAAGGAACTCAACACCGACGCTCACTTGAAACTTGAAACTTCCGGCTTAAAACTACCCTTGGAAGTTTTCGTCCACGGCGCGTTGTGCGTGGCGTATTCCGGCCAGTGTCTGACCAGCGAATCGCTCGGCGGGCGCAGCGCCAATCGCGGCGAGTGTGCGCAGGCCTGCCGGATGCCCTACGATTTGATTTCCGATGGCGCGCAAGTTCCGCTCGGCGACAAAAGATATTTGCTGAGTCCGCAGGATTTGTCCGGCCTGGATGTTTTGCCCGAACTCGTCCGCGTCGGTGTCGCCTCGCTGAAAATCGAAGGCCGGTTGAAATCGCCGGAATACGTCGCCAGCATCACGCGCGTCTATCGCAAGGCGCTGGATGATCTGCGATTGGCGCATGACAATTTACGCGCCGCCAATCCAGCCGCGCGGCAATCCGAAACCGCGCATCGTCAATACGAAGTGGAGATGTCCTTCTCGCGCGGGCTGTTCACCGGCTGGTTCGGCGGCACGGACAATCGCAAACTTGTCCACGCGCGGTTCGGCAAAAAGCGCGGCGTCTATCTGGGCGAGGTGAAAAAGATCGTCCGCGACGGCGTCATCGTGAATCTCGCCGCGCCGGTCAAACTGGGCGACGGCATTGTTTTCGACGCCGGCAAGCCGGATGAAAAAGAGGAAGGCGGACGCATTTACGAGATTCAAGAGCCGCGCTTCAAAATCCCCGGCGAGAAACTGACCGAGCTGCGTTTCGGCTACGGCAACATTGATTATCTCCGCGTTCACCTCGGCGACAAGATTTGGAAGACGAACGATCCCGAACTCGACAAGCAACTGCGCCAGACTTTTGACGGCGACAAGATCCGCTTTCAGCGCCCGATTGAAATCGAAGTCCACGGGCTCGCCGGCCAACCATTGACGGTCATTGCGCGCGATGAGGAAGGCCACGTCGCGAAAGTCGAATCCACCATGCCGTTGGCGAAGGCCGAGAAAGTTCCGCTGACGGAGGAAAAACTGCGCGACCAGCTTGGCCGGCTCGGCGGCACGCCATTCAAGCTCGGCGCGCTGAAAAACTTTTTATCCGGCGAAGTGTTGGTGCCGGTGAGCGAACTGAACCGCCTCCGCCGCGAGTTTGCCACCGAACTGGAAAAACTCCGCGCCCGGCCCAAAAGGTGGGAGTTAAATTGCGGACTGCGGAATGCGGAACGCGGAATATCGGCTGAAGGCGGGCGGGGTTTGACTCCGCAATCCGCAATCCGCAATCCGCACTTGATTATTCTTGTCCGCAATCTCGCGCAGCTTGACGCCGCGTTGAAATGCGGCGTGACGACGGTGTATTGCGAATTTGAAGACCCGAAGAAATACCGCGAGGCGGTGACGACCTTTCACACCGCGCGCGGCTGCTCGGTGCCACCTTCCATTTTCAATCCTCCATCCTCGCCCGGTATTTTCGTCGCCCCGCCGCGCATCTTCAAGCCGGGGGACGAGTGGATTTTGAATCAGGTCCGTTCCTGCAACGCCGATGGTTATCTCGTCCGCAACTACGACCACCTGAAGTTTTTCGCGGACACGCGGCACGTCGGGGATTTTTCGCTGAACGTGGCGAACATTATTTCCGCCGGCTATTTCAAAAATCATTGCGGCCTCGAACGCGTCACCGCCAGCTACGATTTGAACGTCACGCAGCTCGATGCGCTGTTGCAGGCCGCGCCGCCGGAGTGGTTCGAGGTCACGATCCACCAGCACATGCCGATGTTTCACATGGAGCACTGTGTGTTCTGCGCGTTTCTTTCCAAAGGCAAGGATTACCACGACTGCGGCCGGCCCTGCGACACGCATGACGTGCGGCTGCGCGACCGCGTGGGCGCGGAGCATCCGCTCAAGGCCGACGCCGGCTGCCGGAACACCGTGTTCAATTCCCAGGCGCAAACGGGCGCGGAATTTGTGGAACGGCTCCTCGCGCTGGGCGTCCGCAATTTCCGCGTGGAATTTCTGAATGAAAATCCCGAGGAAGTCGTGCGCACCATCACGAAATACCGGCAGTTGCTGCGCGGCGAAATTTCCGGCACGCAGCTCTGGCGCGAGTTGAAACTCTTCAACCAGCTCGGCGTCAC
>PLYV01000212.1 GCA_003151855.1 Limisphaerales bacterium | reverse complement strand
CCAGCGTCAGCCGGGGCAAAGCGCTGCCGCCAAGCATACAGCCGGTTGGGGAGAATCCCCAGTTCCACGGCTACCACACTGGCCGACTTGCCACTGGTCAGCCAGTTGTTGACGGCTTCACATTTAAACGTTTGGTCAAACTTCTGGCGGGTCTTAACGATGTTCTGGTTATTGGTTTTAATCATTTGATTGTCTACCCAATTTACCGTCCGTCAAATCGAAGCAGCCTCACTTTCGCCCAAAGGCAGAAGGATGAATGCAGAATGATGAAGCAAACATTTCGGCAACCGCGAAAATTGTTTCTGCATTCCGCATGCTTACTTTTTCATTTTCTCCGCGCCCTTCGCGGTGTCCGGCGGAGAAGATTTTTTCGGCGTCCAGACCGCCGGCTCGCTCAAATTTCCCAGCCGGTCCACGGCGCGCAAGGCAACGGCATCGGGCCGCGAATTGCTGAAGGTGAATCCGGCCCATTGCGCGGGAAAAACCTGTGTCGTCCAGTTGCCTTGCACACAGGTCTGAAACAGCCACCAACGCGCCGCTTCGTTTTTTTGCCAGCCAAAGGCAACGCCGTTGTTGTAGCCCAGCGTCACCGTCAGCTTCGGTTTTTCCAACGGCGTGACAGGTATCCATGGCGACGCGGGCACAAGCGCGGGCATGGCGTATTGCGCGCGGACGGCGGCGGCGAGCGTGGAATTTTCCGCGACGCTGCGCAGGTGATAATGGATTTCACCACTGCCGCCGGCCTGGGCGCGAACGGTCTGGATTTGCCGGATGATTTCATCCGACAAAAATTTCGTGTCATCCAATCCGGCATAGACGTGGCGGCCTTTGGGATTCTGCGCGCGCCACCAGTTGAACAGCACCGGGAAGCTGTGTTCGCGCTCCGCCGCCGGCCAATAGAGTTGCGGCGCGAGAAAATCCACCCAGCCATTGGCAAGCCACAGCCGCGCATCGGCGTAAATTTTCCCGTAGGCATCCAGCCCCTTGATTTGCGGCGGATTCTGCGGCCGCCAGATGCCGAACGGGCTGATGCCGAACTGCACCTGCGGTTTCGCGGCCTTGATCTCCTGCGAAATTTTTTGGACGAGCTGGTTCACATTATTGCGCCGCCAGTCTTCGCGCGTCAGCCCGCTGGGCACGCCGTATTTTTTCCAACTGGCGTCATCCGGGAAATCCAGTTCGCGCTTCGCCCAGTTTTTTTGCGGATACGGATAAAAATAATCATCAAACACCACGCCATCCACGTCGTAGCGCTTCACGACATCAAGAACGACAGCCAGCATGCGCGCCTGTGCCGCCGGTTCGCCGGGATCGAGCCAGACTTGGTCGGCATAATGGCGAATGAGTTCAGGATGCGTCCGGGTGATGTGGTTGGGCGCGGGCGGCGACTTGGTCGAAGGATGCGCGGCGCGAAAAGGATTAAACCATGCGTGCAGTTCCAGTCCGCGCTTATGCGCCTCGGCGATGGCGAACGCGAGCGGATCATAAAACGGTTCCGGCGCCCGGCCCATCACGCCGGTGATGCGGTCGGACCACGGCTCATTGGGTGAGGCATACATCGCATCGCAGGCCGGGCGCACCTGGAAAAAAACGGCGTTGAGGTGCAGCGACTGCGCCCGGTCAAGCAGCGAAAGCAGTTCGGCCTTCTGCTGCGCGGTGGTAAGGCCGGGCTTGGTCGGCCAGTCGGGATTGACGGCGACCTCGGTGATCCACGCGGCGCGGAATTCGCGCGCGGGCGACGGTGGAGAAATTTTCGCGGCGGAATTGGTTTCATCCGCCGCAGGCAGCCGCACCGCCGGCAAAAACAGGGCGGCGGCGCAAAAAATGATTTTCCAATTCATGCCGGTGCCAAATGAGACGCGGGTGGAGCCGTTTTGGCAACGGTTTTCTTGGCTTTCCGTGCAAAACTTGACAAACGGCGGCGGATATGATTAACTCTTCTCCGTTGCAGCCGAAGTCTGGCTTCCTTCCTGAAGCCGGACGCGGGAGACCCAAAATCCTCAGCAATGAGGACGGGGCGAACGAAGTCAGGCAACTGATTTCAAGGCCACTTTCAAGGCCAAGCCCGACAGCTAATCTCGCAGGCAATTGGAAGGGCGATCCTCTAGCTCCCGCGTGTGCGGGAAACCAAGGTCACCCCGATTAAATAAATGCGTTGCTTCGTCGCGTCCACGAAAAATGGATGCGAACGGCAGCCACAATTGAATTGGATTGGTTATGGCCACGAACACATTTGCTGGCAGTTACCAGCATACGCAGCGCGGAATATTGATCCTCGCGGTGACGCTCGGAATGGCGGCGCTCTTCGCCGTTTTGGCGATGATGTTACTTAAGCCGCTGTGGATTGCGCTGTTGGTTTTGCTGACGACAGCTTGGCTGTTTCGCTCGCTCACCGTCGAAATCACCGAAAGCGAACTGCGCTGGCGTTTCGGACCGGGACTCATCCGTAAAAGCGTTTCGCTCGCAGAAATCGTCTCTGCCGAACCGATGCGGACCGGGCTGAGCTGGGGCATCCATTGGAGCCCGCGCACCGGCTGGCTTTACAATGTGTCCGGATTCGACGCCGTGGCCGTTACCTTGCGCAACGAAAAAAAATTCGCGCTCGGCACCGACGAACCACAAGTGCTGGCCACGCGGCTGGCCGAAGTGATCCAACAAAACCAACCCGCAGGTTTTCACGCCTGACCCATTTTATGATTGATACCATCTACATCGGAACCGTCGCCCTGTTTTTTGTGGCGGGCGAAATTTACGCCCACTGGTGCGAAAAACTCTAAAGATTTATGGAAAATATTATTGTCGGCCTCATTGCCGTCGCGCTGTTCGCCTACCTGTTCATCGCGATGGTTTATCCTGAAAA
>PLYV01000090.1 GCA_003151855.1 Limisphaerales bacterium | reverse complement strand
GCCGCGAATGCCGCAACACCGGATTCTTTGGCCGCCACGCGATTTTTGAGTGGATGGACACCGATGAGGAAATTCGCCAGCTCATTTTGAAGTCGGCTTCCACCGATCAAATTCGCGCCGCCGCGCGCAAAGGTGGAATGCGCACGCTCGCCGAAGATGGTTGGCGCATGGTGGCCAACGGCGTTACGACTGTGGAAGAAGTTTTGAGCGTCACGACGGCGAAAGAAGTCGAGAGCGCGACGAAAAACCAGACCGGCGCTTCCGCCGCGAGCATCGCGGTGGCCGGCTAATTATTTTCCATGCCCACCTTTGCCTACAAAGCCTTGAAAACCGACGGCAAAATTGCCGAGGGCGTGCTGGAGGCCGCCGGTCGTCCCGACGCGCTGCGGCAGATGGAAACGCTCGGTTTGCGTCCGGTGAACTTGGCGGAGAAAAATTCCGCCGGCAAAAAAGGTTCCGCCGCGCCGTCTTCATTGGGGAATATCACTTTTGATTTCGCGTCCAAAAAAGTTTCGGCGAAGGAGCTTGAAAATTTCACGCGGTTGTTGTCCAGCCTGCTGGCGGCGGGCGTGCCGTTGAGCCGCGCGCTGGTGATTCTGCACAAGGAAGCCTCCGCGCCGGCGGCGAAAGCGAAGTGGAAGGAAATCCATGACCTCGTGGTGGACGGCATGTCGCTGGCGAACGCAATGGCGAAATCGCCGGAGACTTTTCCGCGCGTCTATGTCGCGATGGTCGAGGCGGGCGAAGCCGGCGGATTTCTGGACGTGGTGCTGGCGCAGATCGCGGATTTTCAGACGCGCGAAAAAGAACTGAAGTCCAAGGTGATGACCGCGATGATTTATCCGGTGATCCTGCTGTTTCTCGCGCTGGTGGTGCTGTCGGTGCTGCTGATTTTCTTCATCCCGAAATTCCAGAAAGTGTTCGCCAGCGTCCACGGTTCGCTGCCGCTCATCACGCAACTGGTCATCGGCTTGAGCTATCTGGTGCGGTCGTATGGATTTTTCGTCGTGCTGGGAATTGTCGCCATCGGCTTCCTCGTGCGCGCATGGTTTATTTCCGAAAAAGGCAAGCGCATGTGGGAAGGCATCGTGTTGAAATCGCCGCTGGTCGGCCCGCTCATCGCGCAATTTGCGATGGCGCGATTCTGCCGGATGCTGGGAACGCTGCTCGGCGCCGGCGTGCCGCTCGTGCAGGGGCTGAATGTTTCGCGCCGCTCCATCGGCAACCAGATTCTCGTGGACACTGTCGGCCAGTCCATCGAGCGGGTGCAGCAGGGCGGGCGGCTGGGGCAGAGCTTGGCGGATTGCAAAATTCTTTTCTCCGGGTCGGTGCTGGAAATGATTTCCGTCGCGGAAGAAAGCGGTCGGCTCGATGCCGAACTCGTGCGCGTGGCCGGCGTCACGGAATTCGATCTGGACCGGAACCTGAAAACCGCCGTGGCCTTTGCAGAACCGCTGATGCTGTTCCTCATCGCTGGTTTCATTGGCGTCATTTTTATCAGCATGTTGCTGCCCATTTTCTCGTTGCAGGATTACATCAAGTAACAAACGCCCATCACAAATATGAAAATTCAAATCACTATTAAAACTGAATTGCCGATTGCCGATTGCCGATTGCCGATTGATTTTGCAAGCAGCGTTCCGCGCCAGTCTTCTCCAATCGGAAATCGAAAATCGAAAATCGTAAATGCCTTTACCCTCGTGGAAATGCTGCTGGTCGTCACCATCATCGGCATTCTGGCGGCGCTGGTGATCCCGAAAATCGTCGGCCGCAGCGAGCAGGCCCGCGCCACCGCCGCGCACGCCGACTTGTCCTCGATCAAGACCGCGCTGGACGCATTCGAGGTGGACAATGGTTTTTATCCCAAGAGCCTTCAGGATTTGGTGACCGTGCCGAGCAACGCGAAGAACTGGCACGGGCCGTATCTGGAAAAAATTCCGCAGGATCCGTGGGGCAACAACTACGTCTATTATTTTCCCGGCAAGCACAACACGGGTTCCTACGATTTGCTGTCGGTCGGGCCGGACGCAAAGGAAGGCACGGACGATGACGTTGGCAACTGGACAAAATAATTTTCGCCGCCGCGCGTTCACGCTGGTCGAACTGATCCTCGTCCTCGCGCTGCTGGTGATTGTCACGTCGCTCGCGGCGCCGGCGCTGTCGAATTTCGTGCGCGGACGGGCGCTGGATTCCGAGGCGCGGCGGCTGGCGGCGTTGATGCATGCCGGGCAGAGCCGTGCGGTTTCCGAAGGCGCGGCGATGATGCTGTGGATTGACGAAAAGACCGGCAATTACGGAATGGAAGCCGAGACGAGCGGACAGAACGGCGATGCGAAGGCGGAGAATCTGACGGTAGATTCCACGCTGACCATCGCGGTGCAGAACCTCGGCGCGGCGACGCCGGTGACGTTCAAAAATCTGCCGGCGATAAAATTTTCGGCGGACGGCACGGTGGACGAGAACAGTCCGCAGCTTTTGAAATTGACGGACAGCGCCGGTTTTTCGCGCTGGCTGGGTTTGAACAGCGGTCGCACCGGTTATGAAATTCGCGACACCGAGAAATAGAAATTGTCGGGCGTTTACGCTGGCCGAGGTTTTGGCGGCGATGCTGTTCCTCGCCATCGTAATTCCGGCGGCGGTCGAGGCGATGCATCTGGCGAGCCTCGCGGGCGAGGTCGCGGCGCGCAAGGCGGCGGCGACGCGCGTGGCCGACCGGATTTTGAACGAGAGTCTGGTGACGACGAACTGGAGCAACGGCACGCAGAGCGGCAAGACGGGCGAAGGCGCGCTGGATTTTGATTGGACGCTGACGACGCAGGCCTGGCCGGAAGATTCGGCGATGGAAGTGGTGACGGCAGAAGTGAAGTTCACCGCGCAGGGCAAGGATTATTCAGTGAAGCTGAACACGCTCGCCGCCCAGCCGGGTGCGACGACAATGAATTTGACGAAGTGAAAATGAAATTGAACAAATTGCCGATTGCCGATTGCCGATTGCCGATTGCCGGCAGCGGCGCGCATGGCATTTTTTCAATTGGAAATCGAAAATCGGAAATCGAAAATGGTTTTACGCTGGTCGAGATGATTCTCGCCATCGGCGTGACCGCCATCGTTTTGGTCGCGGTCAACGCCGTGCTTTTCACCGCGCTGCATCTGCGCGAGGTGACGACGAGCATGGTGGACGCCGCGACGCCGGTGGACCAGACGTTCACCTATCTGCGGCGCGATCTGCAATGCGTCGTCACGCCGACGAACGGCACGAGCAAGGTTTTGTCCGGCAGCTTCCGCCTCGGCAACGGCATCAGCAGCGCCGGCGTGAGTGATCCGGTGGCGGCGGAAATTTTCACGGCGACCGGCGCGTTGAGCGCGAGTTTACCGTGGGCCGACATCCAGCGCGTGACCTACGAGCTGAAAAATTCCACCACGGTTTCCGGCCAGCGGGATTTGTATCGCAGCGTGACGCGGAATCTATTGAGCGTGAATACGCCGGATGTGGCCGACCAACTCATGTTAAGCGGTGTCGAGAGCGTGAAATTTTCCGGCTACGACGGCGCGCAATGGGTGGAAGTGTGGGACACAAGTGATCCGAGTTCGATTTACACCAATCTGCCGCTGGCCGTGAAGGTGGAAATAAAGCTGGCCGGCGACAGCAACGCAAAGTTGGAGCCGATCCAACTGGTCGTTCCGATTGATGCGGTGGCGCGGACGAACATGGTTTTGAGCAGCATTCAGTAAGCTGAAAATGAAGATTCAACATTCAACACCAGCCTGGGAGCGCCGGCATCTTGCCGGCGAGTTGACTGGCTTGTTGATGCCCGACCGGCCGGCAGGATGCCGGCGCTCCCAGGGATCCGTCCTCATCATCGTGTTGTGGGTGTGCATCGGCCTCGTCAGCATCGCGCTGTATTTTGCGAACCAAATGACCTACGAGCTGCGCGCCGCCGACAACCGCGTGAGCGGCGTCATGGCCGACCAGGCCATCGAGGGCGCGGCGCGTTATATCGGTCTCGCGCTGCAAAATTACGCGACCAATGGTGCGACGCCGGACAACACGCAGTTCAAGTGCGAGGCGGTGGCGGTCGGCGACTCGAAGTTCTGGCTCATCGGCCGCGATCCGAACGAAGGGAATTCCACCGAACCGTATTTCGGTCTGGTGGACGAGGGTGCGAAGTTGAATTTGAACAACGTCAGCACGAATGTTTTTCAATATCTGCCGAACGTCACGAGTGATTTTGCCGATGCCATCATGGACTGGCGCGGCACGAACGGCGTGGTGTCGCTGGATTACACGTCGCTCGGCTTCGCGCCGAAATACGCGCCGTTCGAGACGGTGGACGAACTGCGGCTCGTCTATGGCGCGACGGTGGACATGCTCGCCGGCGAGGATTTGAACCGCAACGGCGTGCTCGACGCGAATGAAAAGGACGTGAACAGCAGCGGCGAACTGGATGCCGGCCTGTTCGACTATGTGACGGTCTATACGCGCGAACCGAATTTTCATGCCGACGGCACGACGATGACGAATATCAACAGCACCACACTAAATATAAGCCAATTGCGTTCGCTTTTTCAAAATGCCGGCACCAGCAGCGCCACGGACATGGCGAATAAGTTTTACCGCTACATCCATCCGAACCAGCAAAATCCATCTCAAGGCGTTATAAACATCAACGGTGAACTGGATCTCGCCCTCCAGCTCAATAAAATTGGCATGAGTTCCGACGATTTCGCAAAAATTGCCAACAACTTGACGACGAAAACGAACACCTATTTCCGCAATCGCGTCAACGTCAACACCGCGCGATACGAGGTGCTGGTGGCAATGCTGATGGGTGCAAACATTGACCAGTCTTCTGCCGAAAGTGCGGTGCAGTCGCTCATCAGCTATCGCCAGCAGAATCCGAACAACCTCGGTTCCATCGCTTGGGTGATTGATGCGCTCGGCAACCAAAGCCCGACTCTAAAGACGATGGCAACCAAAGATTGGTGGACCACGCACAGTTACCAGTTCGCCGCCGACATCGCGGCGGTCGGGCCGTTCGGGCGCGGCTACCGGCGCGTGAAATTCATTTTCGACGTGAGCGACGGCTCGCCGAAAATCTTATACCGGCAGGATTTGAGCCGGCTCGGCTGGGCGCTCGGTGAAAAGGCGCGGGAAAATTTGGTCGCGAAGAACACGCAATGAAACCTGATTTCAAATTCAAACTTGGCGGCGCGAAGAAACTGACTTCGGTGCTTGGCCTCGCGCTGGACGGCAGCCGGCTTGACGGCGTGGTGCTGAAACGCACCAACGGCTCGCTCGCCGTGCTGCAAAAATTTTCCGCGACGCTCGCGCTCGATCCGCTGACGGCCGCGCCGGAACTGGTCGGCCGCGAAATCCGCAACCAGCTTGACGCCGCCGGCGTGCGCGAACGCCATTGCGTTTTCGGCCTGCCGCAGAAAATGGTTTTGACCGCGCAGACGGAACTGCCAACGTCGCTGCCGGCAGCTGATGTGGCGAGCCTGTTGCAGTTGGAAGCTGAAAAAGGTTTTCACGCCGATGTCGCGACGCTGCACATCGCGGACTCGCGCAGCGCGCTGGTGGATGACAAACAGCACGTTTTGCTGGCGGGCGTTCCGGGCACGCAGTTGGCCGCGCTGGAAAATATTCTGGTGGCGGCAAAGTTGAAGCCCGTCAGTTTTGCGCTCGGTATTTCAGCGCTGCAATCGGCGATGGGTGAAAAATCCAGCGGCGTGCTGGCGCTGGTGATCGGTGAGACCAGCGTCGGTTTGCAGATCACGCGCGGCGGCGTGGTGGCGTTGCGGTCGCTGGAAGGCGCGGTGGAAAACGCCGGCGGCCGGCTCGAACTGCACACCGATTTGGTGGCGCGGGAGCTGCGCATCACGCTCGGCCAGTTGCCGGGCGAACTGCGTGACGCGGTGAAACGTATCCGTATTTTTGGCCCGCGCGATCAGGCGCGGCAACTGGCGGACGCGCTGGAACCGCGTTTCGCGGCACTGGGCTTGAAGATTGAGACCGTTGCGGGTTACGCTCCGGATGAATTTGGCGTGCAACTGCCGGCGGAAGTTTCGCTGTCGGCGGCGTTCAGTTTGGCGGCGCGCGTCTTGGTTGGACAGAAACCGGCGTTTGAATTTCTCCCGAAGCGGTCGAATGTTGTCGAGCAGTTCGTCACCAAATATTCTTCCGGCCGGCTGCGCACGACGGGCGCGGTGGCGGCGGGTGTCGCGGCGATTTTCCTTGCGGTATTTTTGGTGCAGCAGATCCAGCTCTGGCATTACCGTTCGCAGTGGACGCGCATGGCGGCCAAGGTCGGCGAGTTGCAGGCGATCCAGGATAACATCCGCCAGTATCGCCCGTGGTATGACGGCTCGTTCAAAAACCTTTCGATTTTGCGGCAGTTGTCGCTGGCGTTTCCGGAGGACGGCTCGGTGACGGCGAAAAACATCGAGGTGCGCGACGGCAGCACGGTGACGTGTTCCGGCACAGCGCGCGATTACGCGGCGCTGCTGGCCATGCAGGCGCGGCTGCGCGCGGCGGCGGGCATTCACGATGTGAAACTCCAGCAGATTCGCGGCAAGGCGCCGATGCAATTTGTGTTCGCATTCAACTTCAACAACGGAGGCGCGGAATGAAAATCCAGAATCGCCAGCAATTTCTCGTGGTGCTGACCATCGCGGCGTTCGCGCTGCTGGTGGGCGTGAATTTTATTCTCGAACCGCTCGGTGGCTGGTGGTCGGCGCGGCAGGTGCAGTTGAAGGAATTGCGCACGAAAGTCACGGAAGGCGGCCAGCTCATCAAGCGCGAGGCGGGCATCCGCAGCCGTTGGGCGGAGATGCAGGCGAACGCGTTGCCGGCGAACACATCGCTGGCGGAACAAAAATTTCTGACGGCGGTGGACGGCTGGTCGCGCGGCAGCGGCGTGGAGGTGACGAGCCTGATGCCGCAATGGAAAAACGAGTCCACGAATTATCTGACGCTGGCCTGCCGCGTGGAGACGACCGGCAACCTCGACACGTTGAGCCGGTTTCTTTACGACCTCGAAAAAGGGCCGATGGCGCTGCGGCTTGATTCGCTGGAGTTGAGCGCGCGCGACAAGGAAGGACAACAAATGACTTTGAGCACGGAAATCAACGGGCTGGCGCTCGTCACGCAGGAGAAGAAATGAAACCACTCCGCATAAAAAATATTTTGGCACTCGCGTTGGCGGGTGGGTTGAGTGCGTTCGCGCAGACGAACGGGAACCAGACGCCTGGCCCGACGGATTACGCGCAGTTCAGCCGGTTTGTCGCGGCGCGGAATATTTTTGACCCGAACCGCCAGCCGCATTACACGTCGAGCCGGCCACGGACGCGGACGACGCGCATGCATTCACCGTCCACGCCGGCGTTCACGTTCGTCGGCACGATGAGTTATGAAAAGGGCTTGTTCGCCTTTTTTAGCGGCAACAGCGACGAATTGAAACAGGTTTTGCCGGTGGGCCAAAAAATTGCGGGCTACACGGTGACGCAAGTTTCGCCGGGCCGCGTGACGTTGGCCGCTGCTGACAAAAAGGAAAATCTGCAACTGCGCATCGGCGACGTGATGCGGCAGGAAAACGGAAAATGGGAGTTGTCCGGCTCCGGCGAAGTGCCGGCGGGCGACAGCACCAGCACGCCGGAAGCGGCCAGCGCGGCCAGCGATGACAGTCCGGCGGCGGCCAGTTCGCCGGCCAGCGAACCGAATGACATTTTGAAAAAATTGATGGAGAAACGAGCAAAGGAATCACAATGAAAAAAATCATCTTCACCCTGGTCGCCGTCAGCTTGATGGGACGATTGGTCTCCGCCGTGGCGCAGGATACGCCCGGCGACAACAATCCGCCGCCACCCGACATGGGCGGTGACCAGCCGGCTGCGTCTGGTCAGCCAATCGCCGTGACGGAGGCGACCAACATGCCGGCGGCAACCGCGCCGATGGAAGAAGCCACGGACACGACTAACGCCGAGCCGGCGGTCATCCTGCCGGGCCAATCGAAGACCGGTTCTACCGCAGACATCGCGGCGAATTTCACGCCGCCGGCCACGGGCACGAACGCGGACGAGCTGCGGCTGAATTTCCGCAACGCGCCGCTGGAGATGGTGCTGAATTATCTGAGCGACGCCGCCGGTTTCATCATCGTGCTGGACACGAAGGTGAATGGCAACGTGAGCGTCATCAGCAGCCATCCGATGACGCGCGATGAGGCGGTGGACCTGCTGAATTCCGTCTTGAACAAGAACGGCTATGCGGCCATCCGCAGCGGTCGCACGCTGACCATCGTGGACAAGAACGACGCGAAAACACGGGAGATTCCGGTGAAGACCGGCAACAACCCGGATGAAATCCCGAGGAACGCGGAGATTGTCACGCAGATCATCCCGATCCGTTTCGTCGAGGCGCGGCAACTGGTTTCGGATCTGACCTCGTTTGTTTCGCCGCAGGCCACGGTGGTGGCGAATGAAGCCGGCAATTCCATTGTCATCACCGACACGCAGCAGAACATCCGGCACCTGACGGAAATCATCCGCGCGATTGACAACAGCGCGCAGTCGGAGACTGAAATCCGCGTGTTTCATCTCAAGCACGCCAGCCCGGCGGACGTGGCGAGCGAACTGACCAGCATTTTTCCGAGCGGTTCCGGCAGCACCACGCAGTCGCCCATCCGCTTCGGCGGTGGCGGCGGCGGGCCGGGCGGTTTTTTTGCGCGCATGATGGGCGGCGGTGGTGGCAATAATGACAGTTCCGCCAACGACCGCATCAAGAAAGCGACGCAGGTCAGCGCGGTGGCTGACTCACGCATTCAATCGGTCATCGTGACCGCGCCAAAGGACTTGATGGACCAGATCGCGGGCATGATGAATGACCTCGACGTGCCTTCGACGCGCGACCAGCAGGTCTTTGTGTTTCACATGAACAACGGCGATCCGCAGCAGGCGGCGCAGGTGCTGCAAACGATGTTCCAGTCCAGCGGCACGTCGCGCAACGGCAGCAGTTCGTCGCAAAACAGCGCGCTGATGCAACGCGCCCAAAACAACGCCACCACGACCACCTCGTCCGGTTCGAGCAGCAGCGGTTTTGGCGGCAGCAGCGGCGGACGCGGCGGCGGCACCGGAGGCATGCAGTTCTGATCAAGGGCATTTCATTGGAGAATAAAATTATGAAGACACAACAGTTCAAAAAAATTTACGGCGGCACGCTGGCGTTGCTGCTTGGCACGGCGCTGGCGCTGCACGCGCAGCCGCGCGGCGGCGGTGGTTTTGGCGGGTTCGGCGGTTTTGGTGGTTTTGGCGGCGGCGGAAATTCTGGCGGCGGCCGCAGCAGTTCCACCACCGCGAGCTACAACAACAACGGCACGGTGGGCAACGCCACCATCACCGTTGATCCGCAGACGCACAATCTCGTTGTCATCGCGGACGAGGAGACGGGCTTGCAGATCAGCAACGTCCTCGCGAACCTTGACGCGCCCAAGCCGCAGGTGCTCATCAAGGTGGCGTTCGTGGAGGTGCAGCGCAACGACGGCTCGGAAATCGGCGTCGAGGGCGCTTACAGCAACGACAAGCTCGGCAGCAGCCTGTCCGGCAGCGCGGCGAACGTCTTTGGCCTCGCCGGCGCGAATTCCATCGTGACCAACTTCAACGGCGTCACCGGCGCGGGCACGGCGGCGCTCTCGCCGGGAGCCGGCGGCGCGAACGGATTTTATCAGATTATGGGCAAGGATTTTCAGGCGACGCTCAAGGCAATTGCCACGGCGGGCAAATCGCAAATTCTGTCGCGCCCGTCCATTTTGGCGCGTGACGGCCAGCTCGCGAAAATCGTCATTGGCCAGGAAATCTACCTGCCGAGCGGCGTTTCGCAGCAGGCCACGACCGGCGTGACGCCCGTGACGACCATCAACGGCAATTACACCGAGGTTGGCATCATTCTCAACGTCACGCCGTTCATCGGCGCGAACAGCCTCGTGGAAATGATTGTGCAGCCGCAGATTTCCTCGGTGGACCAAACGAGTCCCGGCCAGGCCATCGCGTCCGGCGGCGTGCTGGGCACGACGATTTTCGCGCCGAACCTCAACGTCCGTTCTGCCGACACCGTCGTGGTCACGCCCGACGCACAGCCCGTGGTCATTGGCGGTTTGATTTCTGACAGCAAATCCTCCGGCGACAGCAAGGTGCCGATCCTGGGCGACATTCCGATCCTCGGCCAGTTGTTCCGGGCCAGCACCAAGTCCACCAGCAAGACGGAGCTGCTCATCTTTCTCACGCCGCACATCGTGGAGTCACCGGCGCAGTTGGCGGGTTTCAGCGGTGGCGAAATCCGGCAGGTGCCGGCCATCACCAATTCCATTCCCGAAACGGATTTGGATCGTTTTCTCGAACGCACGCCGGTGAAACGCAAATAGGAAATTGCCTTTTCACGCCGCCGCACCAGACTGCCACTGCCCATGGAACTGCCCCGCCAACGCCGCCTGATTTTCGGCCTCATCGCCGGCGCGTGGCTGCTCGTCGTCGGCTGGCAGGCCGAGGAACATCTGCGCGTCGTCGAGGCGGCGAAGTCTGATCTCCGCAATCGCACGCGCGAAATTGCCAGCACCTTGAGCGCCGTCACGCGGGCGCTGCGGTTTCGCGGCGCGGTGTTTCAGGAACGGCTCGAACCGGTGCTGAACGAACTCGTCAGCAACCACACGAACAGCTTTGTCAATTCCAGCGGCCTGCTCGCCATCGGCCTGCTCAATACCGACGGCGACCCCGTGGTGACCGCCGGCAACACTAATCTGCTTTCGCGCGAACTGCTCGCCGAACGCGAACGCTGGGACGGCGATTGCGTGCGGTTCGTGCTGCCCGTGGCCGGGCCGAGTGTCAATCCCGAAGGCGCGACGAATAACGCCACCGTCGTCATCCCGGCGTTCCGCGACATGACGAACGGCGGCCCGCGCGGGCTTGATTTTCCCCGGCGCGACCGGCGCCCCAGCGAGACCAACGGCCTGGACTTTTCATTCACGAATTTTCCGCCGCCGACCAACAATGTTGCTGGCCAAATGGAACCGCCGCCGCCGCCGCCGGACGATGGCGACCGCGGGCGTGGCGGCAACCGGCGTCCGCCGTGGATGCGCTGGATGAACGACAGCGAATTCAAGGCGCTCGCCGCCAAGCGCGAGCTGCACGGGCTGGTGCTGGCGATGTCCACCGAAAATTTCCGCGCCGTCGGCACGCGCGACCTCTGGTTGCGCGGCGTCATCGTGTTTTTCGCCGGCGTCTCCGCGCTCGGCGCGGGGCTGGCGTGGCGCAATCTGCGCCGGACGGCGGAACTGCAAATCCGCCTCGTGCGCGCGAGCGAATTGAATTCGCATCTGAAGGAATTGAACCTCGCCGCCGCCGGCCTCGCACACGAGACGCGCAATCCGCTGAACCTCATTCGCGGCCAGGCGCAGTTGATTGCGCGATTGCCGGATGCCTCGCCCGATGTCCGCGAAAAATCCAAGATCATCCTCGACGAGACGGACAAGGTGACGGCGCAGTTGACGGAGTTCATCAACTACTCGCGACCGCGCGAAGTCCGGCGCACGAAGGTGGCGCTGGCCGCCGCCAGCCGCGAAATCGTCCGCACGCTCGGTTACGACATTGAGGAAAAGAAATTGCGCGTCGAGGTTGCCGGCGAAGATTTGTCGGTCGAGGCGGACGAACAATCGTTGCGGCAGTTGCTGTTCAACCTGCTCATCAACGCCACGCAGGCCGTGGGCGAGGGCGGGCAGATTCGCGTTGAGGTGCGCCGCGCGAACGCGACGGAGGCGGTGTTGGAAGTGCGCGACGACGGTCACGGTGTGCCGCCGGAAAACCGCGCGGAGATTTTCAAGCCCTATTTCACCACGCACCAGAAAGGCACCGGCCTCGGCCTCGCCGTGGTGCAGCAAATCGTCCACGCGCACGGCTGGGAAATCGCCTGCCTGCCCAACACGCCGCGCGGCGCGGTCTTCCGCCTCACGCACCTGAAAGTGGCCGCGTGAAATCTTCGCGGCTTATTCCGCGAACGACTTTTCAGCCTTGAGCTGTTGTTCCGCCAGAATCCAATGTTCGCGTTCCTTGCCGGCGGGACGGCCTTGCTGTTCCCAGATGAAATAGGCGCGGCGCGCAATCTGATCCGAGGTGATTTCCAGCGCGGGCACGGCGGGGGCGGTTTTGGCAGGCTTGCGCTTCGTAGCTGGTTTTTTGACGGCGGCGGAAACCACCGCCGGCTTGGCAGCCTTGGGCGCGCTGGCTTTGCGGGCTTTGGATTTGACGGTTTTGGTGATTTTCATATTGATAAATAAGGGAGACGCCGTTGGCCGAACTAGCGGTGGCGGCAGCCTTTGGTTGTGCCTGTAAACGGTTTCATCTCCTTGAAAAAAATTAACGGTTCGCCCCGGCGCTGTCCAGTCCCGCGGCGGCGTTTTTTTCGCCGCCGCCGCCCAAGCTTTTTACCTTGCATCGGTTGTCGCAATTGTCCTTATTCTCGGTTTCGGCGTGGCGGAGAACAACTTTGCCGCGCGGAATTTGAATTTTATGAACGAAGCTGCCGGCCAACCGCGCCCGCGAAAGTTGCGCATCGTCCTGCTCGACGATGAGTGGCATATGCTGTTGCTGCTGGAGATGTATCTCAAGGAATGGTTCGATGGCGTGGAACTGCTCCGGTTCCAGCATGGCGACCGCGCCTGGGCCGAGCTGGCGCAGGCGGAGGCGGATCTGCTCATCACCGACTGGCGGCATCCCGGCCTTGACGGCGGCGAACTGGTGAAAAAACTGGCGGAGAAAAAATCGCCGATGCCCGTGCTCATGCTTTCCGCGTCCGACTCCGACTGCATCCGGGAAATCTCCGGCCTCGGTGTGGAGGTCGCCTTTCTGCAAAAACCTTTTGGCGTCCGCGATTTTTGGAAAATCATCAACGAACTCATCGGTCCCTGCGACAAGCCGCCGCGCCTGCCGGGTTTTGTCTGACGCTTCAACCAGCCGGCGGCAGCCGCAGCGTGGCGTCCAACGGCGGCAGTTCGGCCAGATCTTTTCCGCCCGTGCCGCCGCCGAGCTTCTGCAATTTTTCGCCCGAAGGCTTGATGCGGGATTCGTAGCTGCCGACCGCCTGATTAAACGCGCGGTTCGCCGTGTCCAGTCCGCCCCGGATTTTTTCCAGATGCTCCGTGAACGTGACCACGCGCACGAACAGTTCCTGCGCTGCCTCGGCGATTTTCTGCGCGTTCTCCGTCTGCGCGTGCTGCTGCCAGCTCACGCTCACCGAACGCAGCAGCGCAATGAGCGATGCCGGGGTCGCGAGCAAAATCCGTTTCTCCGCCGCCCACACGATCAAATCATGGTCGCCCTCCAGCGCCGCGCTGAACAGCGATTCCGCCGGCACGAACAACACGACGTAATCCAGCGCGTTGGGGAACTGGTGCGGATAATCGCGGTCGGCCAGCGCCTTGATTGTGCCCTTTAGTTTCGCCGCGTGGGCCGTCAAAGCCTCCGCGCGCTTCACCGGCTCCGCCGATTCCAGCGCGGTGAGAAAATCAAAATCCGGCACCTTGGCGTCCACGATGATGAAGCGGTCGCCCGGCAGTTTCACGACGAGGTCGGGCCGGTTCTCGCCGGAAGTCGTCTGCTCCGTAAAATCGCAATGCGCGCTCATGCCCGCCGCCTCGACCACGCGCCGCAGCGTTTCCTCGCCCCACTTTCCGCGCGCCTGGTTGGAGTGCAGCACCAGCCGGAACTGCTGGGTTTCCTGCGCGAGCGACTGGTTCGACTGTGCCAGCGTTTCCAAATGTTTTTTTACCTCGCCGAGCGCGGATGACTGGGCGGCAGAACTTTGTTGCAAATTTTTCTGGTAGGTTTCCAACTGCTGTTTGAGCGGCTCGACCAGGGTTTTAATCGCCTCCTGTCGCTGGGCCAAATCGCCTTTGGCCGTCTCCTGAAATTTGCCGAAGCGTTCTTCCGCCAGCCGCAAAAATTCCGGTGCGGACTGTTTCAGCGCGTCGGCGCTCAACGCCTTGAACGCCTCGCGTAAATCCGCGATGGCCTTTTCCTGCGCGGCTTTCGCGTCGCGCAAATGCTGCTCGTGAAGCTGCTTCTGCTCGGCGAGGATTTTTTCCGCCGCCACCTGATTTGCCTGCGCCGTGGCAAGGGAAGTTTTGCTTTGCAAAAGCTGTTCGCGGGTCTGGCTCAATTCCGCCTCGCGCTGCGTGAGCTGCTGGCGCAACTCATTTTCCAGCCGCGCGTCGGTGGGCGCGACGGTCTGCTTGCGCGAGCCGAGCAGCCAGCCGACGAGCAGGCCGAGTCCGCCGGCAATAACGGCGGTGATCAAAATGGCAATTCCAAGTGGCATGTTCAATTTACGATATTCGATTTGCGATTTACGAGTTGATGGATTTGTGGCGCGTCAAATCGTATATCGTAAATTCAAAAATGCGCCACAACTTCGATCTCCACGTTCGCGCCTTTCGGCAGCGCGGCAACCTGAACCGTCGAGCGCGCCGGGAAATTCTCCGTGAAATACTTCGCGTAAACTTCATTCATCGCGGCGAAGTCGCCGAGGTTGGTCATGAACACGGTGCTTTTCACGACGTTGGCGAAAGTCAGCTTTTGGTCCTCCAAAACCGCCTTCACGTTTTGCAGCACGCGCTCGGTCTGCGCCTTGATGTCGCCGGCGACGAGATTGCCGGTGGCCGGTTCAATCGGGATCTGCCCGGCGCAGAACAGCAGATCGCCGACGCGCACGGCGTGGTTGTAAGGGCCGACGGCAGCGGGGGAATTCTTGGATTTGATGATGGTTTTGGTCGCCATAAACGTGAGGCGAGTGTGTCGCTTTTGCGTGGCAGCGTCAAGGTGGGGACGTCTTTTTGCAGTGTCCTAATCTTAATCTTGTTCTTAATCGCAATCGTTTTTCCAAAGAGATGAAGATTAGGATTAAGATTATGGTTGGGACGCCACGGCGTTTTTTTGCTCCCGCTGGCCGCGCTTCGCGCATACGCTGTCGGGGCATGGCAACCATCGGCAAACGCAATTCGCTCGCGATCATCCGCGCGTCGCAGCCCGGCCTCTACCTCGACGGCGGCGAACTGGGCGAAATTCTTTTGCCCGGTCGTTACATTCCCGCCGACCTTGCGCCGAAACAAAAGCTCGACGTTTTTGTCTATCGCGACTCCGAGGATCGCCTCGTCGCCACCACGGAAAAATCGCACGCAATGGTCGGCGAATTTGGCTATATGCAGGTCAAGAGCGTGAATCCGCAGATCGGCGCGTTCCTCGACTGGGGGCTGGCGAAGGATTTGCTGGTTCCGTTCCGCGAACAGGAATTTCCCCTGCGCGTCGGCGACTGGGTCGTTGTCTATGTCGCCCTCGATGCGCAGACGAATCGCATTCTCGCCAGCACGCGTTTGAACCGCCACCTGAACCGCGACACGCCCGCGTATCGCGACGGCCAGCCGGTGAGCATTTTCATCACGTCCAAAACGCCGCTTGGCTACAACGCCATCGTGGACAACGCGCATTTCGGATTGCTCTACAAAGACCAGCTTGCGACGGCGCTCAAGATCGGCGCACGATTGAAGGGCTTTGTCCGCACCGTCCGTCCGAACGGGAAAATTGACTTGAGCCTCGACGCTTCCGGCTACAAGCGCGTCGCGCCGCTGACGGATTTGATTGTGACCGCGCTGAAAATGAGCGGCGGCAAATTGCCGTTCGACGACGACAGTTCACCGGTCGTCATCCGGCAGAATTTCAACGTGAGCAAGAAGGCATTCAAGCAGGCGCTCGGCAAACTTTACAAGACGCGCCGCATCGGCTTCACCAAGCCGGGCATCGAACTGCTGGACAATGAAACCTGGATTCCGGGAACAAAACCAAAAGCAAAACCATGAGAGACCAAATCATCCGGTTGCTGGAACAAAAAGATTACGTTCCGTTGAGCGCGGAAAATTTGTCGCGCCACCTGCGCGTGACGCCGGAGCAGGAGCCGGAATTTCAGCGCACGCTGCGCAAACTGGAGCGTGACGGCGAGATCGCCTGCATCAAGGGCGCGCGTTACGCGCTGGCCAGTGACGCCGATTTGATTCCCGGACGCATCCGCATGAACCGGTCGGGCCGCGGCTTTCTCCAGCCGGATGATGCGAGCCTCAAGGAAATTTCCATTGCCGAAAGCGCCACCGGCACAGCGTTGCACGAGGACCGCGTGCTCGTGCGCCGCGATGTGCGCCGGAAAAATTTTCGCGACGGTGATCAGGAGAATGGCACGGTCGTCCGCATTCTCGAACGCCAGCGCACGCAGATCGTCGGCACGCTGGCGCAGAGCAAACAGTTTCTTTACGTCATCCCGGATGATCCGCGCATTCCGCATGATGTCTATGTGACGCCGCCGCGCGATGTCGGCCGGAAGGCGAATCTGGGCGATAAAGTGGTCGTTGAGTTGCGTGAATGGGAATCGCGCCACAGCAATCCCGAAGGCGAAATCATCGAGGTGCTCGGCGCGCCGGACGAGGAGGGTGTGGACATGCTGTCTGTGCTGCGCCAATACAATTTGCCGCTGCATTTCCCCAAGGCCGTGCTGCACGAGGCGCACGCCATCGGCAATGTGGTTCACGAAAAAGATCTGGCGGACCGGCTCGACTGCCGGGCGCACAACGTCGTCACGATTGATCCCGACGACGCGAAGGATTTTGACGATGCTATCTGTTTGGAGCGCGTGTCGCCGGAGCAATGGCGTTTGTGGGTGCATATCGCGGACGTGTCGCACTACGTCAAGCCCGGCACCGCGCTCGACGAAGAATCTCGCAAACGCGGCAACTCCACTTACCTCGTGGACCGCGTCATCCCGATGCTGCCGGAGGCGTTGAGCAATGAGTTGTGCTCGCTCAAGCCGAATGTGGACCGGCTGACGAAGTGCGTTGAATTTCTTGTGTCGAACGATGGCCGCGTGCTGAACACCAAGTTCCATTCTGCCGTCATCCATTCGCAGCGACGTTTCAGCTATCAGCAGGTGCTGGCGATTTTGCAACGCGAGCCGGCGGACGAGCCGATTGAACAAATGCTGCATCAGGCGCATCAACTCGCGCAGAAGATCCGCAAGCACCGGTTCAAGAACGGTTCGCTCGATTTGGATTTTCCCGAAACCAAAATCCGTTTGGACGAGCAGGGGAAGGTGTTGCGCATCGAGAAAAATGAGAACGACGTGTCTCATCAGTTGATCGAGGAATACATGCTGCTCGCGAACGAGGCCGTGGCGACGCGTCTGATGACGTTGCGCACGCCGGCGATCTATCGCATCCACGAGGAGCCGGAACCGCGCCGGTTGCAGGAATACCGGCAGGAAGTCATGGCGCACAATGTCCAGTGCGGCAACCTGAGCCAGCCAGCCGAAGTGCAGAAACTGCTGGCGAAGCTCGGCACCATCCCGATTGGCTCGGCGCTGAAGATTGGTTTTCTCAAGTCGCTCATGCGGGCGTGTTACTCCGTCGAGCCGCTCGGCCATTACGGTCTGGCGAAGAAGAAATATACGCACTTCACCTCGCCCATCCGCCGCTACGCCGACCTTGTGGTGCATCGCGCGCTGTTCGACAAGAACGCGGTGAAGGGTGCCGCGCTCAAGGAAATTGCCGAACATATTTCCGTGACGGAGCGCAATTCCGCCGACGCCGAGCGCGACAGCAAGGACGTGAAGTTGTTCGCCTTCCTCAACGCGCAATTGGAATCCGGCGAGCCGATCAAATATCCCGCGCTCGTGACCGACGTGCGGAACTTTGGTTTCTTCGTGGATGTGCCCGGCCTCGCGATGAGCGGCCTCGTGCCGCTGTCCACGATTGAAGACGACTTTTATGTGTTCGACGAAGCTCGGCGCAATCTGGTTGGCCGTCGCACGCGCCGCATGATCCGGCTGGGCGACCGGCTCACCGTGCAGGTGGCCAAGGTGGATCGCTTCAAGAAACAGGTGGATTTCCGTCTCGCGGTCGAGGAGCGGAAAGCGGCTCCGTCGCGTCCGCAAGCTTCGCGCCCGCAGCAGCCGGCGCGTCCGCAGCCATTTCAATCGCAGAAAAAATCCGCGCCGTTCCGCCCGGAAACCAAACGTCCGCAGTCCGCGCCTTCGGGAAAATCTCACTGGAAAAATTCGCAGCGGACGGATTCGCGTCCCGGTCAATCACAGCGGTCAGATTCCCGTCCGGGGCAATCGCGGCGGGAAGATTCACGCGCGCAGGAATCCAAGCCGATGTTCCGCACTTCCGGTTCGCAACTGCCGACTTCGCAGCGACCGTTGCTGAGAGCCAGCGGCAGCAGTTCTTTTTCCAAGCGCCGCCGTTGATGCGTAACACCGTGCTTTTGATTCGCCCGCCCTGCGCGGGGCTGCTATGCTGCGTGGCCAAATAAATGTCCGCCGACAAGAAACATCCACCGACGCCGGAGCAGCTCCACGCCGCGATTGCGCTGATCGAAAAAGCCGCCGCCGACCGCGCGCTGCTCGCCGGGCTTTCCAATGCCGACCACACGCGGCTGATGAAGGCCGCCGGCGATCTGTATTGCCCGGATTTGACCCAGCGCCGGAAGCTGGTCAAGGCCAAGGTCAAGCAGCGCAAAGAGGCTAGAAAATCCGCCGCCGACAAAACGCTGCATCAAACCGGCATCCGCGAACTCCGTCGTAAACCGGTGTTCACCACGCCGAATTATTTTCCGCCGCAGCTCGGCGAACCGCAGGAAGTCACCGACAATCCCGATTTTCACGAGGCCATCGAGCCGCAGAATTGTTACGTCTGCAAAAAGGATTACTCGCAGATCCACCATTTCTACGACCAGCTTTGTCCGATGTGCGCGGAATTAAATTATTCCAAGCGCAGCGAACTCGCCGACCTGCGCGGGCGCGTGGCGCTGCTCACCGGCGGTCGCGTGAAGATCGGTTATCAGGCCGGCATCAAGCTGCTTCGCTGCGGCGCGCAGCTCATCGTGACGACGCGCTTCCCGCGTGATTCCGCGATGCGTTACGCCGCCGAACCCGACTTCAAGGAATGGGGTCACCGGCTGGAGATCTTCGGACTCGATTTGCGCCACACGCCGAGCGTGGAGGCGTTTTGCAAGCACGTGATGACGAAATACCAGCGGCTGGATTTCATCGTGAACAATGCCTGCCAGACCGTGCGGCGTCCGCCGGATTTTTACGCGCACATGATGGAACGCGAGAATGGGTCGTTGCACGACCTGCCAGCGGACGCGGCCAAGTTGCTTGGCGCTTACGAAGGCTTGCGCGGTTATCATTTGTTGCCCGAAGGCGACGCGCTGGTGGCGCAGAAAAAAATGTCGCAGGTCGCGGGCATCACGCACGCGGCGGAGTTGTCGCAGATTCCCATGCTGCCGGACGAACTCGAAGCGCAGAAGGCTTTGTTCCCCACCGGCCAACTCGACCAGGATTTGCAGCAGGTAGATTTGCGCGAGCGCAATTCCTGGCGTTTCCTCATGCACGAAGTGCCCACGGTGGAACTGCTCGAAGTGCAGCTCGTTAACGCCATCGCGCCGTTCATCCTCAACGCGCGGCTCAAGCCGCTCATGCTCCGCACGCCGGAGCGCGACAAACACATCGTCAACGTCTCGGCGGTGGNNCGCTCAACATGATGACGCGCACCGCCGCCGCCGATTATCACGTGGACGGCATCCACATGAACGCCGTGGACACCGGCTGGGTGACGGACGAGGACCCGGCGCACATCGCCGAGCGCAAGGTGGCGGAACATCGCTTCCATCCGCCGCTGGACATCGTGGACGGCGCGGCGCGCATCGTGGACCCGATCATCGCCGGCATCAACACCAGCACGCACGTCTGGGGAAAATTTCTGAAGGACTACCGCGAGACGGATTGGTGATGGTTCTTTCTGTTTTTAATTATCAGCAGCAGGCTGGCGGGAATCCAGCGGGCGCGAAGTTCCGCCGCTTTCGCCGTTCAATTTCACCGGCACGCCCAGCCTGAACGGCAAGGGCATGCCGCTCATGCGTGGCCGAGGTGCCGAAGGGTCTGATAGACGATAAACGCCGCGAGGTAGGCCAGACCGGTCATGTAGGCGATCTGAAACAGCGGCCATTTCCAACTGTTCGTCTCGCGCCGCACCACCGCCGTGGTTGAGAGGCATTGAGCCGCGAGAATGTAAAACACCAGCAGGCTCGCGCACGTCGCCGTGTTGAAAATCGGTGTGCCGTCCGTGCGCTTAGCCTGTCGCAGCGTGCTGTAAAGCGATGACTGGTTGTTTTCCGCCGCGTCCCGGCCCACGCCATAAACAATCGCCAGCGTCGAGACGATGACCTCGCGCGCCGCAAACGAGCTGATGATGCCGATGCCGATCTGCCAGTCGTAACCGAGCGGCGCGATGACCGGCTCGATGACGTGGCCGATCTTTCCGGCGAAGGAGTTTTGCAGCGAATTCTGCGCGGTCAGGTGGCCGGCGGTGTCGCGCAATTGCGCCGCCTGGTTCGTGTCGCCGGACTTTTCCAATTGTGCCGCCTGCGCGGTCATCGTCACGGCGGCGGCCGGCGGACTGGATTTGGGATAATACGATAGCGCCCACAAAACCAATGAAATTGCGAGGATGATGGTCCCGGCTTGCTTCACAAAAATTTTCGCGCGGTCGAACGTGTGCAGCAGCGCCACGCGCAGCCCCGGCACGCGATATGGCGGCAGTTCGATCATCAGCGGCTTGCTTTCGCCGGGCAGAATTGTCCGGCGGAAAATCATCGCCATGCCAAGCGCCGCCGCCACGCCCGTCGCGTAAGCACCGGTGAAAACCAGTGCGGCTTTCAGCGGCGAATGCGGAAACAACAACGCCGTCACCATCGCATACACCGGAATGCGCGCGGAACAGGCCATCAGCGGCGTGACCAGAATCGTCACCAGCCGGTCGCGTGGATTTTCGATGACGCGCGTGGACATGATCGCCGGAATCGCGCAGGCGTGCGCCGAGAGCAGCGGCACGAAGGCCTTCCCCGGCAGGCCGAGCGTGCGCATGATTTTATCCATCACAAACGCGGCGCGTGACAGGTAGCCGGTGTCTTCCAACAGCGACAGCGCAAAAAACAAAATGCAGATTTGCGGCAGGAAAACCAGGATGCCGCCAACGCCGCCGATGACTCCGTCTGACACGAGGCTTTGCAAATCGCCCGCCGGCAAAATGGAGACCGTCCACGATTTGATGCCGGAAAACAAATGGTCAATCAGCTCCATCGGGATTTGCGCCGCCCAGAAGATCAGCGCGAACAGCGCCAGCATCACGACGTGAAACACCACCACGCCGGTGACCGGATGCGTGAAATAGTCGTCCAGCCGGTCCGTCCACGCCGAGCGCTGGATGAGCGCGGCGTCCATGACGCGCGTGGAAATCTGCTCCGTCCATTCGTAGCGCGCCTGAAACGTGCAGCCGGTGCAGCCCGCGCAGTTCGGGTCAACGTGATCCACCGCCTCCGGCATCGCGCCTTTCACGAGCCGGTCCAGTTCGCGTTTTAATTCCTCAACGCCCTCGCCGTTGCGCGCCGAAACCGGCACGACGACGACGCCGAGTTCATCGCGCAGCTTCGTCACGTCAATGTGGATGCCGTCGCGCCGCGCCATGTCCATCATGTTTAGCGCCACGACGACGGGAATTTTCAGCTCCAAAATCTGGCTCGCGAGAAAAAGATTCCGCTCCAGGTTCGTCGCGTCCACGACGACCAGCGCGGCGTTCGGCGCGGTGTGCTCCAGTTTTCCCTGCAACGCGTCGGCGGCGAGTTTTTCATCCGGCGATTTGCTGTCGAGACTGTAAAGCCCCGGCAAATCCACAACGACAATCTGTTTGTGGTCGAGGTGCAGCCGGCCGACTTTGCGTTCGACCGTCGTGCCGGGGAAATTCGCCGTCTTGGCGCGCAGGCCGGTGAGCGCGTTGAACAAGGTGGTTTTGCCGGCATTCGGATTGCCGACGAGCGCGAGCGTGAACGCGTGATGGGAATGCGCCGCAGCTTCCGGCGTGGTGTCATGGCAATCGCTCATGCGCAATTCTCTTCGCGTAGAGCGCAATGGCCGGGCTGGCAGACTTCGACCATGACGCGCATGGCGAGTTCGGCGGACAGACCGAGGCGCGAGCCGAAGATTTTCAGGATGAGCGGATCGCCAACGCGGACGAGTTCAAGGCGGCGACCGACGCAGACGCCGAGCGTTTTGAGCCGCTGCGTGTCCTCGTCCTCGGTCGTGACGCTGCGCACCACGGCACAGACGCGCGGCGGCAATTCGTCCAGCCGGACGAGCGAAACGGGCTTTGCTTTGGTTGTCACAACGAGAACAAAATAATCCTTCCTGCCAATCCGTCAAAGTCTATCCGCCGGCGCGGGCCGGGGCTGTTGGCCGTTTGCGGTTTGTTGTCGGCGGCTTGCGGTGGTTTTTCCTCCTCCTCCTCGCTTTTTAGATAATGAGGATGTCGATGAGAATGAGGAGGATTTGAACGGTTGAAAACCCGCCGCGAGTCCGGCACATTGGGCGGATGAAGTTGTTCAAATTCCTTCCACTGCTATTGCTCGCAGCGTTTCTGGCAGTGGGCTGCAAACAACCTGTTGATGATGGCCTGCCTAAACAAGCCCAGCCCAAGTTGCGCACGATGAAGATTTATCTCGGCGCGGAAACGCTCGACGCCGAAATGGCGTTAAGTGGCGAGGAAATCCAAACCGGGATGATGTTCCGCACAAACATTCAGGAAACGGACGCCATGTTGTTTAACTTGCGATACCCACAAAAGGCGGCTTTCTGGATGAAAAATTGTCCAGAATCCATCTCCGTCGCATATATTACAAGCGACGGCATCATTCAGGAAATTCACCATCTTGAACAAAACGATACCAACAGCGTTTTTTCTGCACGCAATGACATAATCTTTGCCTTGGAAACGAAGGAAGGCTGGTTCACGCGCCACCACATTACGCCCGGCACGGTGATGCAGACGGAAAAAGGTTCGCTCGCGGATACGTTTTTGCGCGGGCAGTGAAGAAAATCCGGTTCGACCAAAGCGGCGCGGCGACTTGCCTCGACCAATCTCGCGGATGACGGGGCATCCGGCGGCGCTCACTTCGCATTCGGATCCGGGATGAAGATTTTCTGGCCGATCAGGATCTTGTTCGCATCTATGCCGGGGTTCGCCTTGAGGATTTGCGTCGTCGTCACCTTCACGCCCTGCTCGCGATACGCCTTGGCAATGGCCGGCAGCGTGTCGCCCTTCTGCACGATGTAATTATGCCCCGTCTGCGGCGCGCCGGCAGTCGCCGTGTCGCCCTCCGGCGGCAGCGGCGTGACCTTGTTCTTGACGGGCTTCACCGGCGCACCGGCGACGGATTTGCCGAGGTCTTTGATTTGGTTGAGAATGAGTTCGCGGTCGGCGGCGCGTTTCTTGTCAATCTCCTGCACCTTTTCGGCGAGGTTTTTCAGGTCGGCGGCGCTGGCGTTGTCGGGATTGGCGGCGGGCGTGTTGACCTTGTCGCGCAGGTCGGCGATGTCCTTTTCCAGCGCGGCCATCTTTTTGGTCTGCAATTCCTGCGCGGCCTGCACGTCCTGGATCATGCCGAAGATTTTATCAATCTGCTGCTGGGTGCCGCTGTCCTGTGCGCGGACGGCGACGGTGGCGGTGAAGACGGCCAGCAAAACGGCGAACAAAATTCTTTTCATGCCGGAATGAAAAACCGCTTTGCCCGCCACGTCAAGTTGAACCGCGTGTTAGCCACAGAGTCACAGAGGACACAGAGAAATATATTTCACAAAAACTCTGTGCGCTTTGTGTCTCTGTGGCAATGAATCACGCCAGCTTGCCGTAGCGGCGGATTTCCGGCCAGATCCACGCCACCGCGAGCACGACAAGCATCGTCCCGAACCCGCCGACCACCGTGGATAATATTGCGCCGGTCGCCATGGTGTTGCCCAGCACCGGCCCGAAGAGATGCTGCGTCACACCGGACTCGAAGCCGCCCAGTTCGTTGGACGTGCCGATGAAGAGGCTGTTCACCGCCGAGACGCGCCCGCGCTTTTCGTCCGGCGTCAGAAGCTGCACCAGCGTCGCGCGGATGACGACGCTGACGTTGTCCACCGCGCCGCTCAAAACCATCAGCCCGAACGCGAGCCAGAACCACACGCCGGACGCGGTCGGAAAATATTTTCCGAGGCACTGGCTGTTCACCAGCCCGAACAGCACCGTCGCCACGCCGAAAATGGCGACGCACAACAGCATGGCGCGTCCGGCTTTCTGCAGCGGCGGCCGGTGCGCGAGAAAAAATACGCAGACAATCGCGCCGACAGGAATGGCCGCGCGCAGCAGGCCGAGGCCCACGCCTTCCGCGCCGTTGTGCAGCGGGATGATTTCCTCCGCGAAGATCGGCAGCAGCGTCACCGCGCCGCCGAGCAGCACGGCAAACATATCCAGCGACAAAATGCCGAGGATGATTTTGTTGTGCCACACGAAATCGAAGCCGGTGATGAGGCTCTTGAGCGTGACGGGTTCGCGCGGCGGCAATTTGTGTTCATGCCGGATGCCAATGATGAGCGCGATGGCGATGAGGGCAAACAGGGCGTTGATGGCATACACCAGCCACGCGCCGTGCGTGAGCCAGATGAGCACGCCCGCCGCCGACGGGCCGAGCACGCAGGAAAGCTGGAACGCGCCGCTGTTGAAGGTGATGGCGCGCGGCAGTTCCTCGCGCGTGACGAGCGCGGTCACAAACGCCGCGCTGGCCGGCCACAGAAACGTTCTGCCAATGCCGATGACGACGATGAGCGAATAGGCGAAGAATTGGAACGTCGCGAGATTTTGGCCCAGTGCGATGAACGCGGAGGTGAGCGTCAGGCCAAGGCTCGCGCCGCCGAGCAGGAGCGTGGAGCCGAGGATGATTTTTTTGCGGTTGAACCGGTCGGCCACCTGTCCTGCCGGCAGCGTGCAGAGGATCATCGGAATCATCAGCGACAGTCCGACGAAGCCGAGCGCGAGGCCGGAGTGCGCGCGTTTGTAAAGTTCCCAGTCGAGCGCGGTGACCATCATCTGCATTCCCAACGCCGCGATGAAGCGCGCGATGAGATAGCGCGTGAAATCGACGTTGCGGAAAACGCCGTAGGTCCGCTGGCTCGCGGCGGCGGGCAGCGTCGGCGTCAGGGTCGAATCTTCCTGGCTGTCGGTCTCGTGCATGAAACGTGCGCCAATCTACCGCAAAAAGTCCGCCGGTCGAGTTTTTCGGCAAATCACAATCATCCGGAAACTGGCCGGCAATCTTGCTTGCCGCGCCGCGCAAACCGCGCATAATGACCGCCGCGCTTTTCTGCGCGCGTAGCTCAACTGGATAGAGCGTCGGTCTCCGAAGCCGAAGGTTATGGGTTCAACTCCCGTCGCGCGCACCAGCCTTCACCGTCACGCCTTGGTCGCCAAAGAAAACGCCGCCGACCTTCAGAAAGCCGTGCCAAAAAATTAACTGGCAACAGGGTTTCAGTTCACCGGCATCAGCCCAGAGCTTGCGATCAATGCTTCTGAAGATGTCTTCTGGGGGAGGATTTCAGTTCACCTTCACGCGGAACGCGCTGGCGGCGGTGATTTTTTCGAGACTGCCCTTGTAAAATTCGTCGCGGTAAGTTTCCGTTTCCAGCAGATGCTGACGCAGGTCCTTCTGGTCGCGGTGCAGCAGAAATTTCAATTCCTTCAAATTGTCCGACCAGCGGAAGCCGGTGAAAAATTCCGCGCCCGCGAACTGCGTCTTGTAAAGCGCCGCATCCGAATAGCAGGTGCCGAGGTAAAGATGCTTCTTGCCGTGCTCGGCGAACAGCGCCACCGCCGACGTCATCATGAACATACCGAGGTTGCGCGCGTAATAATTCAGGTCGTAAAACGCGTAGTAGTAAAACGCCAGCGCCTTGCCTTCGAGATACAGCGTGGCCACGCCGATTTCCTTGCCGGTCTCCGTGTCCGTGAACACCAGCAGGTGCGAGATGATCGGCGCGGCGAACAACGCGTCCAGCCGCTCGAAACTCATCACGTCNNCGTAGGTCTTGAAAAACGCGCGGCGTTCCGGCGTGTAGTCAAATTTTTCGCGCGGCACCAGCTCGACGCCGATACCCTTGCCCTTGCGCAAAATCCGGCGGTTCTCGGACGACGGCGAGAATTTCGCCAGATTCACGCGCACCTGGCGGCACAGGTAAAACCGGTCGAGGTCGCGCGACGACGGCAGAAAACCAGCTTCAAAAATATCCGCCGGCGTCTCGCCGTCTTCGGGCAGCGCCCAGATGGCATACGGAAACTGGTAGTTTTCGTAGTCGGAGTTTTGTTCGGAGAAAAGAAGTTTCACAAAATTTGTTTAGCCACAGATTTTCACTATTGGGCGGGTGATTTACAAAACAAGTAAATCACATTATTATGAACGCCGAAGCAATAGTGAAATCGAAAACTCATGCCATTAGCTATATCCGCTTCTCATCTGCAAAGCAAGGTGAGCAAGCGGGCGGGGATTCCCACCGCCGCCAGTTGGAGCGGACGCAGGAATACTGCAAGAAAAACAACCTGATCCTCAACGAGACGCGCTACGAAGATTTAGGCGTGTCCGGGTGGACGGGGAAAAACATTGAACGCGGGCGGCTGGGCGACCTGATCGTGGCGCTCAAGGCGGGCAAAATCGAAACCAAAAACACGGTGCTTATTTTGGAGAATTTGGATCGTTTTTCGCGTTTGCCCCCGCGCGTCGCCTACAACAAGCTCGCCGAAATCATCGAGTTGGGACTGGATGTCATTACGTTGGAAGATGGGAAAATCCACACCCAAAAAACGATTGACGATTTTGCCACGATAATCTGCTCATTCGCCGTGATGCAGCGTGCGCATGAAGAATCTACGCGCAAGAGTGATTTTACGCGGCAGAATTGGGCGCAAAAACGCAAACTGGCCATCGCGGGCAAGGAGGTTTTGACGAAAAATTGTCCGTCCTGGCTCAAGCTGAAAGAGGACAAAACCGGGTTTGAACCAATCCCGGAGCGGGTCAAGCTCGTAAAGCGGATTATCAAACTGGTGAAAGAGGGCAAAGGCAAACGTGAGATTGCCCGGATGCTGGACGCCGAAAAAGTGCCGACCTGGTCATGGGCGAAATGCTGGCGGGACAATTACATTTTGGAACTCGTGAAATCGCGCGCACTGCTGGGGGAACTGCAACTGCAACAACGGAAAGAGCAGCCGGGCGAAGTAATCAAAAACTATTACCCCGCCGTGATTGATGAGGCGACGTGGCTGGCGATTCAGCCGAAGGCAATCAAGACGTTCAATGCGGGTCCTCAATCGGACGCCAATAACCTATTTACGGGACTGCTGTTCGACGGATACCACCCCGATTTCCCGATGAAGTTTTTCCTGACGAACAAGGAAAAGAACTACGTCTATCTGTCGAGCGATTATGCCACGGTCGATCCGCTGTATCTGGAACGGCAGAAAGCAATCGACAGAGGCGAGAAGCCGGGTCCGCGTCCGCTGTCGGGCAGCAGCATCCACTACAACGATTTTGAGAAGCATTTTTTGGGCTTCATGGCGGACATAGACTTTGCGGAAGCGATGCCGGAAACGCCGGCGGCGGAGTCGGCGCGGATTGCGCTGCTGGAAAATGAGAAAAAAGAAAACGACACGGCGCTGGCGAATCTGATCAAGGCGATGGAAGGCGGCAAGCAGTCGGCGATGGTGTGGGATCAAATAACTATGCGGGAAACCAAGTCGCGGCGACTGGCGAAAGAGTTGACGGCGGTGATGGAGCAGGATCGCCGCGCACAATACATAAGGGATAGTTTTGAAGCGGAAGGGCGGAGGGTCATGGAATTGCTCGTGGCCGAAGGACGAGAGGCGCGGATGTCGCTGCGGGCGTTGTTCCACCGGGTCATTGACCGGATTGAAATTTACTCGCACGGATTGCAGGAACTGCCGGACACGTTGAAGGAAATCAAGCTCAATGGATTCAGTGTAAAAGAGGTAATCTGGCGCGGGCGCGCGGGGGTGATGTGTTACAGCGTGAAGCTGGTGGGGAGCAGCCGCCGGATTTGGATTTGGTGGGACGGCACCCGGCTATGGGAGGAAGGGGAAGGCAAACCAGCCGAACTCGGCGGTTTTACGAGTTTGAAGAATAAAAGCAAAGCCGAGGTGAACGCGTCATTCCAAAGCTGGATGGAGGAAGTCGAGCGGTGGAAAAAGCCAAAGCCGGTGACGCTAGACAGCGGCGGACTTGAACGAAAAAAGTAAAACGCGCCGCAAGCCTCACGGAAAAAGCAAACCCTGCGCCGATTGCGGCGACAAATTCCAAAGCGCGACGCGGAGCTGGCGCACCGATTTTGTCTGGCCGCTCACGCACTCGCGGAACTTCGCGGCGAACATCGCGCAAATGATTTCGTCGCGCTCCTGCGCCACGCGGAAACGATGCTCGGCGCGGACTTCGCTGAAATCGGCGAACCGCACAACGACGCCTAACTCGCGCGGCGAAAGCTGCTCGCGGCGCAAAACGGCCATCAACTTTTTCACCTCGGCCAAGCCGAATTGCAAGACGCGACCATAATCAATCACGTCGAACGGAAAAGTTTTCTGCCGCGAAATCATCGTGCGCGTCCGCACCTCGGCCACCAGTCTTTCCGGCCACTGCCCGGACGCGAACAAAAACAATTTCTGCCCCCAAATGCCGAAACGCTGGCGGAGCAGCATCGAGGGCAGCGCGGCCACGTCGCCGAAAGTCCGCGCGCCCAAAGCGGCCAGCGCTTGCGCGCGGCTCTCGCCGATGCCGCTCAACTCGCGGAGGTCACGCGCGGCCAAAAAATCTTTCTCCGTGCCGGCGCTCACCTCCAAAAACCCCGGCTTCGCCGCGTCCGTCGCCAGCTTCGCCAGCCAGCGCGAATTTGCCAACCCGCCCGACAGCGCCAAGCCAACCTCGCGCAAAATCGTCGCGCTCAACTCGCGCCACCGTGCCGCGCCGTCAACCTCGGCGGACAAATCCAAAAATCCTTCATCAATGGACACCGGCACGACCAACGGCGAAAAACGATTCATCGCGGCGAACATCTGCGCCGAAATAATTTTGTATTCGTCCACGCGCGCGGGGCAAACGACCAACTCGGCACACAATCGCCGCGCCATAAAACACGCCATGCCGGACTTAACGCCAAACTGCTTCGCGCGGCGGTTCGCCGACAAAACAAAACCATTTTGCCGACGACCACCGGCAACAATCAAAGCGCGTCCGTGTAACGCGGGCGACAAAATCCCCTCGCATGATGCGAAGAAATTATCCGCGTCCACATGAAGAATCCGCGACGTTTGCATCAATAATCTCCCGGCAAAAGCACGGTCGTCACGCTGCGGTCGGCCTCGCTCAAAACCCAAAATCGAACTCCACCCTTCGATTCAAAAACCGACATGACGCGCAAACCATGCCGCAACGCAAATTCGTTCTCGGCTCGGTCGTCCTCGCTGACCATGCCCCACTCGCCGCACACATGACGGTCAATCGCTCGGCAAATGTCCTCGACCGAAAGCGACTGCAACGCGGCTGGCGTCGCCACAATTTTTCCTAAAAGAAATTTCTGCTGTTCGAGAAAAATCATAAAACCTCCTTCGCTGGACTGCCGTTTTTCAACACCGCCGAAGGCCGGACACTCGCAAGAGCCGCCGCCTCAATTCCCAAAATCATTTTTTTAATTTTCATTTTTTTTCAAACCGATGACCGTCACCCTGCCGTCGCCGCGCGCCTCACCTGATCGGGAGACAGCGCGACGCGCGCGAAAGCGCATTCAAAAACTGGCGGAAGCGGGAAGCGTGACAGTGGCGGGAGGGTG